>NZ_JAWMPX010000003.1:0-308676 GCF_033101155.1 Tropicimonas sp. TH_r6
GATGAAGGAACACCTCCACAGGTTCGACGCACAGGGATTGGCAATCGGCTGAGCCCGACCAGACAGCCTGCCGCGTCGGTCCCGGGGCCGGCGCGGAGATTGCACAGAGCCTCCGCAGAGGCCGATTGTATCGCCGCCCCGAGCAATGCCTGTCGAAGGCGGCCAATGGATGAGCTGAAACCATGAAACTTTCCGCCGACACGCTTGGTGATCTGCATCCGGAGATCGCACGCCCCGCCTATGACCGCTCGAAAGTGACCGCCGGTATTCTCCATGTCGGTCTGGGGAATTTCCACCGCGCCCACCAGGCGGTGTATCTCGACGATCTGCTGGCAAAGGGCGGCGCGCCGGACTGGGGCATTCTCGGCGCCGGGGTCATGCCGGCCGACACCACGATGCGGGAGGGCCTGAAGGAGCAGGACTGCCTCTACACGGTGCTCGAACAGGATGCTTCCGGCGATGCCGGGCGGATCATCGGCGTGATGACAGACTTCGCACCGGTGAGCGCCAACCATGCCGGGATCCTGCGGGCGATGGAAAATCCTGCAATCCGGATTGTGTCGCTGACGGTCACGGAGGGTGGCTATTTCGTCTCCGCCGAGACCGGCGGGTTCAATCCCGACCACCCCGCGATCCTCGCCGATATCGCCAACCCGGATGCGCCGGGCACGATATTCGGCGCCATCGTCGCCGGACTGCGGGCGCGCCGGGCTGCCGGTCAGGTGCCCTTCACGGTCATGTCCTGTGACAATGTCCCTCATAACGGCGATGTCTGCCGCGCCGCCGTCCTCGGCATCGCCGCCGGACAGGATACGGAACTTGCCGCCTGGATCGGCGAAAATGTCGCCTTCCCCAATGGTATGGTCGACCGCATCACCCCGGCCACGACCGAGGCCCGCGTCACCCATCTGCGCGAGACCTTCGGTATCGAGGATGCGCGGCCGGTCTTCTGCGAGCCCTTCCGGCAATGGGTGCTGGAGGACAAGTTCACCGCCGGGCGGCCAGCGCTGGAAGAGGTGGGTGTGCAGTTCGTCCCCGACGTCACGCCTTACGAGCATATGAAGATCCGTATCCTCAATGGCGGCCACGCGATGATCGCCTATGCGGGGGCTCTGCTGGGGCTGACCTATGCCCATGACGCCATGGCGCATGAGCTTGTACGCGGCTTCCTGGAGAAGGTCGAGACCGAGGAAGTGATCCCGATCGTGCCGCCGGTGCCGGACACGTCGCTCACCGAGTATTTCAAGCTGATCGAGGCGCGCTTTTCCAACCCGCGCGTCGAGGACACCCTGGCCCGGCTCTGCCATGACGGCTCGAACCGGCAACCGAAATTCATCGTCCCATCCGCCGCCGACTGCCTCGCGGCGGGCCGCTCCGTCGATGGCCTTGCGTTGGCGAGCGCGCTCTGGTGCCGCTACTGCTTCGGAACCGGGGAACTGCACGAAGAGATCCCCGAGAACGATCCCGCCTGGGACCGCCTGGTCGAAACCTCCAAGGAAGCGCGCAACCGCCCCGAGGCCTGGTTGGAGATGAGCGATATCTATGGCGAGGTCGGCCAGTCCCCGATCTTTCGGGAAGCCTTCGCCCGTGCGCTCAATTCGCTCTGGGTCAATGGAACGGAAGCGACACTCAAAACCTATCTCGATGGCGCGCTGAGCTGAACGCGCCCTGAGGCCTCTGCCGCTCCGGATCGGGACATGGAAAAAGGCCGGCCTGTCGGGGAAGTCGACAGGCCGGCAAGTGAGCCGGTTCCGGCAATCCTGTGGTTTACGGGGACAGATCAGGATTTCGGCGGGAGCGGTGCACCCTCCGGCAAACAGGCAATCTTCTTGTCGGGCGTGGCCGTGCACTGCCCTGAAACGGTCTCGCCCTTGCCGCGCATGGTCATTGAACAGGCGTCATTCACCGCCTTGCCCGCACAGGCCTCGATGGCTTCGGGCGGAGGCCCCTCGGGGCGGTCGCCTTGCTGCTGGGCATCGGCAATGCTGGCCGCCGCCAGTACAGAGGTGGCGAGAACAGTGATGACGACCACACGTGCCAGCATCATCTGGCGCAGGTCTTTTGTCAGTCGGGTCATGTTGAAACTCCGCATCAATCGGTTCTGTTTTTCCCGCCCGGTTTTCCGAACGGGTTGGGTGTCCTGCACGGCGCCGTGGCGCCGGACAGGACGATCCTCCGATGTCACGTGTCCAGGAAGGACATTGGATTGGTCGTCGACAGGGTCGGAGGAAAGCCTTCGATCCGGGGTGTCAGCCCGGGACTGGAGATAGATCGACGGCAGCACCACGGGGGCAGGTATCGCCGGACAGACAGGGGTTCGGGGTCATGCTGCGGGTCCTTCTCGATTTGCGCGTGGTGCCTCGTTGGGCAACCGCCTCAAGGGGCAATCTCGCGCTCGAAGGTGGAGCCAGTTGGAAGCGAATACGAAAAACGCTCTGATCCCGCGAAAAAACAAACAGAAATCCACTTTTCCCTGTTCTTTCAATACACTGATCGGAGCTATTCCCGTGATCGCACCTGCGGCAGGAATGAAACACCTGCGGATTCCTCTTCGGGGGCTTCATACTGGCTTCACAAAGGTGGATAGACCTGCCGCCATGACATCCATCCGCCATTCCCTGGCGGCGCAATTTTTCGTCGCCTTTGCCCTTGCCGCGGTCCTGATCATCGCGACCCTTGTCGGCCTGACCGCCCTGTCGATGCGGGACGGGTTTTCCCGCTATTTGCTGCAGGCAGAGCTGTCGCGGCTGGACGACCTCGTGGTTGCCCTGACCGACCGCCATGATCCCGACGCCCCCAACTGGCCGGATCTCGTCGCCAAGACCCTGCTCTGGCACGAGATCCTCATAAAGACGACCGGCCCCGACGACAAAGGCCCTCCCCGTAGGCCCGCGCTCCTTGCCGCGCCGCCGGGACATCCCAAGCCGCCGCCCCCCGGTGGTGATCCGTTCCAGTTCGGCGACCGGACATTCCTGCTCGGTCCGGATGGCGAGGAGTTGATCGCCCCCGGCACGCGGGAACCGCTTTCCGCCCGCCGCCCGATCCCTGCCGCCGATCCGGACGCGCCGGTGCTCGGCTATGTCGGGCTGACCGCCCCGCGCGGGGCACGAACCATGGTCGGCCTCGTCTTCCTGCGCAGCCAGTATGTCACTCTCGGCATCGCGGCGCTCTTCGCGACGGCGCTCTCGGCGCTCGCCGCGATCCTTATGGCGCGCCAACTGCTCGCCCCGATCCGCGCATTGGAAGCCGGCGCGCGCACCTTGGCCGATGGCGATTTCGAAGCCCGTATCCCAAACACCCGCCGCGACGAGTTGGGACGGCTGATCGACCACACCAACTCCCTCGCTGCCTCGTTGCAGGCCGCACGCGACGCGACACAGCAGCTCATCTCCGATACGTCGCATGAGTTGCAGACCCCGCTTGCCGTGTTGCGCGCCGAGATCGAGGCAATGCAGGACGGTCTTCGGCAGGCAGACGACAAGACGCTGGAGGAGATGCATGATTCTATCATGCGGCTGTCGCGGCTCGTCGCCGATCTGAAGACGCTTTCCTTCGCGCGGGAGCAGCGGATCACCACCGTTCGCAGGCAGACGGATCTTGCCGCGCTGCTCGAAACCCGGCTGACCCTGGTCGCGCAGCGCATGGAAGAGGCCGGGCTGCGGCTGTCACAGGATATCGATGGGCCGATCCCGCTGACCTGCGACCCGGAACGGCTCGGACAGGTCTTCGACAACCTGCTCTCAAATGCGCTGCGCTACACGACGGCGCCGGGAGAGCTGCGCGTGAGCGCAGGCATCGAGGATGGCCGCGCCCTCGTGACCTTCGAGGACACGCCGCCAGCCCCGCCGGAGGAATCGATGGCGCAACTCTTCGAACGGTTCTACCGCGCCGATGCGTCGCGTTCACGGGCACATGGCGGCTCCGGCCTCGGCCTTGCCATCTGCCACGCCATGGTCGATGCCCATGGCGGCACAATAGCGGCCGATCTCTCACCGCTTGGAGGGCTGCGCATTCGCATCGCGCTGCCGCTGGAAGGACCGGAAAATGGACGTGAATGACAAGATCCTGATCGTGGAGGACGAGGCCGCACTGGCCGATATCCTGAAGCAATATCTCGAGCAGGCCGGATATGATGTCGAGATCCTGTCCGAGGGCCGACATGCCGTGAAGCGCATCCTGGACGTCGCGCCGGCGCTGGTGGTGCTCGACCTGATGCTTCCGGGCAAGGACGGGCTGACGATCTGCCGCGAGGTGCGGGCAAAGAGCGATGTTCCCATCATCATGGAGACGGCGAAGGTCGAGGAGATCGATCGTCTTCTCGGGTTGGAGCTCGGGGCGGACGACTATCTCTGCAAACCCTTCTCGCCGCGCGAATTGGTGGCGCGGGTGCGGGCGATCCTGCGGCGCTCCCTGCCTCGTGAGACGTCTGACACGGTTGATCCGCACCGGCTCGACCTCGACAGCGAGACCTGGAAGGTCAGCCTTGGCGGCAAACCCGTGGACCTGACCCGGCGCGAGTTCCAGCTACTGGAGGCGCTGCACCGACGCCCGGGACGGGTCTTCTCGCGGGCGCAACTGCTCGATCTGGTCTTTCCGGATGACGCCGCCGTCATCGACCGGACAATCGACAGCCATATCAAGAACATCCGGCAGAAGATGAAAGCCGTGACCGGGGATTGGGACCCGATCCGTTCGGTCTATGGCGTGGGTTACGCGTTCGAGAGCTGAACGGATCGGGCCGCGCCGGGCGACAGAAACCATGCATGCGACCTGAGCGGACCTTCGCAGCGCGCAGCGGGAGCCATGCCGGCGCCTGCCCGTGGGATGGCGCAGAGATGTCCGATGTCTGCCCTCAAACCCAGCCAAGTCCGAAGAAGTTCTATCCGTTGCGCGCCGATAACAAAGCGCCAGCCTGCCGGGACGGGCAGGCGCTGGCACGGCAACAAGCTCAAAAAACCAAGGCCGGCGCGCATCTCTGCGCACCGGCCAAACTCCGCGTCGGCGATCAGGCTCAGGCCAGCCCGTGCTCTTCCAGGCTGCGCACTTCCTGCGCCTTGAACTGGTTGAAGCGCGGCATGAACTTGTCCCACTCGACGGTATGGGCGTCGAATTCCGGCCCGTCGATACAGGCATGCATCCGCATTGGCTTGCCATCGCGCAGCACCGGCACCATGCAGGCACCGCACATGCCCGTCGCATCGACCATGATCGAGTTCAGGCTGACAACCGTCGGCACCTCGTAAGGCTGCGTCAGGTCGCTCACCGCCCGCATCATCATCGGCGGACCGACGGAGATAACCTCGGCCAGCTTGCGCCCCTTGGACATCTTGCCGTCCTTGAGCATCTCGCCCAGCGGACCGGTCACGAAGCCCTCGGTGCCGAACGTGCCGTCATTGGTGCAGTAGATGATGTCGAGCTGATCGCCATATTTGGCCTTCAGTTTGCCCATCCGGTCATCCTCGCCGGTCCAGAACAGGTGCCCTGCGGACCGGAAGCCGATGATCATAGTGGCGTGGTTGCCCTTCTTCAGATGCGCCTTGGCAATCGGCAGGATCGCCGGAAGGCCAACACCGCCAGCGGTGAAGACAACCGTCTCGTCCGCGCCGTAGGCATGCACATCGCTGGGCCGCCCGAGCGGGCCGGCAATGCCGGAGAAGGCCTCGCCTTCCTGCATCAGGTTGATCAGCTTGGAAGAGGTTCCGAGCCCCTGGATCACGATGTCGATCGTGCCCTTATCGGCATCCCAATCGGCCAGCGTCAGCGGGATCAGCTCGCCATCGTCACTGGCCAACACGCGGACGAACTGCCCGGCCTTCGCCGCCTTGGCCACGACCGGCGCATGGACCGACATCTCGACGATGCCATCGGCCACGTCGCGATGCACGGTGATGACCTGCCGCGCCTGTCCCATATCGGTATAGGCCTTGGCGCCTTCGACGCGCTTCTTGATCTCGTCGGCATCGAAGGGAATGTCGCCGACGATCTGGCGCGCAGCCGCCTGGCCGTCGCCCGCCGCAAGGATCGCCGTCGAACCGCCACGCGCCGCGTCGCCGCCCGTGTAGACATCCTTGATGGAGGTCTCCTGGCCTTCCTCGACCTCGATGGTGCCCCATTTGGAGAGCTTCAGATCCGGCTCCGCCTCCGGGATGATCGGGTTGGATTTGTTGCCAAGCGCCATGATGACCAGATCGGCCGGAATGGTGATCTGCTCGCCAGTGGCCTGCGGACGCCGGCGCCCGGAGGCATCCGGCTCGCCCAGCTCGTTCACATCGACGATGGCATGGGTGACGAAATGGGTGTGGCTGTCGCCGACGAATTCCGTCGGGCCGCGCAGCTCGGCCACCTCGATCCCCTCTTCCAGCGCGTGATGCAGCTCTTCGACACGGGCCGGCATCTCTGCCTTGGTGCGGCGGTAAACGATGGTCACCTTACCACCCAGCCGCCGTGCGGTGCGCGCGGCGTCCATCGCCGTGTTGCCGCCGCCGACGATCAGGATGTGGCGGTCTTTCACCTCGGGAAGCGGGGTCTCGAATTCCGGCGAGCGGCCGCGCATCAGGTTGACGCGGGTCAGGAACTCGTTCGCCGACATCACCCCGTTCAGGTGTTCGCCCGGAACGTTCATGAAGGTCGGCAGGCCGGCGCCGGAGCCGACGAAGATCTTCCAGAAGCCAGCTTCCTTGAGATCGTCCAGCGTCGCCGATTTGCCGACCACGAAATTCTTGACGAACTTGCCGCCCAGAAGGTCGATCTTCTGCACCACGTCATCGATCAGCGTGTTCGGCAGACGGAACTCCGGGATACCGTAGCGCAGAACGCCGCCCAGCTCATGGAAGGCCTCGAAGACGGTGACCGGATATCCCTCGACCGCCAGAAGGTAGGCGTTGATCAGGCCGGACGGGCCGGAGCCCACGATGGCCACGGGCGGCTTCTCGGCGCGTTCCCAGGGGCTGACGATACCCTTGAAGCGCTCCAGCCGATCCTCGTCGGCGAGTTTCTCATGCTCGGGCAGGTACCATTCCAGCTGCCCGATCTCGATCGGCCGCTTGGTGTGCTTGCACACCCCCTGGCACTGGTTCTCCTGCGGACAGACCCGGCCCGTGACGTTCGGTAGCGGGTTGGCGCTTTCGATCAGTTGCAACGCCTGCTTGATCTTGCCCTTGCCCATCAGGTCCAGCATCTCGGGGATGTGGATCTTGACCGGACACCCGCCGATCTTGGTCTCGGCGCGGTTGGCGATGCGCTCCTTGAGCACGCCAAGTTCGCAAGGCCGGTCATCGCATTGCTTGTCGCGCATGACCTCCAGCCAGACGAACAAATCCACCTCGCGCAGGGAATAGCCGAGCGCGCGGTAGCCGAGATAGCCGGTGTTCACCAGCTCGAAATCCTCCGCGCGATCTTCGGGCGGGCGGACATAGGGCGGGATGAAGCTTTCCGCCGGCCAGCCCTTGGAGAGCCCGTCGAACATCGGGTAGCGGCCCGAGAGATGGGTATCGAGCGCCTTGACGAACTTGCGCTTGTACTTGAGCGGCAGGTCCCAGAGGAAACGCTGCAGCGTGGTGGACATATCGTCCTCCTTGAGCAGCAGGTTCCAGAGCACACCGATGAACTTGCCGGAAATCTCAGGCTGCTGGAATTCCCAGGCCATGGCCTGGGTTCCGTCGGCGACGAAGATGTTCCTGAGCGAGCGTGGATCCGCCATCAGGTGCTTCTTCAGGACTTCGATCTGTTGCTGGAACAGATCGTCCTGTGTGGTTGAAGCCTCTACGTTCATTTGATGATCTCCGAGTCGCAGTTTGCGGCCACCTTGGCGACCCGCGCCCGAAGCTCGTCGGTGATCTCGAGGCTCTCAAGCGCGCCGGGGATGGTGCGGGCGACCGACTTGGCCTCCCCGTCCACGACGATCTTGGTCAGCTCGAAGAGCTCCGGGATCTCCTGGTAGCAGGTCTTGCAGTCCGAACAGAGCGGGATGTCCTCTTCCGCGATATGCGGAAGTGCACCACCATTGCCTGCCGCTGCCGGTGCCGGTGCCGCCGCAGGTGCCGTAGCCCCCGCAACAGGCGCCAGACCGCCGGTCAGACCGACCGCCGCCGGGGCGCCGGAGGCTGCTGCCAGCTCGCTCATGCCGGTGGCGATGGAGTCCATCGTCGCCTCGCGCGCCTCGACCGCCTCTTCGTATTGCTGCTGCAATGCGTCGATCTCGGCGTGATGCGCGGCGTCGAGCTTGTCGACCACCTGCCCGGCGAGGTGTTGCAGCGTCCGCCAGGACCGCCGCCGTTCCTCGACCAGATGCACCACCGTGTTGCCCACCTCCAGCTTGACGAGGCGCTTGTCGGCATCAGTGACCAGCACGTAAGGCACTTTATCGGCGCGTTCGGCCGGGGTCATGTCGATGAACAGCTCGACCGGAACCCCGTTGGCATTGGCGGCCAGCGGACGGAACTGCTTCTTGAAGCGGGTCTCGTCGAAAGCGAAATGCGCTGGCGTCAGCGGCACGTCCTTCAGCTGGAGCTTGCCATCCTCGATATATTCGAGGGTGAAGGTGGTCCAGTCCTTGTCCACCGCCGGGTTGCCGTCGAGCGAGAAGCGCTCCTCGATGGTCTCACCGGCCTTCGGGTCATGCACGAAGAGCGGGGAGACGCGGGCCTCTACGGCGAGCTTGGCGCGCTGCGAGGCGGCTGCGTCGGCGATGCCATGCTCGGCCTGACAGGGCGTGTAGACATCGAGCAGGGCCGGGCTGGAGCTGTGCTGAAGGTAGCCCATCAGGCTCTTGAGGAAGTGCCCCGGCATCGCCGCTGCCGATTGCACCACGAAGACTTCCGGGTGGAAGGCGGCGATCATGCCGAGTTCCTTGCGGTCTTCCTGCTTGCCCTGGCTGGCAGGTCCGAAGCGGGAAAGGTCGCTGTCCTGCCCCGAGAGCGAGGCCGTGGAGGCCTGCCCGCCGGTGTTGGAATAGACGCCCGAGTTGAGCACCATCACCTTCACGGGCGTGTTGGACGCCAGCAGCCGCGAGAGCGCGCCAAAGCCGATATCATAGGCCGCGCCGTCGCCGGAGATGTTGATCACCGTCGGCAGCAGCGCCCGTTCGGCCGGGTTGTAATCCTGCCATTCGAACTTGCGCAGGAAGGCGTCATCGGCGGTGTCATAGGCATCCGCCAGCTCGAGCTTGGCCACCCGCATCGCCTTGAAGTCGACATTGGCGGAGGCCGTGATCCCTTCGAAGATCCCCTTGGAAAGCGCCGGGCCGTCCTGGAAGAGCGAGTTCACCCAGGGGTCCTGGTAGGGGTTGTAGGGGAAGGTGGAGGCATAGACCGAGGAACAGCCGGTG
Organism: Tropicimonas sp. TH_r6; assembly: GCF_033101155.1. Classification (NCBI taxonomy): domain Bacteria; kingdom Pseudomonadati; phylum Pseudomonadota; class Alphaproteobacteria; order Rhodobacterales; family Roseobacteraceae; genus Tropicimonas; species Tropicimonas sp. TH_r6. Next base: position 9,326 of record NZ_JAWMPX010000003.1, read on the forward strand.
GCGTTCGCCACGACCATCGCCGCCGGGCCATTGCCGGTCGGGCCGCCTTCCATCAGGAAGAGCCGCTTGTTGAGCACCGACACCGCCTCGGTGATGCGGGCCGTGCGGGCCGCGTCATCCCCGACCTGCGGAAGCTTTGCTTCCAACTCGGCGATCAGGTCCTCCAGCTCATGCACATGCGCCTTGAGCTTGCGGTCATGAATCGCATGGGTGGCCGAAACCACCTGGCGCAGGGCCGTCACCTCGCCGCAGCCGCGGCAAGCACCATGCCCGCCGGTCGTGGCGTAATAGGTGTCGCGGTCCAGCATCATGCGCTTGATGTCGCCGCCCGGATCGAAAGCGTGCTCGATGAAGCGCGCCGGCGTGTTCGGGGTCTTGGAGAGGAACTCGAACTCGGCCTGCAGCTTCTCCAGAAGCGGCTCATCCTGCTCCGCCTCCTTCAGCGCCGCCGGGCCGCAGACATCGATGCATTCGAGGCAACCGGAGCATTTCCACGGGTCCACGACCACGGAGAAGAGACCGCCTGAGCCGCCCCGTTCCGCTTCCATCGCGTCGAAGAAGGGCCGCGTGCGAGAGACCGGCAGCAGGGCCGCGCCTTCCGCCATCAGCTTGAGGTTGCGCTTCACGACCGCGCTCTCGGCCTCGATGGAGTCCACCACCTCGGCGACCAGCTGGCCGAAGCCCTTCGGCTCCTTGGTGGCGAGATAGGCGGCGCGGACATTGGCGCCGATATCGCGGATATGATCGCGCACCGTCTCGGCGGCGGCCGCCGGCATCTCGATCTCCTTGAGCGCCGTCTTCAGCAGGTCGTCAATATCGACAACTGTGGCCGGGATGGCGGCATCGGGGCAGACCATGGTGCATTCGAGACAGCCCGTGCAAAGCTCCGGATCCAGCACTGGCACATCGCGCCGGAAGAGCCCCTTGTCGCGCGCCGCCGCCGTACCGGAGGGCATGAACATGCCGACACCGGGCAGAACAGGTGCTTCACCAACCGTGCCCTCGCGGGTCGGGCGGCCAACGGTTTCCTCGAAATACTCGGCGTCAAACAGGCCGGTGGGCGAGGCATCCTGCGCGATCCGGCACATGGAGCCGGAAATTGCGGAGGAGAATTGCGGCGCGATATCGGCCTGTTCGGTCACCGCGGCGAAGTCGGGCGCGGAATAGTCGACCCGCACCGTCGCCTCGGCGCCATCGCGGATCACCGCCATGTTGCCATCGACAACCGCCTGACCCTTGCCGCCGAACTTCTTGGCGATCTGGGTCCGGATCTTCTCCATCACCGCCTCGGCATCCGCGCCTTCGGTGATGCGTTCAACATTGCCGCAGATGGCGCCGATAAAGGCGATGCCCATCATCCGCGTTTCCAGCTCGGGACGCGGCGCGTGTTTCTTGGCAATGGAGAACCCGTCGAGCACGAAGAAACGGATCTTCTTGTCGACAATAAATTTGCGCATCGTGGAGGGGAGTTCGTTCCAAACCTCCAACGGCGAGAGCTGCGATTGGAGAACGAAAGTGCCTCCCTCGACCAATCCGCGCAACGGATTGGAATGCGCAAAGACCTTGTGGTCCGGAGAGACCACCACTTCCACATCTTCCAGGTCCGCGTTGGTGATTTTCACCTGTTCGGGGCTGAGCGTGATGTAGTAATTCGTCGGGGCGCCCGATTTCTCGGAGCCGTATTTCGGCGCGGCCTTGGAATGAAGCTGCAAGGCGTTGGCGAGGATATCCGTCAAGAGCTTGCCGGTCGCGATGGTGCCGTAGCCGCCAACCGAGTGGAACCGGATGCGCAGGCCGCCATCGGGCAGCAGGCGCGGGTTGGGCTTGGTTTCCAGCGCCATAAGCTCGGTTTCGGGATAGGCCGCGCGGAGGCGGTCCTGAAGCTCGGCAAGCTGCGGGCTCGGGGTCTTGGAGAAGAATTGCGAGCCGAGGAAGACGAAGGGTTCGCAGCGCTCGTCCATGTTGTCATAGGCGGCGATCAGGTGCCGCGGCTGCAGGTCATGCGCGCCGAGGCCGAAGATCGCGGTGGTCAGCTTGGGCAGCTCCGTCAGCGCCGGGATGTCCGGGTAGCGCAGCTCGGCGGCGTTCTCAACCGCCTTGACCAGCGCCTGATTGACGAGACCGGTCAGCGCGGTGACGTCGGAGCGTTCGAGAATGGTGACCGCCCGCTTGCCCTTGAGCGCCTCGACGATCTCGGCCTCCGGGAAGGGCTGGAGCATCTTGACCGACACAACGCCGACCTTGCGGCCCTGGCGGCGCAGGTAGGAGGCAATCGCCTCGGCGTCATCGGTGACCGAGCCGAGCCCGACAAGCACGGTCTCCGCGTCGTCGCATTCGAAGGTCTTGACGGTGGAGTATTCGCGGCCCGTCAGCTCGCTGTATTCGGCCATCGCTTCGCGGACGAAGCGCGGCACGTCGCGGACGAAATGGGTGCGGTGGTCGACGGCGCCGGCCTGGTAGTCGGGCTGGTTCTGCACCCCGCCGGTGAGACCGGGGTTGTGAACGTCGACCTGCGCCGGAACGCGCTGCCGCGTCCCCTTCTCATGCGCGCCGAGCCATTGGCGGCGCCATTGTGCGTGCAGTTCCTCGGGCAGATGGGCGAGCGTTTCGCCGACCAGATCGCCGGCATTGTCGATTTCCACCGCCTCGGCATTGGCGTCGAGATAGTCGATGAGCGCGACATAGTCGGATTGCACGAGATCGGCGCTGTGGCGGCCGAGATAGCGCTTGAGATGGAAGACCCGGCCCTTGGCGCCGAAGAGCATTTCCTGGGCCACGGTCGGACACGGAATCCGCCCGTTCGGGTCGCCGACGAAGCGCTCGAGCAGCGCATCTTCCGGCATCATGCATTCGCTCATCATGTGCGAGGTGACGAAGCCGTCCATCGCGTTGGCGACGGGGATCATCGACATCGAGGAGACCTTGTAGGAGATCGCCGCGAGATCGGCCGCTTCCTGCGGGTTGGAGCCGAAGAGGATGGTGTAGCCGGAGGGCAGCAGCGCGTAGACATCGTCATGCCCGGCCATCACGTTGAGCGAGTGGCGGGAGACGGAGCGCGCGGCGACCTGCATGACGAAACCGCCGACTTTCTTGCCGACGGTCACGTAATGGCTTTCGATGCCGTAGAGGATGCCCTGCGAGGAGGAGGCGTTGGAGATATATTGACCGCCTGTGAGCGCGGCGCCAAGCGCGCCGGACTGGGCCGAATGCTCGCCCTCGGGTTCGAAGAAGAACGGATGCCTGTTCCAGATATTTTGCCCACCCCCGGCGCGGAACGCCTCGTAGATCTCGGCAATCTCGGTCGAGGGCGTGATCGGGTAACCGATGACCCCGCCGCAAACCTGCCCCATCACCTGGGCGATGGCGCCGTTGCCGTGGATTACGCTGGGTACACCGGGGAACTCCGGTGTCTTGGCTAGAGTATCTTTCATCTTGCTCACCGTTTTTCTTTCGGGTCGATTCTATGTGTTTTTGGTCGGACGATACATGTCACCTTCGGACACGGGATCTTCCGCAAACACGCCGCGCGCGCAGGTCTGCCCAAGGCACCCTATCATGGATTAAGGACCGAAACGGCCTTTTTGATGCCGCACCTTCGCGTTGTGACCGCTAACCCGAGCCATTCGGCCCAACATGTAAAAATTGGTAAGGAGTCCTGCCCTGACTTCGGCGAGTCCTGCCCGGGTGGAATTTCCGCCATGCGCTCAGAGCATGGCGGATCGCAAAAGATGCATAGCTAAAGATCGCCGACGAAACCGGCAAGATAGTTACGCTGCGGTTGCATTCATGGATTTGCCGCGACTCGGGCTGGAATATCGCCGTTTTGCCCGATTTCGAGGCAGGTTTCGCCTCTCGACGCGATGGCGTCCGCACAGCCCCAAGACCACCTCAGGCGCGTCCGCGACGCCCCCTCCAACCGCCCCGCCGGCGCGGTCCTGCGCCCTCGGCCAGCCCTTCGCGCAGCACACCACTCATCGGGTGGTCCGGCGCGGCTTCGGCATGGCGCGCGACCAGCGCTGGCAGCGCCTCCGCCGCCTCCATTCCCTCCGGCAGGGACAACGCCCAATCCATGAAGATCGAGCGGCATTCCGGCTCGGTAATCCCCTCGATGCGATAGGCTTCGCGGATCAGCGCCTTGGGGTCCAACCTGTCGCCTTTCATGCCCCGCCCTCCCCGGCATCGACCGGACGGTCCAGCGCCGCATCGATGACCTCCGCAGCCGCGGAGCGGCGCGCCTGCAACGCCGCAATCAGGCTCTCCAGATCCTCGAAACCGGTCTCCCGGGCGAGCACTTCCCGCGCGCCCTGCCCCAGCGTCTCCGGATCGAGCGGGCCATCCACCAGCAGCTTGCCAACGCTCTGCACCGCCCGCGCCAGACGGTAGGTCGCGGTGAGCTGTTCGGCTTCCGCCTTGCTCAGCCAGCCCCGACGCGCACTCCCCGCCAGTTGTGGCGCCGTCCGGCGCGCATGGGCCCCGGTCAGCAGCGCGCCCGCCTGCCCGACCAGTTCGACATCCTGCATCCCGCCCGGTCCGCGTTTCACATCCAGCACCCCTTGCTGCCCCTTGGCTTCCGCCAGCCGCCGCCGCATGTCGCGCACATCTTCGAGCACTTTGGCCCCATCGCGCGGCTGTGCCAGCACTGACAGCCGCACCGCTTCGATATCCTCTCGCAGCGCGAGGCTACCGGCCACGGGCCGCGACCGGGTCAGCGCGAGATGCTCCCAGGTCCAGGCCTCCCCCTTCTGATAGCTGTCGAAAGCGGCGAGCGAGGTTGCCACTGGCCCCTGCTTGCCCGAGGGCCGCAGCCGCATATCGACCTCATAGAGACGTCCCTCCGAAGTCGGCACCGTGATCGCGGTGAGCATGGCCTTGGTCAGCCGCGCGTAGTAGGTCGCGACGGGCAGCGGGCGCGGGCCGTCCGAGGCTTCGGCATCGCCGGCATCATAGATCATGATCAGGTCGAGATCGGAGCGTGAATTGATCCATCCCGCCCCGAGCGAGCCCATTCCAACAGCAACACCGCCGCGTCCCGGCGGTGTGCCATGCTTGCGGGCGAACTCGTAGGAGACCACTGGCAGCATCGCCGCCAGTACGGCTTCCGCCAGATCCGCATATTGCCGTCCCGCCTCGGCGGAATCGACGATGCCGCGCAGCAGGTGCACGCCGACCCGGAAATGCCATTCCTTGCGCCAGCGCCGGGTCACGTCGAGCTGGGTCTCGTAATCCTCGGTCTCCGACAGAAGCTGCCCCAGCTCCAGCGTCAGCGCCGTCCGGCCCGGCCAGGGCTCGAAAAAGGTGCCGCCGATCACCGCGTCCAGCACCCGGGAATTGCGCGAGAGATAACTCGCCAACGCCGGTGCCGTGGAGGCGATATCGACAATGAGCGCCCGCAGATGCGGGTTCGCTTCAAACATGGAGAAAAGCTGGACCCCGGCCGGAAGCCCCTGGAGGAAACCGTCAAAGGCCGAGAGCGCTTCCTCCGGTTTCGGGGCGGCATGCAGGCGCGCCAGCAGGTCCGGCTTGAGCCGTTCGAAGATCTCCTGCGCGCGGGTGGAGCGCATCGCCGGGTAGAGCCGCCAACGCGCGACGATCTCCGGTTCATCGGCGATCACAACCTCTTCGGCCCCCGCGACTCCGGGGGCGAAGAACCCCTCCGCCGTTTCGCGCACATCCGAGAGCCGCGCGGCGATCTCTTCCTTGAACGCCGCCGTATCGCCCTGCCCGCACATGCGCGCGATGAGATCGAAGCCTTCCTCGGTCGAGGGCAGCGCATGTGTGCGGGCATCGGCGACCATCTGCACCCGGTGTTCGATCTCGCGCAGGAAACGGTAATGCTCGGTGAAGCTCGCCGCGAGCCGGTCCGGGATCCAGCCCTTTTCGGCCAGTTGCGCCAGTGCCGGGACGGTCTCGCGAAGACGCAGGGAGGGGTCGCGCCCGCCGGCGATGATCTGCCGTGTCTGGGTGAAGAACTCGATCTCCCGGATGCCGCCCGGGCCGAGCTTGAGATCGCGCCCGTCGAGGCTGCCGGTCTCGTGCAGCCCCTTGTGCTCCTTGATTTTCAGCCGCATGTCATGCGCGTCCTGGATGGCAGCGAAGTCGAGATGGCGGCGCCAGATGAAAGGCCGCAGCCGCTCCAGATAGGCATTCCCGGCGGCAAGGTCGCCGCCACAGGGACGTGCCTTGATATGCGCCGCGCGCTCCCAGGTCCGCCCGACACTCTCATAATAGCGCTCGGCCGCCTCCATCGCGAGGCAGACCGGCGTGACCGAAGGGTCCGGGCGCAGCCGCAGGTCGGTGCGCCAGACATAACCCTCGCCGGTGATCTCGCTCAGCAGCGCCGTCATCCGCCGCGTGGCCTTGATGAAGCCCGCGCGCGCGTCGAGAAAGTCGGCTTCCTCGTAGCGGCTCTCGTCAAAGAGCATGATCAGGTCGATATCGGAGGAATAGTTCAGCTCATGCGCGCCCATCTTGCCCATGGCCAGCGCCACCATGCCCCCCGCCTCCGGCAGATCGTCCAGCGTCTGGCCGGGAAACTTGCCGCGCTCGAACTCGCGCGCCAGCACCGCCTTCATCGCCAGATCGACCGAGAGGTCGGCGAAATCCGTCAATGCGCCGGTCACCTGCTCCAGCGACCAGACACCGGCGAGATCCGCCAGCCCGGCAAAGAGCGCCACGCGCCCCTTCGCCCGCCGCAAGCCGGATTTCAGCTCGCCCTGCGACATCGGTCGCAGCCGTTCATATTCTGCCGGCAGAACCTCCGACGGGTCGCGACTGAGCGCCTCGGCCAGCCAGTCCGTTTCCCGCGTCATCAACGAGCGCAGATAGCTCGAGCACCCGGCAGCCCCTTCAAGGACCGCGCGCGTCTCCGGCGGCAAGCTGGCGAAGAGAGATTGCGCATCGGCCCCGGCTTCGGGGTTGAACGGGATGGGTGTGCGGGTGATACGGGCGGCAAAACTCATGTGGGTTTGATGGCAAGGCGGAGCGCGCGGGTCAATGAGAGACGGTAGCGCGGTGACGCCGCAGCGGTCGGCATCCGCCGCCGAAAGGGAGTGTCGACATGAGCAAGAGCCTGAAACGGGTCCGCGCGGCGCTGGAGGCCTCCGGGTTTTCCCATGAGCTGCGCGAGATGCCAGACAGCACACGAACCGCGCGCGACGCGGCCGACGCCATTGGCTGCACGCTTGACCAGATCGCCAAATCCATCGTCGTCGAGGGGGAGGAGAGCGGCCGCCTGACGCTCTTCGTCACCGCCGGGGGAAACCGTGTCTCGACCGCGCGCATCGCCGGGATCCTCGGCGAGCCGACCCACCCCGCCTCCGGCGCCCGCATTCGCGCGGTCACCGGGTTTGCCATTGGCGGCGTTTCGCCGGTCGGGCACAAGACCCCGATCCAGGCCTATTTCGACCCGCGCTTATCCGCCTTTGAGACGGTCTGGGCGGCGGCCGGCACCCCGCGACATGTCTTTGGCATCACCCCGGACGATCTGCGTGTGCTCTGTGGCGCAGAGGCGGCCGGGTTTGTCGAGGACTGACCGGGGCTGGAACCGGCTTCGGACGGCCAACGGACACTGAACCGAGTTTTGACCGGCACGGAACACGGCTGAGGTTTCGCTGTGTGCGTCGGCCGGGAACGCTCCTCCCGTCCGAATAACCCGCCAGACAGGCTCATCCAAAAAAATGTAAACTCTTTTCACATCACCTATTGACCCAACCCGCCAGCCCCCCCATCTTTCATAATGTGAAAGGCATTCACATCAATCGAAACGAGGAGAGACCAATGACAACCGTTACCCACGTCACCAACCCGTCCTGGTTTGCCCGGGCCGAAGGCTGGCTCGACGACCGCGGCAAAGGGGCCTGGATCGCCGCGATGATCCTCGGCTTCATCTTTTTCTGGCCTGTCGGCCTCGCCCTTCTTGCCTACATGATCTGGAGCAAACGCATGTTCAACGGTTCCTGCCGCAGCGCCCGCCGGGCGCATCACCGCAACTACCGTGCCGCCATGAAATCCAGCGGCAATTCCGCCTTCGACGCCTATAAGGAAGAGACCCTGCGGCGCCTCGAAGAGGAGCAGGGCGCTTTTGAAGCCTTCCTGCAACGGCTGCGCGAGGCCAAGGACAAGGCCGAGTTCGACAGCTTCATGGATGACCGTGCCCGTGCCGCCCGCACCGGTGACGACGGCACCGAAGAGGCCCAACCGGCCTGACCCTTCCCCCCCGGGGCGCCTGCCCGACGGGCGCTCCCACAAAGGCGCGCGGCTTTCCCCGAAGCCGCGCGCCGTTGCAAATTCGGAGAACAATTCACAGATGAGCTATATGAGCGAACCCTATTCCGGCCTGCCCGACCCCGACCGCGAGGGCGCCTATTATGCCGATATCCCGGTCAAACGCGCCATCGCCTGGGTCATTGATGCCGTGATCATCGCCCTGCTGACCCTGCCGGTCCTGCTTGGAACGGCCTTCATCGGGATCCTCTTCTACCCGCTGCTCTGGCTCTTCGTAAGCTTTGTCTACCGGACCTTCTCCATCGCTGGCGGTTCGGCGACGTTCGGCATGCGGCTGATGTCCATCGAATTGCGCAACTGGCGCGGCGAGAAGCTGAGCCTGCCCGAAGCCTTCATGCACACGCTGATCTACTCGGTCTGTTTTTCCTTCCTGCTGCCGCAGATCGTCTCGATGGGCCTGATGCTGACAACCGCCCGCGCGCAAGGCATCCATGACTTCGCCCTCGGCACAGCAGCGGTAAATCGCGGCCGATAACCGCGCGCTCGGCAAGGGGGGTTGGCGACGCTTCCAACCCCTGTTACCGTTTCATAAACCATTTCGCGACAAGCAACCGAGAATGCGGCACACCCTCCCCCTCGCCCCTCAGTTCTACGTGACGGCGCCGCAACCCTGCCCCTATCTCGAAGGGCGCATGGAGCGGAAGCTGTTCACCGCGCTGCAGGGCGAACATGCGGAGGTGCTCAACGACACGCTCTCCAAGCAAGGCTTCCGGCGCTCGCAGAACGTGCTCTACCGGCCCTCCTGCGCCGATTGCACCGCCTGCCTCTCGGCGCGAATCCGGGTCGATGACTTCACCCCGTCGCGCAACCAGCGCCGCGTGCTCAAACGCAACAGCGCGTTGCGCCGCGAGGCGACCTCGCCCTGGGCGACAGACGAGCAATACACCCTCTTCCGCCGCTATCTCGACAGTCGTCACGCCGATGGCGGCATGGCCGACATGGACGTGTTCGAATTCGCCGCGATGATCGAAGAGACTCCGATCCGCACCCGGATGGTCGAATATCGCGAGAAAGGGCTGGAGCAATGCGACGGTCCCGACAGCGATCTCGCCGCGGTCTGCCTGACGGATGTGCTCGATGACGGGCTGAGCATGGTCTACAGCTTCTATGAACCGACGCTGACGAAGCGCTCGCCCGGCACCCATATCATTCTCGACCATGTGGAGATCGCCCGCGCTGCCGGGCTGCCTTATGTCTATCTCGGCTACTGGGTCCCGGGCAGCCGCAAGATGGGCTACAAGGCCAGCTTCGACGCGCTGGAGATCTTCAAGGGCGGTCAGTGGCAACCCATCGGCGATCCGACCGCGCATGACAGCGAGACCCACCCGCTCTCGGTCGACCCGATCGCCGAGCAGGTCGCCCGTATCACCCTGCCGGACACCCGCCCGACCGGCGGCTGACATGCAATTCCTGTCCGCCGTCACTCTTGTCGTGCCAGATTACGACGCGGCCATCGCCTTCTATTGTGGCAAGCTCGGCTGGGCCTTGCTGGAAGACATCCCCCAGGGCAGCAAACGCTGGGTCACCATCGCGCCGGAAGGGAGCCAGTGCCGTTTCGTGCTGGGGCGCGCCGAAGGGGCCGCGCAGAAGGCTGCCATCGGAAACCAGACGGGCGGTCGGGTCGCGTTCTTTCTCAGCACGGATGATTTCGCCAGCGACCACGCCGCCATGCGCGCCGCCGGGGTCCGCTTCCGCGAAGATCCGCGCCACGAGCCCTATGGCATTGTGGCGGTCTGGGAGGATCCGTTCGGCAATAGCTGGGACCTGATCGAGCCGAAGGGCTAGGGGCTGCCTCTCTCTACGCGCCTCGTTTCATGCCCGACATGCAGGGGGGCGGCCGTCGGCCATGCGCACAGGGAACCGGGCAAACGCCTGTCCCCGGGACGGTCCTGACGCGGCAGCCTCACCCTGTTTCCGCGCCCTCCTTCGCTCTACCGCACGACTTGTCTCTCAGGTCGCGGCAGAAAAACCGCCTTCCCATTGCGCTGCCATATTGCCGATAGCCTGGCCCATCTTCTTGTCATTGGCCGCCTTGCGTTCGGTATCCTCATTGATCTCGCCGCCGGCCAACCCACCATGTTTGTGCAACTGCGCGTTGTTCTTGCGCAGCACGTTGTGCATCGCCTCGTGATAAATGATCAGCGACCGCTGGTGCACGGTCTTCAGGTTGGTCAGGAATACCTCTGAACCGACGACAAGCCGCCCATCGACCATCTTGCCCTCAGTCGCGCCATCAGAGCCGGCCAGCTCGCTCGGCTCATAGCCGGCGAAATGCGCGCCAACCACCGAGCGATCGGCATCCGGCACGATATAGATGCAAAGATCGCAGTCGAATGCCGCAGGCTCCACATATTCGGACCGAACGCGGATCCGGCTGAATTTGCTGCTGAATTCGAGGATCGGATCGAACATGCGTTTGACGTCCTCGACCTGCTCCTGCCAGTTCTGCTGAAAGGCATATGGGTTGGCGAGAAGAATGCGAAAAAGGGACATGATTTCCTCCGGCGCATGCCGAAATATGGCACGCCTTGGTTTCGGACAGGTTCTGAAAACCCGCTCAGGATAACATGTTCCGGCGCCAAAATCACGCGGGCGGCCCAAGGGCCGCCCGGTTTGGCATCTCGCTATGGGATCGGCTCAGTTGCCGATCAGGTTGGGCAGGATGGTCACCACCGACGGGAAGAGCCACAGCAAGCCCAGCCCCGCGACCTGGATCAGCACGAAGGGGATCACGCCGCGATAGATATGGCCCGTCGTGACCTCCTTGGGCGCCACGCCGCGCAGGTAGAACAGCGCGAAGCCGAAGGGCGGCGTGAGGAAGGAGGTCTGCAGGTTCACCGCGATCATGATCGTCACCCATTTCGGGTCCATCGTGCCGCCATAGATCACCGGCCCGACAATCGGGATGACGATATAGATGATCTCCAGGAAGTCGAGCACGAAGCCGAGGATGAAGAGCACCAGCATCACGATCAGGAAGACGGTGATCTCGCTGTCATAGCTGCGCAGGAATTGCTGGATATAGTGCTCGCCGCCAAAGGAGATGACGACGAGGTTCAGCAATTGCGAACCGATCAGGATGGTGAACACCATCGAGGTCACCTTTGCCGTCTCCCGAACGACCGGCCGCAACACGCCCTTGGCGAAGAGCACCCAGCAGGCATAGAGGATGCCGAACATCGCGTAGAGATAGGCGCCCTTGGCGACGAGGAAGGCGATCCAGTTCTCGAAGGTGACCACTTCCTGGTTCACCCGCAGGTCGAAATTCACGCCAACAAGGATCATGATGATGATCGCGAAAGTGGCCCAGATGATCACCCCGCCCTTGCCGTCATCCTCCGCCAGCCGGCGATAGGCCGCCAGCATCAGCGCGCCACCAGCGCCAAGTGCGGCGGCCGGCGTCGGGTTGGTGATGCCGCCGAGGATCGAGCCGAGCACGGCGACAATCAGCACCAGCGGCGGGAAGACCACGCGCAGCAGTTCGTTCTGCCCCAGCACCCGGGCCGCCGATCGGCAGCTATAGAGCACCATCGCCAGCGGGATTGCCAGCAGCAGCACGGTCTGGCCGGGCGTTGTGAGCGGGCCGATCAAGGCGGCGTCCACACCAAGGGCCAGAAGCACCCCTGCCCCGCCGATCAGCAGATCGCGCGGATCGCCCTTCGGCGCCACACCGCGCGCGGTGGTCAGCACGAGGCTCAGCAGCAGGAAGCCGGTGACAAGGGAGCCCGAGAGGATCGGCGCGTTGGCGATCTTCTCGGCCTTGGCCGAAACGAGTTCTTCCTCTGTCAGCTTGCGGCTCTCCTGCACGCCGCCCGCGGCATCGATGTCCGATTGCTGGGTCACGGCCGCATTCCAGGCCTCCTGACCATGCAGGTCGATCATCGCCGCCTGGCACTGCTCGCCAACATTGGTCCGCAGGCTTGCGGTCTTGCCGGCATCGGAGAAGCTGTCGACGGTCACATCCTGTGAGCCGATGACATTGGCCGAGGAGAGGAAAATCGTGCCAGCGATCAGCGCCACCGGGACGAAGAGGAACCATGTGAGCCCGTGGCGGCGGCCGATATGCTCCCCGTCGCCGTCATCCATCGCCACGGGGGGCGCCTTGGACGGGTTGAGGAGCGCGTAGCCGAGCGCATAGGCAGCATAGAGCACTGCCAGCAGGATGCCCGGGACGAGGGCGGCCTGGAACAACGTGCCGACCGAGACCACGGCAGGCTGGCCGAGATAGGTCAGCGCATCCGAACACCCGACAAGCTGGGCGCGTTCCTCCTGTGCCGCCGAGTAGAGGTCCCCCGCCAGCGTGCCGAGCAGCACGATGACGATGGAGGGCGGGATGATCTGTCCCAACGTGCCGGACGCAGCGATGACGCCGGTGGCCAGCTCGGGCGAATAGTTGTTGCGCAACATGGTCGGCAGGGCGAGCAGACCCATGGTCACGACCGTGGCGCCGACAATGCCGGTGGAAGCGGCAAGGAAGGCGCCAACGACCACGATGGAGACCGCGAGACCGCCCGGCAGCGGCCCGAAGACCTTGGCCATCGTGGTCAGCAGGTCATTGGCGATCTTGGAGCGTTCCAGCGTGATGCCCATCAGCACGAACATCAGCACCGCCAGCAGGGTCTCGATGGAGGCGCCGGCGAGCACGCGCTCGTTGATCCGGTTGACGATGAAGGAGAGGTTCCGGTCCATCGCCTGTTCCCAGCCCCCCGGGAAGACCGGCATGGCCTCGCGCGGCAGGTCCGGATATCGAAACACCGAGATCGCATCCGCCGCGACGCCGGAACTGACAACCTCCTTGTAGGCTTCGGACGACTTGTCGATCGCCTGGTGGATCAGCAGTCCGGCCGAGTCCAGCGAGGCGATTATGCCAAAGGAGATGATGGCGGCGCCACCGATGGCGAAAGCCACCGGGAAGCCGGAGAGGATTGCACCAAAAAGGCACAGGAAAACGATGATCAGGCCGATTTCGACCCCGTCGAGTCCAAGAAACATCTGTCCTGCCCCTTAGTGGATTTCTGCGACCAGCTCGGCATCCGCATCGCCCAGCTTGTCCTTGTCGAGGTATTTGCCTTCGCTTTCGTGACCTTCCCGCAGCTCCAGCCAGGAGCGGTAGAAGAAGGCGATGGCCTGCAGGAAGACCATGCCGGCGAAGGCGACGAGCAGCAGCTTGAAGAGGAAATAGGCGTTGAATCCATTGGGCGAGAACCCGATGGTCTCGACATTCCACTTCACGATGCGGGATTTCTTCAGCATCAGCTCAAGCTTGTCGGAGGCCGAGATCTTGGGCGTGATGAGATGGCGCCACATGAAGAACCAGCCATACATCCAGATCAGCACGGCCATCGGCATCATGAAGATCAGGCTGCCCACCATGTCGATGATCTTGCGGGTGCGCTCGCGCACCACGGCATAGACCAGGTCGACACGGACATGGCCGCCCTGCACGAAGGTGTAGGTGGCACACAGCGCGACGATCATGGCGTTGTAGAGCTTGAGCTCCTCCGACCACCAGGAGACATCGAAGGTGATCGTCTTGCCGAAGCCGATGGAGATCTGGGAGGCTGCGAAGATGCGCTGCATGAAGACGATGACGATCTGCTGCAGCACCATCAACAGGCCGGCCCAGGCGAAGAAGCGGCCGACCGAGTTGGCGAAGAATTCCAGTCCGATGACAACGCCCCAGAGCAATCTGCGCGAGAATATCCCGATTGCGGTGATCGTCAGGAACGCCGTGAAAACGACAAAGAAGAACTCAACCGATCCGCCGTAATAGGCGAAGCGCATGATTGCTTCCTTGCTCGACCAGTCGAGCCATAGACCCGGATGCGAGATCGCGTAGAAGAAGTTGTAATAGGCTTCGATGATATTGGCGACGACCCACCCGATGAAGGTGCCGCCCCATGCCTCGACCAGTCCCATATGGCCTGTCCCCCGAAGGTATTCTTGTCGTCCCGCCCATCAGGCAGGATGAAAAAGGCAGGCCCTTTCATGGGCCTGCCCTGTGTTCTTGATGTTATGGATTAACCGAGGATACGGTCGCGCTGCGTGCGGTAAGCGCCCTCGGAGGCCTTGATCCAGTCGGAAGAAGCCTTCATCGACGTCAGGTAGCTGTCATAGATCTTGTCGTAGATGTCGCCATCACGCTTGCTCTCCAGCGTCTCCTTGGCGGCCGCACCCATCGCATCCCAGACGGCGTCGTTGAAGGACAGAACCTTCACACCGGCGGACTGGAGGCGCTGCAGGGCGGCACCGTTATTGGAGAGGAACTGGGCAAGGTTCCACTGATGCGTCTCGGCGGAGGCAATCTCGATCGCCTTCTGCTGAGCCGGGGTCAGGCTTTCGAAAACCTCACGGTTGACGGCCAGCGAGAGACCCGCGCCCGGCTCGTGGAAACCGGCGGTGTAGTAGAACTTGGTGATCTCCTGGAAGCCGGCCTTCTCGTCCGCCCAGGGGCCGATCCACTCGGTGCCGTCGATCGCGCCGGAGGCCAGCGCCTGATACACTTCGGAGCCGGGAAGGTTCTGCACGGAAGCGCCAAGCTTGCCGAGTGCTTCGCCGCCGAGGCCCGGCATGCGGAACTTCAGGCCGTTGAAGTCTTCGGGGCCGTTGATCTCCTTGCGGAACCAGCCGCCAGCCTGCGCGCCGGTATTGCCGCAAAGGAAGGACTTGAGGCCGAAGAGCTCGCCGAGCTCGTCATGCATCTCGGCGCCGCCATTGAAGTAGTACCAGTTCACCAGCTCTTGCGCGGTCATGCCGAAGGGCACGGAGGTGAAATAGGCATAGCCCGGATGCTGGCCGACGAAATAATAGTCGGCGGCGTGATACATGTCGGCCTGGCCGGCGGTGACCGCGTCGAAGACCTCGAAGGCGCCGACGAGTTCGCCCGCGGCCTTCACCTCGACGGTCAGCGATCCGTCGGTGATGGCGGTGATGGAATCAGCGGCGCGCTGCGCGGCGTCGAACACGCCGGCGAGGCCACGGCCCCAGGTGGTGACCATGGTCAGGGTGCGCTTGCCCTGGGCATAGGCCGGCGCGGCCAGCGCTGTGGCCGCAGCGGCCGAGCCGCCAATAGCAGACGTCTTCAGAAATGAACGACGATCCATGTGAGTGTCCTCCCGTTGGTACTTTGGAGCCCGCCTTTTGGCAGGCGGATCGTTTAAAGTGAGCGGGAGGTTAGCGATCTCATTGCGAAGCTCAAATACCGACAAATGCGTAGATCGAGGCAAATGGCGAAGATTTCTGACCAATTTCCGGGCAGGCCGAGACCGAGAACCAACCATTTCGCGTCGCGTGCGCGCTGCACACGGGTCTCGATTTGCTCCTGCCCTCCTCGAATCAAGCCGCCGGGGACATCTCCCGAGCCACCGGATCTCCGCCGATTCGGGCGAGTACACGACACCACAAGGCCTGATTCCCCGCGAGAACGAGTCACGACGCCACGGTGACGTTTCCAGAAGGCCTGAAGACGGGAGAGATGGTTGCCCGCGGCGGCGAGCACTGCCGTACCCTTTCTGATGCCTATTCCCCAACCGATCACGGTGGGCCCCCGCCCCCGGCTGCGACAGCTTGCATCTCGCCCACGCTAGCGCGTATTTTCTCCCAGCCCTGCAATCGGAAGGGAGGCCGATTTGCCCGTGGACCGACGCCCGTTTCGCCTGTTTCAAGGCGTCAGGCTCAGCTATGCCCAGAAGCTGTTCCTTCTGGCGACGGTACCGCTGGTGCTGGCGATGGCGGCGATCTCGGTGCTCGTCGCGGTACAGGCGCGCAGCCTCGCCGACCGCGAGATCGCCGAGCTGGAGAACAGGCTGATCGCGGCCAAGCGCACGGAACTGAAGAACTATCTTGCCCTCGCCCGAACGGCGATCTCGAAGGATTACGGTCGCGCCCTGCCCGATGACGAGGATGCCAAGGAGCGCGTCATCCACACGCTCGCCGCGATGATCTACGGACAGGACGGCTATTTCTTTGTCTATGACTATGAGGGCAACAATCTCGTCGCCCCGCGCCAGACCGAGCTGATTGGCGCCAACTGGGCCGGGCTGACGGATGCCGCAGGCACGCCCATCGTCGACGAGCTTATCTCCATCGCCCGGCGCGGCAGCGGCTATCACAGCTATCTCTGGCACAAGCCCTCGACCGGCGAAGAGGCGCAGATGGTCTCCTTTGTGGTCGGGCTGCAGGATTGGCGATGGGCCATCGGCACCGGCATCTTCATCGATGACGTGCTGGCAACCGTCGCCGCCGCCCGCTCGGAGACCGAAGCACGGATCCGCGAGACCTTCCTCTGGATCGCCGGGATCACCATGGCGGCGCTGCTGCTGGTCTTCTTCTCCGGGCTCTGGCTCAATATCCGGGAACGCCGCCTCGCCGATGCCAAGCTCAAGGCGCTCACGCAGCGGATCTTCGACACCCAGGAAGAGGAGCGCGGCCGCGTCGCTCGTGAGCTGCACGACTCGATCAGCCAGATGCTCGTGGGCGTCCGCTACATGCTGGAACTGGCACGCCGGCGCCTGCGGACCGGCGATGCGCGCGCGGAGGAGAATCTCGGTGGCGGTATCGACGCGCTTGGCGGAGCGATCCAGGAGGTGCGCCGGATCAGCCGTGACCTGCGCCCTGGGGTGCTGGACGATCTCGGCCTCGGCCCGGCGCTGCAATCGCTGACCGAGGAATTCGGCGCCCGAACCGGCATCGAGATGGAGTTCGAGACCGTCGTCTTCCGCAACCGGCTCGACCAGGACGCCAAGATTTCGCTCTACCGCGTTGCCCAGGAGGCGCTGACCAATATCGAGCGCCATGCCGAGGCGAGCCGGGTGAGCCTGCATGTCTTCGGACATACCGACGGTGCAACGCTGCGGATCGCGGATAATGGTCGTGGGCTTGCCGCCGCGCGGGACTCCGCCGGCCCGCCACAGGGGCTCGGACTGCGCAACATGCAGGAGCGGATCGAGCAGCTTGGCGGCCAGCTGCGCATCCAGAGCTCGCGCAATGGCACGGTGATCGAGGCACAGGTGCCGCTGACACATATGCTGGCGCCGGAAAGCGGCCCGCCGCCCCAGAACAAGGAAAGGAAGAGCGCATGAGCGCCACTCGCGTGATGATCGTGGACGACCATCCGATGGTCGCGGCCGGAATCGAGGCGATCCTGGAGAGCTACCCGGACATCGAGGTGGTCGGCACACTCTCCAACGGGCAGGAGGCGGTGGACAATGTCGCCACCCTCACCCCGGATGTCGTGCTGATGGATCTCAACATGCCCGCGGTGAACGGGCTCAACGCGACGGAGATGCTGCTGGAGGACAATCCGGATCTGCGCATCCTGATCCTGTCGATGCACGACTCGCCGGAATACATCTCCACTGCCCTCGGTCATGGAGCGCGCGGCTACGTTCTCAAGGATGTGCCCACCGAGCAGATCAAGGAGGCCATCGACCGGGTCATGGCCGGCGAGCGCTATCTTTGTACCGGTGCCACAGCTTCGCTGACCCCGGAGACGGATAGTGGCCGCGAGGCGCTGACCAGCCGCGAGCAGACAATCCTGCTGCAACTTGCACAGGGACGGTCGAACAAGGAGGTCGCCAACAATCTCGGTATCTCGGTGCGCACGGTCGAGACGCATCGCAAGAACATCAAGCGCAAACTCGGAATCTCCTCCACCGCCGGGCTGACCCGCTACGCGCTGGAACATGGCGTGTTGCAGGGGACCGGCGCACGGCTCTGAGAGCCCCCGAACCCGGCGGCCGGCGGATAAAGCCCTGTTTGTCTTTTGAAAAATGGTCGGGACGGCAAGATTCGAACTTGCGACCTACGGTACCCAAAACCGTCGCGCTACCAGGCTGCGCTACGCCCCGATCTGACCCATGCTGCGACACGTCGCGCGCGGATCAGCGCTATATGACCGCAGTTGCGGCAAATCACAAGCATCGCTTTGCCCTGTCCGGAAAATCCTCTCCGTCCGGAAAATCCTCTCCGCCCGGTCCGCTGTCAGCGCACCATCAGGTAGGCTCCGGCGAGGAGAAGCGTCACAGCCGCAATCCGCTGCAGATCCACCGGCCGTACCGTCACGTCGAAAAAACCGAAATGATCGATCAGCAAACCGCCCACGAGCTGGCCGACAACGACGAGCGTGATCGCGGAGGCAGCCCCCAGTTTCGGAACGGTCTGGCTGAGCGTCAGGATCAGCACCAACCCGAAAACGCCGCTGCACAGCATGTACCAAGGCAGGCTGCGCCAGGCATGGATGTTCTCGCCGCCGCGCGCGATCAGCAGGACAAGCGAGGCGATCGTCCCGCTCAGATGGAGAATGAAGCTGCCGGCAGCCCCCCCGATTCGACTTCCCATCGCCCCCGCCATCGGTGACTGGACACCAACGGCAAGGCCGCCCGACAGGCCAAGCACAACGACCAGAGCAAGATCTAGCATGATTTTTCCATGAGTTTTGTCCAGCGATAGAGCGCATTGAGAGGAAGGAAAAGCGCCTTCGCACCTGTGGCGACTGTGCCGCAGTCCTGACCGAAACGCAGGTCCGGCGACGCCGGAAACACCCGTTGAGAGGAGACGCTCGACTTGCCCCAATTGCCGCGAAACGAAGCGGTCAGACGGCCGATCCGGTCCGGCCATCCTGCCGTCGTCCACGGATAGAAAGGGCGCGTGAGATGGATGTCCGGCAGGGTGCCAAGCTCAGGCAGGGGGCCGTTCAGGGCAGCTTAAAAACGCTGTGTCACTCGGTACAGGGCCAGGCCGCGTTCGGTCCAATGGCCGGGTGCCGCAATTCGCTGCCCGGACCAATCCCCATCGCCTCGGCCAGTCCACCATTGATTTCGAGCACCAGCCGTACCCCATCGCCGCCATCGATCGGCGTCAGGTCGCCCGGGATCGCCCGCGCATGCACATGGGTGACGATGCCGGTGGTATCGATAAAGAGCATGTCGAGCGGGATCAGCGTGTTTTTCATCCAGAAACTGGCCCGACCGGGCTCTTCATAGACGAAAAGCATGCCAGCCGAGCGCGGCAGGGTCTCCCGAAACATCAGCCCGCGCGCGCGCTCTTCGGGGGTATCGGCCAATTCAATCCGGAATTGCGCCTGCCCCCAGGACCCGCGCAGTTCCGCCGTGTCCGGAGTACATTCCGCCAGGGCCGCAAGCGGCGACAGACAGGCCGCCAGCAGAACCGCGACACGGTGCCCCGCGATCCGCATCACTCGTCAGTGCGGATCGCCCGCTCCCAGGCGGCGACTTCGATCGCCATCAGGCCGCGCCGTCCGGTCGTGACCCGGATGCCGACCGCTTCGCCCGGTTGAAGATCTGCAAGGCCGGACCGCCGCAGCACCTCGATATGTACGAAGATATCTTCTGACTGACCGAAGACATTGGCAAAACCGAACCCCTTGGCCTTGTCGAACCACTTCACCCGCGCCGGTTCCAGCGGCAGGCTGGCCAGTTCTTCCGCGGAAATGGTGGCAAGGTCTTCCAGCGGTGGCCCTTCGCCCTCATTTGGCGGCACGATGGACAGAACCTCCACGGCCTGCATCCCCCGCGCCGTCCGTTGCACGAGAATCTCGATCTCCGCGCCATCCGCAACGGAGGATTGCCCGAAATTCCGCAGAACATTCGCGTGCAGGAGAATGTCAGGACCACCCTCATCCGCAAGAACGAAGCCGAACCCCTTCAAGGGGTCGAACCACTTCACATTGCCACGCATCGAGCGCGGCTCCATGTTTTCAACACTATCGGTCACTAAGAGGCCACCATTGCACCACTCCCGTTCATCGGGTCAGCTTCATCAAGTAACAGTGCAATAATGAATCCGCTTGCGAGTAATCCACAGGCCATTACCCAAAGGCAACGTCAACAAGGTTAAGTGCATAAGCCATCGCCTGAGATACATCAACCGCATGATCGTTAAAAAGTGGCAACCATTTGCAATCGTTTGTTCTTGCAGGACGGGCAGGCAGGACAGATTCCTGTTTACGGTGACAGCCTTTCGACATCCCAGCCGCCCTTCCCATCCGTTGTCCAACGGAAGCGGTCATGCAGGCGGAACGCGCCATCGGCCCAGAACTCGATCTCGACGGGCGTGAGCCGATAGCCGCCCCAGAAGGGCGGGCGCTTCGGATTGGGACCGTGTTTTGCCGTCACCTTCGCCACCTCGGCCATCAGCACGCCGCGCGAGGCCAATGGCCGGCTCTGTTGCGACGCCCAGGCGCCCAGGCGGGACTTGAGCGAGCGGGAGGCGTAGTAGGCATCCGCTTGCGGGCCCTCTTCCCGGGTGATCACGCCGCGGGCACGGACCTGCCGGCGCAGGCTCTTCCAGTGCATCACGAAGGCGGCCTTGCCGGTGCTGTCCAGCTCCGCGGCCTTGGTCGAGTCGTAATTGGTGTAGAAGACGAAGCTGTCCGCATCGATCTCCTTGAGCAGGACCATGCGCGCATTGGGCATGCCCTCCGAATCGACGGTTGAAAGCGCGATGGCGTTGGGATCGTTCGGCTCGCTCGCCTCCGCCTCGCGCAGCCAGTCGCGGGCGAGGGTGAAGGGATCATTTCCGGCAAAGATGCCGCTGCGGTCGCTCATGCGGGTCTCCTGTCGTGATGTGTGTTGGCTACACCGCTCGGCGCCCGGACGCCAGCATTGAAGCGTTGTTCTTGCCTCTGACCCGCTGCTTGGCCTAAACGGGCGCAAAGCTGAGCCAACAGGCGGAGGGTGAGATGACAAACGGACTTATGGCCGGAAAGCGTGGCCTGATCATGGGGCTGGCCAATGACAAATCCATCGCCTGGGGTATCGCGAAGGCCTGCGCCGACGCCGGCGCCGAGCTGGCGCTGACCTATCAGGGCGACGCCTTCCGCAAGCGCGCGATCCCGCTGGCCGAGCAACTGGGGGTGAAATTGCTGGCCGATTGCGATGTCACCGACGACGCGTCGGTCGATGCCGCCTTCGCACAGATCGAGGAAGCCTGGGGCTCGCTGGACTTCATCGTCCACGCCATCGGCTTCTCCGACAAGAACGAGCTGCGCGGACGCTATGTTGAGACCTCCCGCGAGAACTTTACCATGACCATGGATGTTTCGGTCTATTCCTTCACCTCCGTGATGCAGCGGGCCGAAAAGCTGATGAAGAATGGCGGCTCGGCGCTGACCATGACCTATCTCGGCGCCGAACGGGTGATGCCGCATTACAATGTGATGGGGGTGGCCAAGGCAGCCCTGGAAGCCTCGGTGCGCTATCTGGCCGAGGATCTCGGCAAGGACGGAATCCGCGTCAACGCCATCTCGGCCGGCCCGATCAAGACGCTGGCCGCCTCGGGTATCGGCGATTTCCGCTATATCCTGAAGTGGAACGAGCTGAACTCGCCGCTGCGCCGCAATGTCACCATTCAGGATGTCGGCAATTCCGCACTCTACCTGCTCTCCGATCTGGGCGCGGGGGTGACCGGCGAGCTGCATCATGTCGATGCGGGCTATCACTCTGTCGGCATGAAGGCCGTGGATGCGCCCGATATCGACGCTGTAACCGGAAAGAAGTGAGCCTGCCATGAGCGACCGCCCCCGTCCCGACCGCCTGCCCCATGAGAAGGGCTTCCACATCAGCTGGGACCAGATCCACCGTGACAGCCGGGCCCTGGCCTGGCGGCTGGACGGACAGGGGCCCGATAACGGCGCCTGGAAGGCCATCGTGGCAATCACCCGCGGCGGCATGGCCCCGGCGATGATCATCGCGCGCGAACTCGATATCCGGCTTGTCGATACGATCTCGGTGAGATCCTACAACCACCAGACCCAGATGGACGCTGTCGTGCTCAACGCGCCGAACGAGGAGCTGATGGGAGATGGCACCGGCATCCTCGTCATCGACGACCTTGTCGATTCCGGCAAGACGCTCGAACTGGTGCGCCGGCTCTATCCGAACGCCCATTTCGCCACCGTCTATGCCAAGCCCAAGGGCCGGCCGATGGTGGACAGCTTCATCACGGAAGTGAGCCAGGACACCTGGATTTTCTTCCCGTGGGACATGGCGCTGCAATATGTGGAACCCTATCGCGGCACGGATTGATCGCCACCGCGTTCTCCGTGACGGCGGGCGCTCCGCTATCGGGACACGCCTGAGGATTGGTGAAAATACCGGCGACGTTTCAATCCTTTGACGGTCGAACTTCACGGGATCGCACGGCCGGAACAGCCGTTCCCCGCGGTCTGACGCCCAGCAAACAGGCACCACAGGCCAGCGACGCCTCTCTCTTCGCGGTCCGGGTCTCAAACACCTTTCGGCGTTCCGGCGCGGTTGCTAGACAGGATCCGACCGCAATCCCGGAGCCGCCCATGTCCCTGCCCCTGAACCCGGCCATGCAGGCCACGGATGTCTCGCCGGTCCCCGAAGCCGGCCGCTGGATCGCCGGCCGGACCTTCCCTGCAGATCGCCCGCTGATCAATGTCAGCCAGGCTGCCCCCGTCGCGCCGCCGCCCGAGCCGTTGCGCCGGGCGATGGCAGAGGCGTTGATGCAGGAGCCCGCAAGCCATCTTTACGGTCCCGATCTCGGTCTGCCCGCCTTGCGCGCGGCCCTGTCCGAGCAGGTCTCGGCGCAATATGGCGGCACGATCCGCCCCGAGCAGACCGCCATAACGTCGGGTTGCAACCAGGCCTTCGCCGCCGCCATCGCCACGCTGGCCGGTCCGGGCGACGAGGTCCTGCTGCCGATCCCTTGGTATTTCAACCACAAGATGTGGCTCGACATGAGCTCGATCCGCACCGTCCCGCTGCCCACCGGTCCTGACCTGCTGCCGGACCCGAAGGTCGCGGCCACGCTGATCGGCCCGCGCACCCGCGCCATCGCGCTGGTCACGCCGAACAACCCGGCCGGGGTCGAGTACCCGCCCGAGCGTGTCGCCGCTTTCGCCGAACTCGCCCGTTCACGGGGACTGGCCCTCGTGGTCGACGAAACCTATCGGGATTTTCACAGCCGCGACGGTGCCCCGCACCCGCTCTTCGAGGATCCGGACTGGGACGAGACCCTGATCCGCCTCTACAGTTTTTCAAAGTCCTATCGCCTGACCGGACACCGCGTCGGCGCGCTGATGTCGAGCCCGGCGCGCCTCGCCGAGGTCGAGAAATTCATCGACACTGTCACCATCTGCCCCAGCCAGATCGGCCAGCGCGCCGCCCTGTTGGGCATCCAGACTCTCGGCGACTGGCTCGCCGGCGAGCGCCGCGAGATCCTCGCCCGCCGCGCCTCCATCGAGGCCGGTTTCCCGAAACTGGCCGAGCAGGGGTGGTGCCTGAAAGGCTGTGGCGCCTATTTCGCCTATGTCGAGCACCCTTTTGCCCTGTCCTCGGACGCTCTGGCAAAGGCGCTGGTCGAGGAGGCCAGCGTGCTCTGCCTCCCCGGCACGATGTTCGAGCCAAAAGGCGCGACCTCGGGCAGGCGCCACCTGCGGCTTGCCTATGCCAATATCGACGCGGACGGCATCGAGACGCTGTTCGACCGGCTCGCGGGCGTGAGCTTCGAGCGCTGAGTCCGCTTGCCTCCCTGCCGCGCAACGCCTAGACAAACGCGACACGCTGCGCAGGAGGCCACCGAGCGATGAGCACCAAGAAAAAGTCGTTTAGCGACTACCTTATGATGGGCCTGATGGGTCTTTTGATCCTCGGACTGGGCGGCTTCGGCATCACCAATTTCTCCGGTGGCGGCACCAGCATCGCCACGGTCGGCGACCGGGACATCACCGCCGAGGATTACTACCGCGCGATGGTTCAGGCGATCCGGGTCGAGGAAGCCTCGGGTGCCACCGACGTGAGCCTTGCAGCGCTGGAGGCGACGGGTGTCACGGCACAGGTCCGCGGCCAGCTCATCGGCACCGAGGCGCTCAACAACGAAACCGACCGGCTCGGCCTCTCCGTGGGCGACGAGGAAGTCGCCCGGATGATCACCGGCTCCTCCGCCTTTCAGGGCGTGAGCGGCGAGTTCGACCGTGATGCCTATGAGTTCATGCTCGACCAGAACGGCTGGAACGTCGCCGGCTTCGAGCAATCCGTCCGCGAGGAAAGCAGCCGCAACATCCTGCAGGCCAGCGTTGTCGCCGGCGTCGCCCCGCCCGAGACGCTGAGCGAGGTGCTCACGAACTGGTATGGCGAGCGCCGCAGCTTCCGTTGGGCGACCTTCGCGCCGGACAGCCTGACCAGCGAAATCCCGAGCCCGACCGAGGCCGACCTGGAAGCCTATCACGCCGGGAACGAAGCCGCGTTCACCCTGCCGGAGATGAAGCACATCACCTATGCCTGGCTGACACCGGACATGCTGCTGAATGAGATCGCGATCGACGAAGAGGCCCTGCGGGCGCTGTATTCGGAGCGGGCGGACGAGTATATCGTCCCGGAGCGGCGGCTGGTGGAACGGCTGGTCTTCGGCACCGCCGAAGAGGCGACGGCCGCCCGCGAGGCGATCGAGGCTGGCGACACCGATTTCGTGGCCACGGTGGAAAGCCGCGGCCTGACGTTGGAAGATGTCGATCTTGGCGAGATGGCCGAGGCAGATCTCGGCCAGGCCGGGGCGGCGGTTTTCGGACTGGAGGAACCGGGTCTTGTCGGCCCCTACCCCACCGATCTTGGCCCCGCGCTGTTCCGGATGAACGGTATCCTGCAATCGCGCGAGACCACCTTCGAGCAGGCCGAGCCGGAGCTGCGCTCCGAACTGGGACGTGAGCGGGCACGGCGGGTGATCGAGGACATGATCACCGATCTCGACGATCTGCTCGCTGGCGGCGCGACCGTCGAGGATCTCGTCGAAGAGACCAAGATGGAGCTTGGCACGGTCGATTACCATGCCGGGTCCGAGGCCGATATCGCCGCCTATACCGATTTCCGCGCGGCGGCAGATGCGCTGACGGATGAGGATTTTGCCGAGATCCTGACATTGGACGACGGCTCGATCTACGCGATGCGGCTGGACAAGGTGATCGAACCGCGGCTGCAGCCGCTGGACGAGGTGCGCGACGCAGTCATGGCCGGCTGGGAAACCGCCGAAATCCGCAAGGCGCTGGTCGCCGAGGCCGAGGCCGCCCTGGCCGAGCTGGAGACCGGAGAGACCCTGGTCGACGTCGCCGGGCTCGGTGTTGAAACGGCTGAAAACGTGATCCGCTCGGGATTTGTCGAAGGTCTGGAGCCGGATGTCGCCAACGCGGTCTTCTCGCTGGAGACTGGCGCCGCCGCCGTGGTGGAAACCTCGGACGGTGCGGTGCTGGTGGTGCTCGACAGCGTGGACGGACCGGACGCGGACGATCCGCAGATCGCGCTCTTCCGCATGGCCATGTCCCAGCAAGCCGAGCAGGGCATCGCCGAGGACCTCTTCACCTTGTATGCCCGCCAGATGACCGCGACGGCCGGGATTTCTATCAATGATGCCGGGCTCAACGCCGTGCATACGCAACTCTTCCGCTGAGGCCATGACACAGCTTTCTCCTTCCTTCGACGAGTTTGCCAAGGGCTTCGAAGCTGGCGCAAACCAGGTCGTCTACACGCGGCTCGCGGCGGATCTCGACACGCCGGTGAGCCTGATGCTCAAGCTCGCGGGCGCCCGGACCGACAGTTTCATGCTGGAATCGGTCACCGGCGGCGAGGTCCGCGGACGCTACTCGATGATCGGCCTCAAGCCGGACCTGATCTGGCAGAGCAATGGCACGACGGCGCGGATCAACCGGCAGGCACGGTTCGATTCCAACGCCTGGGTCGAGGAGGAGACGGATCCGCTCACCTCCCTGCGCAGCCTGATCGCCGAGAGCCGCATCGAGCTGCCCGACGGCCTGCCATCGGCCTCCGCCGGGCTCTTCGGCTATCTCGGCTATGACATGATCCGGCTGGTCGAGCACCTGCCCGACGTCAACCCGGACCCGGTCGGCCTGCCCGACGCGGTGATGATGCGCCCCTCGGTCGTTGCGGTGCTCGACGGGGTGAAAGGCGAGGTGATGCTCGTTTCGCCGGCCTTCACCGAAGGCGGGCTTTCGGCCAAGGCGGCCTATGCGCAGGCCGCCGAACGCGTGATGGACGCCCTGCGCGACCTCGATGCCGGCCTGCGGGGCGAGACGCGCAACCTTTCCGATGAGTTGGATGTGGGCGAGCCCATCTCCAACTTTACCAAGCCGGACTACATGAAGTCCGTTGAACGGGCGAAGGAATACATCAAGGCGGGCGACATATTCCAGGTCGTTCCCTCGCAGCGCTGGTCGCTGCATTTCCCGCTACCGCCCTTCTCGCTCTATCGCTCCTTGCGGCGGACCAACCCCTCGCCCTTCATGTTCTTCTTCAACTTCGGTGGCTTCCAGGTCATCGGGGCGTCCCCGGAGATCCTCGTGCGGCTGCGCGAAGGCGAGGTGACGATCCGACCCATCGCCGGCACGCGTCATCGCGGTGCGAGCGAAGAAGAGGACCGGGCGCTGGAGGCCGATCTTCTCGGCGACGAGAAGGAAATGGCAGAACACCTGATGCTGCTGGATCTCGGCCGCAACGATGTCGGCCGGGTGGCAAAGATCGGGACGGTGAAGCCGACCGAGGAGTTCGTCATCGAGCGCTACAGCCACGTGATGCATATCGTCTCCAACGTCGTGGGCGAGCTGAAAGATGGCGAGGACGCCCTGTCTGCCCTGCTCGCGGGGCTTCCGGCGGGCACTGTCTCGGGCGCGCCAAAAGTCCGGGCGATGGAGATCATCGACGAGCTGGAGCCGGAGAAGCGCGGCGTCTATGGCGGCGGCGTGGGCTATTTCGCGGCCGATGGCGAGATGGACATGTGCATCGCGCTGCGCACCTCGGTGCTCAAGGACGAGACGCTCTATATCCAGGCCGGCGGTGGCGTGGTCTATGACAGCGATCCGGAAGCCGAGTGGCAGGAGACGGTGAACAAGTCCCGGGCCATTCGCGCGGCGGCGCAGGATGCCGGACGATTCGTGCGCGGCGGCAACAGCTGAACGCCAGGCTGCGGACATGTCTGCCGTTCGCACCGTTGGCAATGAAGCGCCCCCAAGCCGTGCCTGCGGCTTGATTCCGTGCCGATCAATGCGCAAACCCAACGTCCGCAAACGGCATTTCGTGTCGGAAGGGACTCTGGAATAGCCAACCGGGCCATGTCGGGTTGAGTACCCTCGCACTCCAATCGAAACGTGGCCTGAAGAGGCAGCTTCCAAGTCTCTACCATCCCCATCGCGCGACATCTGCAGCCCTCAATGGCCTGCAGCAGACCATGCGGCGACGCAGCGAAATGCTGCCACTGCGAAAAGCCCCTTGCAAGAGCCTGCGCAATAATCTACCCAACTCCGAGCAAATATCGAAATATCCTTGCCGGAGAGAGTCATGAGCTTCCGCATTCAGCCCGCCGCCCCTGCCCGTCCGAACCGCTGCCAACTCTTCGGCCCCGGCTCCCGACCGGCGATCTTCGAGAAGATGGCCGCGAGCGCTGCGGATGTGATCAATCTCGACCTTGAGGATTCGGTGGCCCCGGATGACAAGCCGGAGGCGCGCAAGAATATCATCCAGGCCATCGGCGACGTGGATTGGGGCGCCAAGACGCTCTCCGTCCGCATCAACGGACTCGACACGCCTTTCTGGTATCGCGACGTGGTGGACCTGCTGGAGCAGGCCTCGGACCGCATCGACCAGATCATGATCCCGAAGGTCGGCTGCGCCGGCGACATCTATGCCGTTGACGCGCTGGTCACCGCCATCGAGAGCGCCAAGGGACGGAGCAAGCCGATCAGCTTCGAGGTCATCATCGAGAGCGCCGCCGGCATCGCCCATGTCGAGGAGATTGCAGCAGCCTCCCCCCGCATGGAGGCAATGAGCCTCGGGGCTGCCGATTTCGCCGCCTCGATGGGCATGCAAACCACCGGCATCGGCGGCACGCAGGAGAATTACTACATGATCCGCGAGGGCGTAAAGCACTGGTCGGATCCGTGGCACTGGGCGCAGGCGGCGATCGTCGCGGCCTGCCGGACCCATGGCGTGCTGCCGGTGGACGGGCCGTTCGGTGATTTCTCCGACGATGACGGCTATGTCGCTCAGGCACGGCGCTCGGCGACGCTGGGCATGGTCGGCAAATGGGCGATCCATCCCAAGCAGATCGGCCTGGCCAACGAGGTGTTCACGCCGTCCGAGGCCGCCGTGGCCGAGGCGAAGGAAATTCTCGCGGCGATGGAGAAAGCAAAGGCCGAGGGGGCCGGCGCAACCGTCTACAAGGGACGGCTGGTCGACATTGCCTCGATCAAGCAGGCCGAAGTGATCGTGAAACAGGCGGAACTCATCGCCGGCTGATCCACGCGACCCGGTCCTGCCGCGCCCGTTGGAAGAGGGGAGGCTTCTGACGGGCGCATTCCTGTCTGCGCGCCGATTGCTGCCGCTCCCGGATCAGGAGCCGCGAGCGTAGCGGAAAGCGGCAGACGCGCCCCAGCCCGCTGCAATGGCGATGGCCAGCGACAGGATGCCGTAAATCAGCGCATGATCCTGCGCGAGATTGTAGATCCAGCGCTCGATCCCGACCTTCCGAACATTCAGGACACGGGTGTATTGCGACACCACCTGCTTGTCGCGCGTCAGGAAGATGCGGACCGTGTAGATACCTTCGACGAGATTTGAAGGCAGCTTGAAGTCGGTC
The DNA here is from genome assembly GCF_033101155.1 of Tropicimonas sp. TH_r6. Taxonomy (NCBI): domain Bacteria; kingdom Pseudomonadati; phylum Pseudomonadota; class Alphaproteobacteria; order Rhodobacterales; family Roseobacteraceae; genus Tropicimonas; species Tropicimonas sp. TH_r6. Next base: position 38,231 of record NZ_JAWMPX010000003.1, read on the forward strand.
CGGAACAGAGTCTGTTTCTGGAGCTGAACCTCATAGGGCATTTCTTCATATAGGCCGTCTTCGGTCCGGATACGGATCAGCGCCTCGGTGAAGGCCTCGGCATCGCCAACCTCGTTCACGCCGCCGATCTCGCGGATTGCATGGGGAATCGAGATGTGGTGGCGACGGTCCTCGGACTCGCTGAGAATGTCGCTCAGCGCCAGCGAGGAGGCCACCTTGTAAAGCGCAGGTGCGGCATCGACCTCCAGCGCCTCGGCATTGATCCAGATCCCGGCCTTGCGGGCTTTCTTGCGCACGGTCACCGCCTCCAACGGGCCGGAGACGGTGATGATCACGTCGATCTCGGGATTGGCGGGATCGAAGTCGGCGGCGCCCTGCACATGGCGCACCGCCCCGAAGACGAGGATCTCGGATCCCGAGAAACTGGCGGTGATGGCAACCCGGCTCTGGCTCAGATCAGCGACGATCTCTTGCGCCGCGGCAGGCAGGACGAGGGTCCAGAAGCTGAGAAGCAGGGCGATGAGACGCATCAGGAATGCCCTCCCGACGCGCCGAGCGAAAAGAGTTCGGAGGGCTCCAACAGCAGGTCCAGCGCCAGTTTCCCGCAAACCAGGAGGACCAGCCCGGCCAGCAACACGCGGAGCTGCTCAGCCTTGAGCTTGGTGCCGATCTGGGTGCCGATCTGGGCGCCGATCACGCCGCCGACAAGCAGCAGCACCGCCAGCGCCATGTCGACCGTATGGTTGGTCGTGGCGTGCATCAGCGTGGTGAAGGCGGTGACGACGATGATCTGGAAGAGCGAGGTGCCAACGACGACCTTGGTCGGCATGCCGAGAATGTAGATCATTGCCGGGACCATGATGAAGCCGCCGCCCACGCCCATGATCGCGGCGAGGATGCCAACGCAAATACCGACGAGGATCGGCGGGATCACGGAGATATAGAGCCCGGACGCCCGGAAGCGCATCTTGAAGGGCAAGGCCTGAACCCAACCGCGATGACGCCGTTTCGGTGGCGGAGCGGCCTCTGCCGAGCGGGCGCGGCGCAGGGCACCGAGCGACTCGATGAACATCAGCCCGCCGACAACGCCGAGGAAAACGACATAGCTCAGCGTGATGAGCAGGTCGACCTGGCCCAGCGATTTCAGGAAGTTGAAGACGATGACGCCGATCCCGGCGCCGATCAGGCCGCCGATCTGCAGCACGATCCCCATTCGAAAATCCACCGTTTTTCGTCGCAGATGCGCCAGCACACCGGAAAAGGAAGAAGCGACGATCTGGTTGGCTTCCGTGGCCACGGCAACGGCCGGCGGGATCCCGATGAACATCAGCAGCGGCGTCATCAGGAAGCCGCCGCCGACACCGAACATGCCCGACAGGATTCCCACCATGCCGCCCAGTCCGAGCAGCAGGAAGGCATTGACGGAGATTTCTGCAATGGGGAGGTAGATCTGCATGGCTCAACCCTAGACGTTTCGTCTCGCCAGGGGCAACGCAGATCCGGCGCAGCAGGACGAATCCAGCGCGGCGTGGCGGCAGGGTCCCATCGGGCGCTCATGCGGCGGCACCGAGCGAATAGGATTCGGCGGGAGGCAGGACGAGATCCAGTCCGAGCTTGAGGCAGACAGCGAGCACAAGCGCTGCGAGCAGAAACCGGAGCTGCTCGGCCTTCAGCCGCGACCCGAGCACCGAACCGAGCTGCGCGCCGGTCACCCCACCGACCAACAGCACCGTTGCGAGCAGCACATCGACCGTGTGGTTGGTTACGGCATGCATCAGGGCCGTGGCGCCGGAGACGAGGATGATCTGGAAGAGTGACGTGCCGATGACGACTTTGGTCGGCATGCCAAGGACGTAGATCATCGCCGGCACCAGTATGAAACCGCCGCCGATTCCCATGATCGCGGAGAGCAGGCCGATGACGATACCGACCAGCACCGGCGGGATGACGGAGATATAGAGGCCGGAGGCGCGGAACCGCCGTTTCATTGGCCATGTGTGGACCCAGTTGCGGTCACGCCGACGCGCAGGCGGCGCTTCGTTGCGCCGGGATCGCCTCAACGCGGCGAGCGCCTCGACAAACATCAGGCTGCCCACGGTGCCGAGCAGCGCGATATAGGAGAGATTGATCACCAGATCGATCTGCCCAAGCGATTTGAGCTCGTTGAACAGAAACATGCCAAGCACGGCGCCCACCAACCCGCCAGCCTGCAGGACCAGTCCCATCCGGATATCCACGGTTCGGCGGCGCAGGTGGTTCAACACTGCGGAGACGGAGGAGGCCATGATCTGGTTGGCGCTTGTCGCGACAGCAACCGCTGGCGGGACGCCGACGAAGAACAGCAGCGGTGTCAGCAGGAACCCCCCGCCGACCCCGAATATGCCCGAGAGCAGCCCGACGAGCCCGCCAAGCCCGAGCAGCAGGAAGATGTCGAGGGAGATTCCAGCAATCGGGAGGTAGATCTGCATGGGCGCGGCTTAGACCCGCCATCCCCCTGTCACAATAGCCGTATTTGCAGTGCAGCTTAGACGGATCTGCAAGGCGTGCCGGTCTGGCTGCGGACACTCCGGGAATTCGCTGTTAGCCATAACGGCTTCGTTTTGCCATCGGGCTGATCGGCAATCAGTCCGAGCATGCGCGATTGGCTCGGCGCAGTATAGTCACCCGCGTTTGGCGACCGCAGAGAAATGAAAGGGACGGCAGCCTGTGACTGCCGTCCCCGTGTCTTCCAGTTTACCCTGCGGTGAAGCTGGCCGGTTGCCCGACTCAGCGCTCCTTCACATAAGGCTGCCCGCCCGCGCGCGGCGGGATCGCCTTGCCGACGAAGCCGGCGAGGATGACCACCGTCAGGATGTAGGGCATGCTGTCGAGAAGTTGCACCGGCATCTTGAACGGGAAGAGCGCCTCGACCACGTCGGTCCGCAGCGCCAGCGCCTGCAGCAACCCGAAGAGCAGGCAGGCGCCAAGCGCGTGCCAGGGCCGCCACTTGGCGAAGATCAGCGCGGCCAGCGCGATATAGCCCCGCCCCGCCGTCATGTCCTTGACGAAGCCGGCCTGGAGGCCGGTGGCTAGGTAGGCACCGGCGAGGCCGCACAGCACACCCACGATGATCATCGAGGAATACCGCAGCCCGACCACGGAGATACCAGCGGTGTCGACCGCGGCGGGATTTTCGCCCACGGCGCGCAGGCGCAGGCCGAACCGGGTCCGGTAGAGCACCCACCAGGTCGCGGGCACGGCCAGAAGCGCGATATAGACGAGGATCGAATGCCCCGAGATCAGCTCCGAGTAGAGCTGCTGGAGCGGTCCGGCCTCGGCGATCAGCGGGTTGAGCGGCCGCCCGGTCTCGGCGGCTTCGGTCGGACCGATGGCGAAGGGCAGCTCGACCCCTTCGAACCGCGCCCCGCCCATCAGCGAGGGCGTGCGCCCGCCCTGGTGGAACCAGCTCTGGGCGATCAGAACCGTCATGCCGGAGGCGAGGAAGTTGAGCGCCACGCCCGAGATCAGCTGGTTGCCACGGAAGGTGATCGAGGCGATGCCGTGGATACCGGCAAAGACGATCGAGGCCGCGACCCCGGCCATCAGCCCGATCCAGACCGAGCCGGTCGTATAGGCAAAGGCAGCGGAGAAAAAGGCCGAAACCAGCATCTTGGCTTCCAGCCCGATATCGAAAATGCCCGAGCGTTCCGAGAAGAGCCCGGCGAGACAGGCCAGCAGCAGCGGCGTGGCCAGGCGCAGGGTCGAGTCGAGGACCTGGATGAGGGTGGAGAAGGTATCCATGTCTTATTCCCCCGCCTGCGCGTTGCGGCGTCGCCACAGGAAGAAACGTTCGATCGGCATGCGCACCATGTTGTCGAGCGCACCGGTGAAGAGGATGACGAGGCCCTGGATGACCACGATCAGCTCGCGCGGGATCGAGGTCCAGAGCGCCAGCTCCGCCCCGCCCTGGTAGAGGAAGCCGAACAGGATCGCGGCGAGCAGCACCCCGAGCGGGTGATTGCGCCCCATCAGCGCCACGGCGATGCCGATGAAGCCGGCCCCCTCGACCGAGTTGAGCACCAGCCGTTCGGCCTCGCCCATCACGTTGTTGACGGCCATCAGCCCGGAGAGCCCGCCGGAGATCAGCATCGCGACGACGATGATCTTGGTGGGCGAGATGCCGGCATAGACCGCCGCCGATTCGGACTTGCCGAAGGCGCGCAGCTCGAAGCCGAACCGCGTCCGCCAGAGCAGCAGCCAGACCAGCACGCAGGCCACCAGCGCCACCAGGAAGGCGACATTGGCCGGAGCCGTTTTCGAGAACGGGATGCCGACAAGGGCAAGGATGTCATGCAACGAAGGCAGGTTGGTGCTGTCGGGGAACTTGGCCGAGGCCGGGTCCATCGAGCCCTCTGGGCGCATCACGTTGACCAGCATGTAGTTCAGCACGGCAAGGCCGATGAAGTTGAACATGATGGTGGTGATAACGATATGGCTGCCGCGCCGGGCGGCCAGCCAAGCTGGCAGGAAGGCCCAGGCGGCCCCGAAAAGCGCGCCCCCCGCCATCGCCGCAACAAGCGCCACCGTCCAGTGCGGCCAGGGCAGCGCCAGGCAGACCAGCGCGACGCCCAGCCCCCCGAGCGTCGCCTGCCCCTCGGAGCCGATATTGAACATCGCGGCATGAGAAGCCACGGCAAAGGCCAGCCCGGTGAAGATGAAATTGGTGGCGTAGAACAGCGTGTAGCCCCAGCCATAGGTCGAGCCAAAGGAGCCCTGCACCATCAGCTTGAGCGCCGCCCAGGGGTCTTCGCCGATCCCCAGGATCACCAGCGCGGAGATCACCATTGCCAGCAGCAGCGAGATCAGCGGCACCAGCAGCATGTCGGCCCATTTCGGCATCGCGTCCATCAGGCGCTCCCCCCGTTCGTCACGCCCGCCATCAGCAGGCCAAGCTCGCCTTCATTCGTTTCGCCCGGAAGGCGTTCGCCCATGATCTTGCCGTCGAACATGACGGCGATCCGGTCCGAAAGGCCCATGATCTCGTCCAGCTCCACCGAGACCAGAAGGATCGCCTTGCCGGCATCGCGCAGGTCGACAATCCGCTGGTGGATGAACTCGATGGCACCGATATCGACGCCGCGGGTCGGCTGCCCGACCAGCAGCAGGTCCGGGTTGCGCTCGATCTCGCGGGCCAGCACCAGCTTCTGCTGGTTGCCGCCCGAGAAGCTCTTCGCCTCCAGGTGGGCATGGGGCGGACGGACATCGAACCGCTCCATCTTGCCCTCGGTCTCCTCGCGGATACCGGCATTGTCCATCAGCCAGCCATTGTTATAGGTCGGGTCCCATTGATAGCCGAAGACGATGTTCTCCCAGGCGGCGAAATCCATGATCAGGCCGGCGCGCTGTCGGTCTTCGGGCACATGGGCGATGCCGCGTTCGCGGCGCGAGCGGCCGTCGGAATGCCGCCCCGTCAGGTCGATCTGCTGGCCGTTGATTTCGACCTGGCCGGTTGCCCGCTCGATCCCGCCGAGCACCCGCAGGAGCTCGGACTGGCCATTGCCGGAGACGCCGGCAATGCCGAGGATCTCGCCGGCGCGGACCTCCAGGCTGATGCCCTTGAGGCGCTCGACCTTGTCGTCATCGACAACCTTGAGATTGTCCACCTTGAGGACTGTCCTGCCCGGCTGGGCCGGTTTCTTGTCCACCCTGAGCAGCACCTTGCGGCCGACCATCAACTCGGCCAGCGCCTCGGGCGAGGTCTCGGCGGTCTTGACGGTGGCGGTCATCTCACCGCGCCGCATCACGGAGACCGTGTCGGTCACATCCATGATCTCGCGCAGCTTGTGGGTGATCAGGATGATCGTCTTGCCCTCGTCGCGCAGGCCCCGGAGGATGCGGAAGAGGTGGTCGGCCTCTGCCGGCGTCAGCACGCCGGTGGGCTCGTCGAGGATCAGGATTTCTGCTTCGCGATAGAGCGATTTGAGGATCTCGACCCGCTGCTGCATGCCGACGCCGATCTCCTCGATCACGGCGTCCGGGTCCACATCCATCTCGTATTCTTCGGCGATCTCGGTCAGGTGCTTTCGCGCATTCGACATTGTCGTGCGCAGCAGCGCGCCCTCTTCGGCGCCGAGGACCACGTTTTCGAGAACGGTGAAGTTCTCGACCAGCTTGAAATGCTGGAAGACCATTCCGATGCCGGCGGCGATCGCGGCCTGGCTGTCGGGGATCTGGGTTTCCTGTCCGTTGATCAGGATCTCGCCCCGATCGGCCTTGTAGAAGCCGTAGAGGATCGACATCAGGGTCGACTTTCCCGCGCCGTTCTCGCCGATGATGCCATGGATCGCGCCCTTGGCCACCGAGAGCGAAATATCCTTGTTTGCCTGGACCGGACCGAAGGCCTTCGAAATTCCACGCAATTCAATCGCGGGAGCTTGGTCACCCATTGTGCTACTCCACCCGGCAGATGCGTCTGCCTTCGCTCCCCCTTGATGGGCTGGAAGGGGGCTGTCTTTCGACCTGGATTAAGAAAGCGGGACCCTTGCCGGGTCCCGCATCTGGTTTGCCGTCAGCGACTTAGAATTCGAGCGCCGGGCAGGTGTCGTCCGACATGTAGTCATGTACGGACAGCTCGCCGGACGCGATCTTGGCAGCGGCCTCGTCGGCAGCGGCTTTCCAGTTGGCGTCAACGATCGGACCGTTGTTTTCGTCCATCGCGAAGCCCACGCCGTCATTGGAAACACCCATGACCATCACGCCGGTCTCGAAGCCGGGACCGTCGGAGAAGGCCTTCTCGACCGCGTTGTCCACGCGCTTGACCATCGAGGTCAGGACCTTGCCCGGGTGCAGGTGGTTCTGGTTGCTGTCCACGCCGACGGACAGGATGCCGCCATCAACCGCAGCTTGCAGCACGCCAACGCCGGTGCCGCCGGCAGCGGCGAAGACCACGTCGGCGCCCTGGGAGATCTGGGCCTTGGTCAGCTCGGAGCCCTTGACCGGGTCATTCCAGGCAGCCGGCGTGGTGCCGGTCATGTTGGAGATGACGGTCGCGTCGGGGTTCACGGCCTTGACGCCCTGGGCGTAGCCGCAGGCGAATTTCCGGATCAGCGGGATGTCCATGCCACCCACAAAGCCGACAGTGCCGGATTTGGAGGCGTTGGCGGCCAGCATGCCGACGAGGAAGGAGCCTTCATGCTCGGAGAAGACCACGGAGCGCACATTCGGCTGGTCGACGACCATGTCGACGATGGCGAAGGAGGTGTCGGGGTAGTCGGGAGCGACCTCGTTGAGCACGTTGCCGAAGGCGAAGCCGGTCATGACAACAGGGTTGGCGCCGGATTCGGCGAGACGGCGCAGGGCCTGCTCGCGCTGCGCCTCGGACTGCATCTCCATTTCCTTGAAGGTGCCGCCGGTGGAATCGGCCCAGCGCTTGGCGCCGTTATAGGCGGATTCGTTGAACGACTTGTCGAACTTGCCGCCGAGATCGAAAATGATCGCGGGGTCGGCGAGGGTCGCACCGGCGGTGAGGGCCAGAGTGGCGGCTGCGCCGAGGATGCTCCGCATGATGGTCATGAATTGTCTCCCGATTGGGTCAGTTTTTGGCAGCGGGCCGGAGCGGCCCTGCTCGCGTCTTGCGAGATAGATCTCGTTTCGGATCACGAAGGGAATAAGGCCGCAGCCTGCCGGGGGGGTCAACCGATTTTATCTGTGGCAGTGGCGCATTTAGGCGCGGTGCACGGGTTGTGCGCTCTTTTGTCTAAAGCGAATTCTCGATTCCTTGGGAAAAACCGAACTATGGGTGCGGCGGTCCGCCTGTCTCTGACCCGATCCTGATCACACCGGCGCCATGATGCGGGAGGTCTTACCTTTTGACAGGTCGGCCAATCGCTCGGAGCGTCCCGAGGCGTCCGCCGAATCGGCGGACGCTGGGGGTGTTGGCCGCGATGGGTTGCCTTGCGAAGGATTTCTTCGTATCGAAGCGCCAAGGTGCCGGGCACCTGCCGCCTGCGGACGCGAGTCACGGTGAAGCCCGGAATATGAAGATACCTCACCCTCGAAGCATTTCGCAGGTGGGTAATGCAGGCCCCCTCCCAATACGAGATGCCTCTTTGGAGGAGTGAGCGATGTCTGTCAGACGCGCTGCCATTTTTGTAGAATACTTCCATCCGACCGGGTTGGCCGGGCGGGTATCCCTGTCCAATGTCCCACCGGGACCGTTTGCTCCGTCGATGAGCGGCCAGGGAACCGTCCGGGACGATATCAGTGTCGAAGGTCATTCGGGCGCCAGGCTACGGTCGGCGTTGCGCCTGTTTGTGGGCGCGGGAAAGCGGCGGGCGGCGCAGAGGCCTGCGCTGGCGTCCAAAATCATCATTCAATTCCGCGCGTCGGGCGCTCTCCCGGCAGCATTGCACGTTTGGGAGGTCGCATGACCCAGCCAACACTCGAAAACGCCAAGGCACAGGCCAAGGCACTCCGGCAGGCTCTGGAACAGGCTGGCACACAGGTCAGCCATGCGCAGGCGCTTGAACTCATCGCCCGGCAACATGGCGCGCGCGACTGGAACACCCTGCACGCCCGGCTCACACAGCGAAATACCGCGCCCGAGCTCGCCCTCGGCGTCCGGGTAAAAGGGCAATATCTCGGTCAGGCCTATTGCGGCGAGATCGTCGGCCTGTCCGGCTCCGAAGCGCATCGCCATGTGGAGATAAAGCTTGACCAGCCGGTCGACACTGTCCGGTTCGAGAGCTTCTCGAACTGGCGCCACCGCATTCGCGGCACGCTCGACATGGACAGGCGCAGCCACCGCAAGACATCAGACGGCACGCCGCACCTGAGTGTCGAACGGGTGCTGCCATGATCCCAGGCTCGGGTCGCGGGTCGATCCGCCGGGCCAATGGCTCGGCGGAGGACGCGCGCCGTGGGTGTCAGCCGAGATGGCGCGTCAGGATCAAGGCGTCAATCCGGCGGCCGTCCGGGGCCCGGTAATAGCTGTTGCGGCGTCCAGCCTCGCTGTAGCCCTGCGAGTCGTACAGGGCGCGGGCGGGGGCGTTGTCGGCACTGACCTCGAGCAACGCGGTGATGGCCCCTTCCGCGCGGGCATGGGCCTCGAATTCGGAGAGCAAGGCGCGTCCGGAGCCGGCTCGACGCGCGGATGGGGCGACGGCGAGAGTGAGCAATTCGCACTCGTCGAGCAACATCCGGCCAAGGGCGAAGCCGTCCGGGCGCGTACAGAGAAAAACGCCCTGCATGTCGAGCAGGTCGGTGAACTCGCCCTCTGTCCAGGGGCGCGGGGTCTCGAAACAGGCGGCGTGCAGGGCGGCGAGATCTGCCGGACTCACGGCAGGATTACCGGGGGCGGGTCCGATGGCGGGGCGGCATCGGCCGGGCGCACATAGAGCGGCGAGGGGCGTTCGGGCGCAAAGCCGGGGCGGCTCATGCGAGCCGCCGCGATGCGGGCGAGACGCGGGCCGATCTGTTCCAGATCGGCGGGATGGGCGGTGCCACCGGTTTGGCGGGCGATCTCCTCGGCACAAGGGCCGATGACAGCTCCACCCCTTGGCAAGTCCGGGTAGGACGCGAGGTCGGCAGGATCCATGAGTTCCGGGGCAGTGGCGGCTGTGCCCTCTGTCAGCTGCTGGACATAGACCCGGTCGCGCGGCGCGGAGAGGAGTGCGAGGCAATTCCCGCCCTCTGCATGGGCCGCGGCCATGATCTCGAAATTCGACACGCCGATCGCGGGGATGCCAAGCGACAGCGCAAGGCCGCGCGCGGCGGCGACAGAGATCCGTATACCGGTGAAATTGCCCGGACCGATGCCGACCGCGATCGCGTCGAGATCATTCCATGTCAGGGCGTTTTGTTCGAGCATCGCCTCGAGCAGTGGGAAGAGCGCCTCGGCCTGCCCGCGCGCCATTGGCTCGAGGGCCTCGGCAAGAATTTCGCCGCCCCGGATCAGGGCGGCGGCGCAATGCGGACCAGAGGTGTCAAAGGCAAGGAGGGTGGGATGCGTCATGTGGCGGATCGATCCGGGCTGACCTCCTGGAGTGTCGGCGTCGCTCAGACGGCGACGGGGCGAACTTCGAGCACTTCCGGAATGTAATGCCGCAGCAGGTTCTCGATGCCCATCTTCAGCGTCAGCGTTGAGGAGGGGCAGCCGGCGCAGGCGCCCTGCATGTGGAGATATACGACGCCGCGGTCGAAGCCGTGGAAGGTGATGTCGCCGCCATCCTGGGCCACCGCCGGACGCACGCGTGTGTCCAGCAGCTCCTTGATCTGGTTGACGATATCGGCATCCTCGCCGTCATGCTCGGCATGCCCGCCGGCACCGGCATCGCTGCCATCGGCAATGGCGGGCTGGCCGGACTGGAAATGCTCCATGATGGCGCCGAGGATCGCGGGCTTCACATGTTCCCACTCGACTGCATCCGCCTTGGTCACGGTGACAAAATCATTGCCGAAAAAGACGCCCGCCACGCCGTTCACCGCGAAGATCCGGCTTGCAAGCGGCGACGTTCCCGCCGTCTCCGCGCTCGGGAAATCGGCGGTGCCGGTCTCGAGGACGGTCTGGCCGGGCAGGAACTTGAGGGTGGCCGGGTTCGGCGTGTTTTCGGTCTGGATGAACATCGGATGGGCCTCTCTGGCAGGGTCGTGTGTATATGCGCCCTTCACCGGGGGGAGTCAATATCTTGGAATCATTCTAAACTGGTCACCGCCGGCTCAGGTAATCGCTTCGAGCTGGTCCTTGGAGAGCCCGCCGGGCACGATAGTCAGCGGGATCGGCAGGGTTCCGGCGCTCTTGGAGAGCTGGGTGATGAGCGGCCCGGGGCCGCCTTTGCCGGTGGCGGCACCCAGCACAAGAACGCCGATCTCCTTGTCTTCGCGGATCTGGGTGAGCAGCTCGGGCAGCGGCTCGCCCTCGCGGATAACCAGATGTGGGTCGATGCCCTGGCGGTCATGCATCCACTTGGCGAAAACGTTGAAATGCGCCTCGATGCGCTCGCGGGCTTCGGCGCGCATGATGTCGCCGACACCGATCCAGTGGTTGAACTCCTCAGGCGCGATGATCGAGAGGATCTCGACCCCGCCGCCGGTATTGGACGCCCGCATGGCGGCGAAACGCATGGCGTTCAGGCATTCGCGGCTGTCATCCAGAACGACGAGAAACTTGCGCATTCGGTTCCCTCCTCTTGCCAGCCCCTGCGGGGACCGGCTTGCGCAGTCTGCCCCCGGGCGCGGGGTGGAGCAAGAGAAAGCGGGTCAGGCTTCCGACAGCGCCCAGTCCCAGTAAAGCTCTCTGGCGCGCCGCGTGACCGGACCGACCTGGTAGGAGACGTCGTCGAAGGCGGTGACCGGGGTGACCTTGGTCATGTTCCCGGAGAGGAAGACTTCGTCCGCCTCCTCGAATTCCTTGAAGGTCAGGACCTTCTCGATCACTTCGTAGCCATCCGCGCGCAGGTTGGTCATATGGCGGGAGCGGGTGATGCCGGCCAGGAAGGTGCCATTGGCGATGGGGGTGAAGACGGTGCCATCCTTGACCATGAAGGCATTGGCGGTGGCGGTCTCGGCGACATTGCCCATTGCGTCAGCGACCAGCGCATTGCCAAAGCCCTTGGCATGGGCCTCGGCGAGCATGCGGGCATTGTTGGGGTAGAGGCAGCCGGCCTTGGCGTTGCAGACCGAAGACTCGAGTGTCGGGCGGCGGAAGCGGGTCCGGGTCAGCGTGGTGGAGGCACCGGCCTCCTGCATCGGGATCTGTTCGAGACAGATGGCGAAGCCGGTGCTGCCCTGCTTGGGAAGCACCCCGGAGGCGCCACCATCGAGTCCCCAATACATCGGCCGAATGTAGACGGCTTCAGCGGGTGCATAGGCCTTGAGCCCCTCGCGGACGATCTCGACCATGTCTTCGGTCGACACGGTCGGGGTGATCATCAGCGCTTCGGCGGAGCGGTTGATGCGGGCGCAATGGGCCTGAAGGTCCGGGGCAACGCCATCGAAATAGCGCGCGCCGTCGAAGACGGTTGTCCCCAGCCAGGAGCCGTGATCGGCCGCGCGCATGATCGGGACGTCGCCCTCGTGCCAGGCGCCATCGAAATAGGTTCGGATATTGATGCCCACCGCCATCGGGAATTCCTTTCTCTCAGCCGGCGCGACACTAGGAGCCTGCGGTGGAAGCGTCCAGACCCGTGGGGTGCGGCATGGGAACATGGGCTGGGGACAAAACGCGGACGGAGCGGACCTTCGCTGCGCGCGCAACGGTAGCCGTGCCTGCGCCTGCCCTTGGGATGGCGCTGAAACGATTGTGATCGGCACTTTATTCCGGCCAAACCCGGAAACGTCCAATCCATTGGGCGCGGATGACAAAGCGCCAGCCCGCCGGGACGGGCAGGCGCTGGCACGGCGCCTTCGGCTTGATTCCGTGCCAATCAAAGCTCCGTTTCAGCTCTTGGGCCCTCCGGCAGCCGCGGCTATGCCTCAGCGGCCGACGAGCCCGACGATCCGGAACGCCTCGCTCAGGATCGGCTCGGCGATCTCGCGCGCCTGCTCGGCGCCATGGGCCAGGATGCGGTCGATCTCTGCCGGATCGGCCATCAGCCGCGACATCTCTTCCGAGATCGGCGCCATCTTCTCCACCGCCAGATCCGCCAGCGCCGGCTTGAACCGGCCCCAGCCGGCGCCCGCATATTCGGCGATGACCTGCTCGTCCGTCTGACCGGACAGCCCGGCATAGATGTCGACAAGGTTCTTGGCTTCCGGCCGGCCCGCAAGCCCCTCCAGCGTCTCGGGCAGCGGCTCGGGATCGGTCTTGGCCTTCTTGAACTTCTTGGCGATCGTGGCCGCATCATCGGTCATGTTGATGCGTTCCATGTCGCTCTCGCCGGACTTGGACATCTTCTTGGTCCCGTCGCGCAGGTTCATCACCCGCGTCGCCGGCCCCTCGATCACCGGGGCGGTCTCGGGGAAGAAGTCCACCTTGTAGTCATGGTTGAACTTCTGCGCGATGTCGCGGGTCAGCTCGACATGCTGCTTCTGGTCCTCGCCCACCGGAACATGGGTCGCGTGATAGATCAGGATGTCAGCGGCCATCAGTGCCGGATAGGCATAGAGGCCGAGGCTCGCCTTCTCGGCATTGGTCCCGGCCTTGTCCTTGAACTGGGTCATGCGGTTCATCCAGCCGACCCGCGCGACGCAGTTGAAGATCCAGGCCAGCTCGGTATGGGCCGAGACCTGGCTCTGGTTGAACAGGATCGACTTGGTCGGGTCGATGCCCGAGGCGAGAAAACCGGCGGCCACTTCGCGCGTGGCAGCATGCAGCTCGGCCGGGTCCTGCCAGACGGTGATCGCGTGCATATCGACGACGCAATAGATCGTCTCGTGGCTGCCGGCCTCCTGCCAGTCCACGAAGCGCTTTATCGCACCAAGATAGTTGCCCAAGGTCAGCCCGCCAGAGGGCTTGATCCCGGAAAAGACGCGCGGGGTGAACTTCGAAAGATCGGACATTGGTTTCTCCGGCTGGATATTCCGCCGGCAACCGCTTACCCATGCGCGCATATCGCGTCAACCGGAGGCAGCCATGAAGGCCGAGCCACATGATAGTCCGTTCAACTCGATCCCGCCCGTGGTGGTCGCCCTCGTGGCGGTGCTCTTCGGGGTCGAGCTGCTCTTCTACCTGTCCAAGTCAGGGCTGATCGGCGGCACGCGCGGCGGCGCCGACTGGCGCATCTTCGCCATCCAGGACTACGCCTTCTCCGGCGAGATCTTTCGCTGGATGATAGAAACAGGACGCTGGCCGATGGAGCATCTCAAGCGCTTCGTCACCTATCTCTTCGTGCACGCCTCCTTCACGCATATGATCATGGTCTGCGTCTTCGTGCTGGCGCTCGGCAAGATGGTCGGAGAAACCTTCCGGCAATGGACAGTGCTGGTCATCTTCCTGGCCTCGGGCATTGTCGGCGCGCTGGCCTATGGCTTGCTTCTGAACACGGGCCAGCCGCTCTATGGCGGTTATACGGGGGCCTACGGGCTGATTGGCGCGTTCACCTTCATCCTCTGGGTCGGGTACGGGCAGAACGGGCAGAACCAGATGCAGGCTTTCCGGCTGATCGGGTTCCTGATGGGGATTCAGCTACTCTTCGGGCTGATCTTCGGGGCCAACAAGGATTGGGTGGCGGAACTGGCCGGATTCATGACCGGCTTCCTGCTCTCGGCCGTGCTGCAACCGGGCGGTTGGGGCGCGCTGGTCCGGACAATGCGACAGAGATAGGCACTGGCTTGGGACGGGTCGGCGCAGAGGAAAGCACGGATGCCCCCTGCCCTCCTGCGCGATCTGCCCCTTGCCCTACAGTTCTGTCCGCAGCCTGCGGCGCGCGAAGACCAGCAAGGTCAATTCGGACCACCCTGACCGCCGCGAAACGTGTCCCACCATTCCTGTGATCCCATGACCAGCGCAACGCTGCTCTCATAGGTCGGCAGCACCGGCATCCCTGGTTCGGCTGGCGCCAGCGTGACATCGGCCCAGACCGGCAGGTGGTCCGAGGCGCGGCTGGCCAGCGTTCCCTCCTCAACCCCGGCATCGGACAGCGACACTTCGCGGCCGAGCGCGAACCTGTCAAGCGACGCGATCGGGCGCGCGGCGTGGAAGGACTTGCCCGGGCAGACCACAGAATAAGCAGCCGCCAACGGTTCGAGCCCGCGATCCTCGGACCATTCGTTGAAATCCCCGAGCAGCACCGTGCGCTCCGGCGCGTCATCCAGATGACCCCGGATGGTCTCCAGTTGCAGACGGCGGAAATGGCGCACGAGGCCGAGATGCGCACCAACCAGCGCCAGCGGCCCGTCCGGCGTTGCCACGTCCACCCGCACCGCCCCGCGCGGCTCGAGCCCCGGCAGGTCGATATGGCCAGTGGCCAGGATCGCGTGATCGCGCCGGACCAACACCGCGTTGCCATGCCAGCCAAGGCTGACATCGTTCTGTGCCAGTGGCGCGATGCGAAAATCCGTCTCCGACTCGATCATCTCGCGACAGAGCACCGAGGGCCGCTCGCCCAGCCGTTTGTCGACCTCCTGCAATGCCACGACATCCGCTCCGAGCCCGTTGATGACATCAACGATTCGACTTGGATCGCGGCGGAAATCGACCCCCACCGCCTTCTGGATATTGTAGCTGGCCAGCCGCAGGCCCTGTCGCATCGGGTCTCCTCTCTAAAGAATGGGCGCCAACAGCCGCGCGAAGGGCGCGCCGACGCGGCGCTGCCAGGGCTGCGCGTTGAGATCCGTCTCAAGTAGATAAGCACGGGCGAAATCGTCTTCCAGCATCTCCTTGACCGCCTCCGCCGCGCGCGGGTCGAACACCAGCACCGTTGCCTCGAAATTAAGCCGGCAGGACCGATTATCCATGTTGGTGGTGCCAACAGAGGCAATCTCGTCATCCACCAACACGACCTTTTGATGCATGAAGCCGGCATCATAGCGCCAGACCCGCACGCCCGCAGAACGGACCTCGTCGAAATAGGCGAAGGCGGCGAGCCAGGGAAGCCGGTGGTCGATCACCTCCGGCACAAGGATACGCACGTCGACCCCGCGCAGGGCCGCCAGTTTCAGCGCCGTGAGGATATCCACATCCGGAACGAAATAGGGCGAGGCGATCCAGATCCGCTCCATCGCTCGGGTGATGCAGGCACAGAAATAGAGCGAGCCGGTCTCCAGCATGTCGCCCGGACCGGTGGCGACGACCAGCGCGTCCATATCCTGCTCCGACGGTTCGGGTTCCCAGTCGAGCCTGGAAAGCAGTAGTGTCTGCGTTGCCCAGTGCCAGTCCTCGGCAAAGACGAGCTGGAGCTGCATCACCACCGGGCCGGTCAGGCGGCAATGCGTGTCGCGCCAGGCGCCGAAGGCGGCGTCGCGGCCCAGGTATTCGTCGCCGACATTGAACCCGCCGATGAAGCCGACCTGACCGTCCACGACCACCGTCTTGCGGTGATTGCGGAAATTGACCTGGAAACGGTGGCGCGGACCGTAGAGCGCATGGGCATTGACCACCTCGACCCCGGCGTCGCGCAGCTCGTCCAGATATGCCTGCGGGAGCTTTGCCGAGCCAACGGAATCAAAGAGCAGCCGCACCATGACCCCACGCTCGGCGGCCGCCTTGAGCCGTTCAGCGAAATCCTGTCCGAGCCGGTCGTCATGGATGATGTAGAACTGCACCAACACATAGCGTTCGGCCATGTCGATCGCCTCGAAGATGGCATCGAAGGTCCGAGCCCCGTCGATCAGCAGCTCGAACCCATTGCCGCCCACAACCGGGAGGTTCGCGATGGCCTCGAAGGAGTCAAACCCGAAGGGCGCGCCGGTTCCGTTGGCCGGATGCGCCTTGGAATAGGTCTCGACCCCCTTGATCACCTCCTCGGAATCGCGCCGTGCGATCACGTAGCCGCGAAAGCGGGTATGGCCAAAGAAGAGAAAGGCCGGAACCGCGAACCAGGGTGTCGATATCAGGAAAACGACCCAGGCGATGGAGCCCTGCGGGGTCCGGGCCTTGGCAACGGCGCGATAGGAAAAATAGATCGCAACCCCCTCCAGAAGGACATAGGCGGCGGCAGAGATCGTGACCCACATGTCTGGTTCCTCCCGTCCGGATCCCTCCGGACAGTTCGATTGTTCCCGGGCGCAGGGGGCGATGCAAGCCTCCAGCTTGGCGCCGCCGCCTTAGCGCTGCCGCAATACCGCCGAGACCGGGGCAAGCGCGACCTGGCCGGATTTGCCGCCAAGCGCCCATTCGAACAGGGCCGTCACCGTTTCCAGCCGGGCCCGGCCAACCATGATCACCGATCCGTCCTGCGCCGCCTTGAACGCCGCGCGGTCGAGATAGCGCCGGATGGTCGGGCTGCGCTCATCCTGATTGTCCAGCGCGCGGTAGACCAGTGCCACCGGCGCGTCGCCCTTGCGTGCTGCGGCTTCCAGCGGGCCGAGCCCCCCCGACCAGCCGAGAACGCCATGGCCGTCCCGGGCGGCGAAAGTCAGCGCCTGTTGGGCGAGCTGTCGGCGTCCGGCCAGACCATTCTCGGCGAGATCCATCACCGCGACCGCCTGCGGCAGTTGCGCCAGGTGCGATTCGAGCGTGGTTTCGACATCGCCCGGCGTTGCCCCGTCGGGCAGGCCGGTGGCCAGCGCCACGATCTCGAACCCGGCTGCGGACAGTTCCTCTGCCGCGACCCGCGCCTCCGGCCGTGTCGGATCGATGGCGAAACTCACCGGGAAGGTGAAGGTGCCAAGCACCGCGCGGTCGATCGCGCCCGTGCCATCATCGATCAGGATCACCGAAAAGAGCGGTTTGCCGTCAGGGTTTTCGAAGGGACGGGCATTGCGGACCAGCGCGTCGAGGCGCGGTGCATCCGCCGCCTCGGCGTCGATTTCGGCATCCGCCGTGTCCACTGCGTCCACAGCGGCCTCCGCAGCCTCTGGCGCCGCGGCACCGACCTGCGGCAGACGCGCGCTGGAGCCGGTCCGCTCCGTCAGCGGGCGTACCCGCGCGGCAAGACCGGTGGTCGGCGCCGAGGCCAGTTCCGTTCCGTTCAAACGGTCGGCTTCTGCTGTCTGGGCGGGGTCAGCCGGCGCGGCGGATTCCGTGGCCTCGGGCGCGGGAGAGACGGCAGGGGTGCTCTCGGTCGAGCCCGTCACGGCCTCCGCGCTCCCTGTCGGCACCGGAACCGGCGGGACGCGTGGCGCGAGGTCACTGACCTCGGGCGGGGCGTCCGCCGAGACCGCATCCTGCGCGCCTTCAAGCGTTGCCTCGGCAGGGGTGGCTTGCGTTGTCGCAGCTTCTTCGACCGCGGCCACATCCGGCACCGGCACCGGGGCAGGTTCCCCGGCCTGCGAGGACAGGCCGGAAAGGCTCTCGGCCTCGGCTGCTGGCGCTGTCTCGCTGGACACGCGGTCGGCCGCATCGGCACCACCGGCGGTAACGGTCTCGGCCATTGCCGTCGCGGCGGCCTCGGCCGCTTCCGGCGAGACGCGTGCTTCCGGCGCGCTGGTATCGATCTGCTCCAGCGCGGTTGCGGCGGCGGCGATATCTTCCGGCGCGACGGTTTCGGGACGTGTGGGCGGCGGGAACCCCTTGGACAGCGCCGTAGCAGGCGCGCTGTCGCCGGAATCGACGGCCTTGGGCGCGGGTATGGCGGGCGCGTCCGGCGTCGTGGACAGCTCGGGCGGGATCGCCAGGGCAGCGCTGTCGCTGACTTGGGCGTTGGGCGCGGCAGGGGCGGTCACGGACATGCCCGGCGTGGCGGGACGGGGCGCGGGATCGAGCGCGAGCGCTGCACCGCCATCCTCGGCTTCAGGCGGCGGCGCCATCGGCGCGTGGCTCGCCATCGGCGCGCCGGCGCTGCCGGGCAGCGCGGCCTCCGTCTCGGGCAGCGCCTTGCGGAACTCGGAGCCGGCCGGCAATTCGACCCCGCCCGAGGCCGTTTCGACGGAGCGGGCCGTCTCTGAACCGTCAGGATCGGCGGCAGGTTCCGGCACTGTTTCGGCTTCAGGGCTCTCCATCAGCGGTGAAACCGGCGCAGCTTTGTCCGGATTTGCCGACTGCGCGTCTTGTTGAGCGACCTCAGCCTGCACGGGCTCAGCCGGTGCTTTCGCGACCTCTTGCGACGCCGCCTCGGCCTCGGGTCGCGTCGGCACATCCGCCGTTGCGTCCCCGCCCGTCGCCTCGGCGACCGGCACCGGCAAAGGTGTCAATTGTGAAACGGTGCCAAGCACGGCGACCGATATGATACTGCCCCAGATCAGGCCCGACAGGATACCACGTCCCATGCCTTACCCCTGTTGTTTTCGTTGTGCTTCCGCCTCGGGTGCCCATTCGGGCGAGCCTTGACCTTGACCCCGGCGAATGCCTCTGAGCATGTATAGCCCGACCCGTTCGGCGGTTCACCCCCTATTGCTTCGGACCATGCACATGCTTCTCCTGATCGACAACTATGACAGCTTTACCTACAACCTCGTCCATTACATTGGCGAGCTGGGAGCCGATGTAGAGGTCTGGCGGAACGATGCGCTGGACGTGCAGGCGGCGATGGGGCTGGGGGCGGAGGGAATCGTGCTGTCGCCCGGGCCCTGCGATCCGGCGAGCGCCGGGATCTGCCTGCCGCTGGCCAAGGCCGCCGCGGAGGCCGGCACGCCGCTGCTCGGCGTCTGCCTCGGGCACCAGACCATCGGCGAAGCATTTGGCGGCAAGGTGATCCGCTGCCACGAGATCGTGCATGGCAAGATGGGCCAGATCCATCATGACGGGCGCGGCGTCTTTTCCGGCATTGACGGGCCTTTCGAAGCGACGCGCTATCACTCGCTCGTCGTCGAACGCGAGAGCCTGCCGGACTGTCTTGAGATCTCGGCCTGGCTCGAGGACGGCACAATCATGGGCCTGCGTCACAAGACGCTCCCTATCGAGGGCGTGCAATTTCACCCCGAAAGCATCCGCTCCGAACACGGGCACCGGATGCTGCGCAATTTCCTGGACATGATGAAGGTGCCGGCATGAGCGACACTCTCAAACCCCTGATCGGGCTCGCCGCGGACCGCCCGCTCACCACAGAGGAAGCGGAAGCGGCCTTTGACGCGCTGTTCGAGGGCGAGGCCACCCCATCCCAAGTTGGCGGCTTCTTGATGGCGCTGCGCACGCGTGGCGAGACGGTGGGCGAGATCGCCGCCGCTGCGCGGGTGATGCGCGCCAAATGCAACGCCGTGACCGCACCGGCGGGCGCGATGGACATCGTCGGCACGGGCGGTGACGGCAAGGGGACGCTCAATATCTCGACCGCGACCGCCTTTGTCGTGGCCGGCGCGGGCGTGCCGGTGGCCAAGCATGGAAACCGGAACCTGTCCTCGAAATCCGGCGCGGCGGATGCGCTCGGGCAGATGGGAATCAACGTGATGGTCGGCGCCGAAGTGGTGCAGGCCGCGCTGGAAGAGGTCGGCATCGCCTTCATGATGGCGCCGATGCACCACCCGGCGATGCGCCACGTGATGCCCACGCGCGCCGAGCTCGGCACGCGGACGATCTTCAACATCCTCGGGCCGCTGACCAACCCGGCCGGCGTGAAGCGCCAGCTCACCGGCGCCTTCTCGAAGGACCTGATCCGGCCGATGGCCGAGACATTGCAATCGCTCGGCTCCGACGCCGCCTGGCTGGTCCACGGCTCCGACGGGACGGACGAGCTGTCCATCGCCGGGCCGAGCTGGGTCGCCGAGCTGAAGGACGGAACGGTAACGGATCGCGAGATCTCGCCGGAGGATGCCGGCCTGCCGGTCCACCCGTTCGAGGCGATTCTCGGCGGAACGCCGGAAGAGAACGGACGTGCCTTTTCCGCCCTGCTCGACGGTGCGGAAGGTGCCTATCGCGACGCCGTCCTGCTCAATACGGCGGCAGCGCTGGTCGTGGCGGGCAAGGCTGCGGATCTGCCGCAGGGGGTCGAGCTTGCTCGCGCCTCCATCGACAGCGGGGCCGCCAAGGCCAAGATCTCCGCGCTCGCGAAACTGACCTCCGAGGCCGGATGACGCTTGAGACCTCGCATATCGGCGCCTGGAGCGCCCTGCCCTTCTTTGCCGACACGCTGCCCGGCATCGAAGCCGCGCTTGCGCGCGAGGAGCGACAGGTGTTGCCTGCGCCCGGGCAGGTCTTTGCCGCGCTGGAGCTGACCCAGCCGGAGGATGTGCGCGTGGTTATCCTCGGGCAGGACCCCTATCCGACGCCGGGCCACGCCCATGGGCTGGCCTTCTCGGCGGAGGCGGATGTACGCCCCCTTCCCCGCTCTTTGGGAAATATCTACAAGGAGATGCGAGAGGATCTTGGAGACGCGCCGGAGACTGCGGATTTGCGTTTTTGGGCCCGCCAGGGCGTGTTGCTTCTGAACTCCGTGCTGACCGTGCCAGCGGGTGCCGCCGGCGGGCATGCGAAGCTTGGCTGGCAGGCGCTGACCGCGCAGATCCTCGCCAGGCTCTCCGAGACCCCGCACGCCTTCCTGCTTTGGGGCAAGCCCGCGCAGGCGGCGGCTGCAAAATCCGTCACCGGCACCGATCATCTCAGGATCGAGACCGCCCACCCCTCGCCGCTCTCCGCGCGCCGGGGGTTCTTTGGCTCCAAGCCCTTCTCCCGAACGAATGACTGGCTGCGCGCGCGCGGTCAGACCCCGATCAACTGGACCCGCCCGGAGGCCGCCCCATGAGCACCCCGACCATTCTCGAAAACATCAAGGCCTATAAACTGGACCATATCGCAGCGTGCAAGGACGCGCGCCCGCTGGAAGAGGTCGAAGCCGCCGCCAAGTCGGCCCCGCCGCTGCGACCCTTCGCCGACGCGCTCGCCAAGTCGATCCAGACCGGGTACGGGCTGATCGCCGAGGTCAAGAAAGCCAGCCCGTCCAAGGGGTTGATCCGCGAAGATTTCAACCCGCCCGAACTGGCGCAGGCTTATGAGCGCGGCGGGGCGACCTGTCTCAGCGTGCTGACAGACGGCCCGTCTTTCCAGGGCGATGACCCGTTTCTCGTGGCCGCACGGGAGGCGGTCTCGCTGCCCGTACTGCGCAAGGACTTCATGTATGACACTTACCAGGTCGCCGAAGCGCGCGCACTTGGGGCCGATTGCATCCTGATCATCATGGCTTCGGTCTCGGACGCGCAGGCCGAAGAGCTGGAAGCCGCCGCCGCCGAGTGGGGGATGGATGCGCTGATCGAGGTGCATAACCGCGAAGAGCTGGACCGCGCGGTGGGTCTGAAGTCCCGCTTGATCGGCATCAACAACCGCGACCTGAACACGTTCGTCACCTCGCTCGATACCACACGCGGGCTGATCAAGCATATTCCGGAGGACAAGCTGATCGTCTCCGAGAGTGGGTTGACCGGTCCGAAAGAGCTGGCGGAACTGGCCATGTATGGCGCGCGTTGCTTCCTGATCGGCGAAAGCCTGATGCGGAAGGACGATGTCGAAGCCGCCACGCGGGAGCTGTTGGCCAACCCGCTGACCGCCGCCCATGGCGGGGGCATGTGATGGCGCTCACCCATTTCGACGGAGCAGGCCAGGCCCATATGGTCGATGTGTCCGAGAAGGCCGTGACGGCGCGGGTCGCCGTGGCGGAAGGCTTCGTGAAGATGCTTCCGGAGACGCTGGCCCATGTCGAGGCCGGCTCGGCCAAGAAGGGCGACGTGCTCGGGATCGCGCGGCTGGCGGGGATCATGGGGGCGAAGAAATGCTCCGAGCTGGTCCCGCTCTGCCATCCGCTGCCGATAACCAAGGTGTCGGTCGAGCTTGAGACGGATGCGGACCTGCCCGGCGTGCGGATCTCGGCGACGGTGAAGACGACCGGCCAGACAGGTGTCGAGATGGAGGCGTTGACGGCGGTCTCGACGGCGGCGCTGACGGTTTATGATATGCTGAAAGCGGTCGAGAAGAGCATGGAGATCGGCGGCGTGCGGGTCGCGCTCAAGGATGGCGGCAAATCCGGGCGCTACGAGGTGACCGAATGATCCCGGTTTCTGAAGCGCTGGAGAAGGTGCTGTCCCTCGCCACGCCGCTGGCGACGGAAGTCGTGCCGCTTCAGGAGGCCGCGGGGCGGGTTCTCGCAGAGCCGGTCGTGGCATTGCGTATGCAACCGCCTTTCGCGGCCTCTGCGATGGATGGCTATGCGATCCGGGCTGCGGATCTGGCGCAGGGTGTACAGCTGCGGGTCATCGGCGAGGCACCGGCCGGGCGGGCGTTTGACGGGGCCATCGGGCCCGGTGAGGCGTTGCGGATCTTTACAGGCGCCGTGGTGCCACAGGGCGCGGATTTCGTCGTGATCCAGGAGAATGTCACGCGAGATGGCGACACGATCACGATTGCCGACGCCGATGCACATAATGACAATATCCGTCCCGCCGGCGGCGATTTCCGTCCCGGCGACCGGATCGAGGCGCCGCGCCTGCTGACACCGAGCGATGTTGCGCTGGCCGCGGCGATGAACGTGCCGGCACTCGTGGTGCGGCGGCGGCCTGTCGTGGCGTTGCTGGCAACGGGGGATGAGCTGGTCATGCCGGGCGAAGAGCCGCGAGACGACCAGATCGTGGCCTCGAACTCCTTCGGGTTGAAGGCGATGTTCCAGGCGGCTGGTGCCGAGGCTCGGATGTTGCCCATCGCGCGGGACACCGAGGCGAGCCTGCGCATGGCCTTCGCGCTGGCCGAAGGCGCCGACCTCGTGGTCACGATTGGCGGGGCCTCCGTGGGCGACCATGATCTCGTCGGCAAGGTTGCCGGCGATCTCGGTATGGAGCGCGCATTCTACAAGGTCGCAATGCGGCCGGGCAAGCCACTGATGGCGGGTCGGCTGAACCGGGCGGCGATGGTGGGGTTGCCGGGAAACCCTGTCTCGGCAATGGTTTGTGGCCATATCTTCGTTTTGCCGATGCTGCGGGCGATGCTCGGTCTCGGAACCAGCTCCGCGCCGCGCACGCAGGCCGTCCTGCGCTGCGACATGGCCGCCAATGGCATCCGGGAGCACTACATGCGCGCGCGAGTCGAAGCCGGTATCGTGACCCCATATGACCGCCAGGATTCAGCGTTGCTCACCGTGTTGTCGGGCGCCAATGCGCTGCTGGTCCGGCCTGTGGGCGATGGGCCACGCAAAGCCGGCGACTCGGTGCCGATCCTCCCGATTTGAGCGGAACAGTTGACACAAAACGTGAACACTGGCAGAACATCCCGTAAACACGTCGGATTTGCGTCGGGAGAGGGAATGCCATGCTGACGAAGAAACAGCTCGATCTATTGGAGTTCATTCACACGCGGGTGCAGCGCGACGGCGTACCGCCCTCCTTCGACGAGATGAAGGACGCGCTGGACCTGCGCTCGAAATCGGGCATTCACCGGCTGATCACGGCGTTGGAAGAGCGGGGCTTCATTCGGCGCCTGGCCCATCGGGCGCGCGCGATCGAGATCGTGAAGCTGCCGGACTCGATGCAAGGGACTGGCTTCACGCCAAGGGTGATCGAAGGCGATGCGCCGGATGCGCCGCCGCCGGGCGGCGCGATGCCGGTCCAGATCCATGCGCTGGAGCTGCCGGTGATGGGCCGGATCGCGGCCGGTGTACCGATCGAGGCGATTAGCCAGGTGAGCCACTCGGTGGCTGTTCCGGGGCAAATGGTCGGCGACGGCAAGCATTACGCATTGGAGGTCCGGGGCGACTCGATGATCGAGGCCGGGATCAACGACGGCGACATCGTTGTGATCCGCGAGCAGAAGACGGCAGATGACGGCGATATCGTCGTTGCGCTGGTCGTGGACGCGAACGAGGCGACGTTGAAGCGTTTCCGCCGCAAGGGTCGCATGATTGCGCTTGAAGCTGCCAATCCAGCCTACGAACCCCGTATCCTGCCCGATGATCAGGTAAAGGTGCAGGGCCGGCTCGTCGGTTTGATCCGCTCCTACCTGTCCTGACCGCGACACAGGACGAGGGGGCGTCCCGCCGGGTCCGCCGGATCGGAGATCCGACCTCTCCCGTCGGGCGTGGCGCGCGCGTTCCGTGCGCGCGGTCCGGTGGATAGGTCTATACTTCGACGTCAGCGGGTCCAGAGACGGTCCCCGGCAATCTCTGCGCTGGTGACAATCCGTGGCGGCACTGCCTCGTTCCAGATTGCGACGGAACCGGTTCTCCGGAGCGTCAGCAGGTCGAAAGTCTGACAGGCGCTTGGCGGCAATTCCTTGTTGGCGATGATGACATCCGCACGGCAGGTTCCGTCAAAGCTCTCCGCGCCTTTCTTGCCGGTCAGGTGGCGAAGCGTAACTTCGCCGCTCTGCGCAGAACGCTGTCCCTTTGGACCGTCAAAGCCGGGGCGAGCCGCGGCACTTTCCTGATCGGCGCCATCGCCGTCATTCTCCAGCCAATTGTCCGCGGCAAACCCGTCGCCCCGCGGCTTGGAAAGGGCGCGTCCCTCAGGGCCAAGCACGCCCACCAGACCGCCGCTTTGGGCGATGAGGATCGGCGGGCGCTCGGCCTGACTCCAGAGCAACAGGGCCGCGAGCATCAGGGGCGTGCCGAACAGGCGGCCGCGCCCCTGCCAACAGATCAGAAACAGAAAACCGAAGCTGAGGAGCGGCAGGACAAGCGGCCCCGGAGCGACGACATGTGTCACCGCGCCGTCGAGACCGGCGACCGTTTCGGCCACAAGCAGGATCCATTCCAGCCCCCATCGCATCACCCAGAGCGGCAGGAAGGACAGCCCCAGCGGCCAGAGCACCGCCGCCGCAACCGCCGCCGGCATGACCAGTGCGCCCATGAGTGGCACGGAGAGGAGATTGGCAATCAGCCCGTAATCAGCGATCCGGTTGAAATGGGCTGCGCCGAAGGGCGCCGTCGCCGCGCCGGCCACAACGGAGGAGATAACCACAGCGATCACCGGTCCCAGCCACCGCGGCGGACGCGGCAGGCGGTCGCGATTGTCCCGGATCAGGCCAAAGGCGGCGACCAGCCCGGTTGTGGCAGCAAAGGACATCTGGAAGCCGGCGCTGAACAGCGCCTCGGGCGCGCGCAACAGGATGATCGTCGCGGCCACGGCGACCGAGCGCAACGAGATCGCCCTCCGCTCCAGCAGCACCGCACAGAGCATGACCGAGACCATGATGAAGGCCCGTTCCGTCGAGACCGCCCCGCCGGAGAGCGCCAGGTAGCCAGCGCCCACGAGCAGAGCACCGGTAGCCGCGAATTTCTTGATCGGATAGCGAAGGGCAAACCATGGCATGAGCGCCATTGCCCCGCGCAGGAAGGCGAAGACCGACCCCGTCAGGAGTCCCATATGCAGGCCGGAAATTGCAAGCAGATGCGCGAGATTGGAATTGCGCAGCGCTTCAACTGCCTCGCGCGGCATGGCCGAACGGTCACCAGTCAGGATTGCGGCGGCGAAGGCCCCTGCCCGCCCGGGAACCCGGTCCCGGACCCACTGACTAAGCGCGACGCGGACGCGGAAGATGGCCAGTCCCGTCTGGCCCTCCTCGGCCCGTGCGAGCGTCAGAACCGGCGTGCGAGTATACCCCACCGCACCGAGCCCCTGGAACCATGCCATGCGCCGGAAGTCGAAGCCGCCGGGCTCGACCGGTCCGTTGGGGGGCGAGAGATGGCCGGACAGGATCACGGTCAGGCCGGGTTCGGGGCGCGTGTAGCCCTGGTCCCCATGCAGCGAAACACGCACTCGCGCCGGTGTCCGTTCGGGGCGCATGTCCTCAAGCACGACGCGGTCGAGTGTCAGCCGCATCTTGTCGGAACTGGAACGGTCGATATCCACGACCCGCCCCTGGATCGCACCGTAATATCGGAAGCCGAGCACCGGCTCGGCGACCGAATGGGCGCGCGCACCAGCCAACATGGCGCCGCAGAGAACCATGACCATCATCCAGAGAAGTGGTGCCACGGCCTCACCCGCCCGTAGGCCCAGCGCCGCCAGCACCAGCGCGGATGTTCCACAGGCCGCATAGTAAGCCGCGCCAGGCTCAACCGGCAGGGAGAACCAGACACCGATGCCGAGGGCCAGGCTGATGGGCACCCAGGACAGCAGGTGACCGCGCTGCGCCAGAAGCGCTGCGCGAAGCGGCCCCGGCAGGGTCACCTTGCGGCTTGGGACAGCCGCGTCCAGAGGATCGGCATACATCAGGGCGACGCTAGGTTAAACATGGTTAGGAAAGGGTTAATCCAGCCGTGGAAGCCGTCTGGTTTTGTCGTTCGGCGCGGATCCAGCTCAGCGACACCCGAAGAGCGGTTCTTGTGACAGGACTTCTCGTCGGTCCGTCGCGTGCAGCGAAACCCGCCTTTGGCTTCCCTTCCCCCAAGCGCTGCCATATATCCGAGCGAAACGAAGACTTCGGGCGGGGGCGGAGTCGATCCGACCGGGCCGCATGGCCCATCCCGCCAAGCCCAGCATAGATTGAAAGGCAGATCCTCATGGCCGACTCCGGACAGGTTGTCACCCGCATCGCCCCCTCTCCCACTGGCTTCATGCATATCGGGACCGCGCGAACGGCTCTGTTCAACTGGCTCTATGCCCGAGGCCGCGGTGGTAAATTCCTGCTGCGCATCGAGGATACCGACCGCGAGCGCTCCACCCCGGAGGCCACCGACGCCATTCTGGCTGGCATGAAATGGCTCGGACTGGATTGGGATGGCGAAGCCGTCAGCCAGTTCGACCGCGTCGAGCGCCACGCGGATGTGGCCAGGCAATTGCTCGAAAACGGCGGCGCCTATAAGTGCTTCTCGACACAGGAAGAGATCGCGACCTTCCGCGATGCGGCCCGAGCCGAAGGCAAGTCCACCCTCTTCCGCTCACCGTGGCGCGATGCTGACCCGACCAGTTTCCCTGACGCGCCTTATGTCGTGCGGATCAAGGCCCCGCGCGATGGCGAGACGGTGATCGATGACCAGGTCCAGGGCGAGGTCACCTTCCGGAACTCCGAACTCGACGACATGATCCTGCTTCGTTCGGATGGCACACCGACCTATATGCTCGCCGTTGTGGTCGACGATGTCGATATGGGCGTCACCCATGTCATTCGCGGCGACGACCACCTCGCCAATGCTGCCCGCCAGTCGCTGATCTACCGCGCGATGGGCTGGGAGCTGCCGGTCTATGCCCATATCCCCCTGATCCTCGGCCCGGATGGCAAGAAGCTTTCCAAGCGTCACGGCGCGACAGGCGTCGAGGAATACCAGAAGATGGGCTACCCGGCCGCGGGCATGCGCAACTACCTCACGCGGCTTGGCTGGAGCCACGGCGATGACGAGTTTTTCACCGACGCACAGGCGCGCGACTGGTTCGACTTCAATGGAATCAACAAATCCGCTGCCCGGTTCGATTTCAAGAAGCTGGAGAATCTCTGCGGACAGCATATTGCAGCTGCAGAAGATTCTGGATTGTTGGCCGAAATCCTGGCGTTTCTGGACGCCATTGGAGCCGAATCTCTCACCGAAAAAAAGAAAGACGGGCTGTCTCGCGGAATGTATTGCCTCAAGGAGCGCGCTAAGACTTTCGGTGAACTCCTTGAAAAGGCGCACTTCATTCTCGGAGATCGGCCTTTTGAGCCTGACGCAAAATCGACAAAGGCGCTCGATCCGGTATCCCGTGGTATACTGAATGAATTGACGCCGCACCTGCAAAATGCTAGCTGGTCCCGCGACGGGCTGGAGGAAGCTGTCGCCGGGTTCGCTGAGGGCAAAGAGCTCAAGCTCGGCAAGATCGCCCAGCCCTTGCGCGCCGCCCTTGCGGGGCGGACGGTGACACCGAGTGTCTTCGACATGATGCTCGTAATCGGTCGGGAGGAGACACTTGACCGAATTGACGATGCCGCGGGCCAGACGGAGGAGTGATCCACCGGCCCGCGAAGAGAATTCAAAGCCAGCCGGGTCCACTCCCGAGCCGGATGACGACAGAGAGGGGATGCCCAAAATGACTGACAGAAAAGCGACGCTGACGTTCGACGACAAGACGCTCGAACTGCCGA
Source organism: Tropicimonas sp. TH_r6 (assembly GCF_033101155.1). Classification (NCBI taxonomy): domain Bacteria; kingdom Pseudomonadati; phylum Pseudomonadota; class Alphaproteobacteria; order Rhodobacterales; family Roseobacteraceae; genus Tropicimonas; species Tropicimonas sp. TH_r6. Next base: position 66,711 of record NZ_JAWMPX010000003.1, read on the forward strand.
TCCATTCGCCCACCCTGGGCCCGGACGTGCTCGACATCCGCAAGCTTTATTCCCAGGGCGACGTGTTCACCCATGATCCGGGCTTCACCTCGACCTCCGCTTGTGAATCCACCATTACCTTCATCGATGGCGACAAGGGCGAGCTGCTGCATCGCGGCTATCCGATCGACCAACTGGCCGGTGACAGCCACTATCTCGAAGTCTGCTACCTGCTGCTTTACGGGGAATTGCCGACCCGTGCACAGATGGAGGATTTCGAAGGCCGCGTGACGCGTCACACGATGTTGCACGACCAGATGACCTTCTTCTATCGCGGTTTCCGTCGCGACGCCCACCCGATGGCGATCATCGTCGGCGTGCTCGGCGCCATGTCGGCCTTCTATCACGACTCCACCGACATCACCGATCCCTGGCAGCGCGAGGTCGCCTCGATCCGCCTGATCGCCAAGATGCCGACGCTCGTGGCCTGGGCCTACAAATACTCGATCGGTCAGCCCTTCGTGTATCCGAAGAACGAGCTCGACTACGCCTCGAACTTCCTCAACATGTGCTTCTCGGTCCCGGCTGAGCCCTATGAGGTCGATCCGATCCTGTCCCGTGCCATGGACCGCATCTTCACGCTGCATGCGGATCACGAGCAGAACGCCTCGACCTCGACGGTGCGCCTCGCCTCCTCTTCGGGTGCCAACCCGTTCGCCTGTATCGCGGCGGGCGCGGCCTGTCTCTGGGGCCCGGCTCACGGTGGCGCCAACCAGGCCTGCCTCGAGATGCTGCGGGAAATCGGGTCCGTCGACCGGATCCCCGAATTCATCGCCCGTGCCAAGGACAAGAACGACCCGTTCCGCCTGATGGGTTTCGGCCACCGGGTCTACAAGAACTTCGACCCGCGCGCGACAGTGATGAAGCAGTCCGCCGACGAAGTTCTGGAGCTGCTCGGCGTCGAGAACAACCCGACGCTGCAGGTCGCCAAGGAACTGGAGAAGCAGGCCATCGCCGATCCGTATTTCGCCGACAAGAAGCTCTTCCCGAATGTCGACTTCTACTCGGGCATCATCCTCGAAGCGATGGGCTTCCCGACCTCGATGTTCACACCGATCTTCGCGCTCTCGCGCACCGTCGGCTGGATCTCCCAATGGCACGAGCAGCTGTCCGACCCGGAGCACAAGATCGGTCGCCCGCGCCAGCTCTATACCGGCGCCGCCTATCGCGACTACGTGCCGGTGGACGAACGCGGATAAACGCCGCAAGCACGAAACAGCAAAAGGCCGGGGATGTCCCCGGCCTTTTTTTCCTGCGGTCGCTACCTGTCAGCCCTGTTGCTCAAAGATCTCCTTGAGCGCTGTGTCGAGGTGATCGGCTGCCTCCTGGTTCCTCTCCAACGAGTGGATGAAACGCCGCCCCAGCAACAATTTGCGCACACCCCGCATACTCTTTTGCGCCAGACGCCAGAGCGCGGCCATTGCGCGTCCGAAACACATGCTTTCTTCTGACCACGCCACGGTGTTTACCTCACCAGCACGAGAAGCAGCGTCGAGAGCAGAAGCGCCCCGGCCACCGGGACAAGAAACGCGCCACGACGATAGCCAAATGAGGTCTCTAGAACCTCGAAATGCAGGACAGCACCGGTCATCATCAGCCCCATGACGAGCAATAGAACCTCGTTCTCACTCATCCAGGCTGGCCTCCCGAGTTGCGCCGAAAGCCACCACCACCCCATGACCAAGGCCGACCCTGCCCAGGAGAATGCCATTCCCAGGGACAGCGGCGACATCCGCATTCCCCAGAGCCAGAGGAAGATCGCCGAAATCATCAGCGCCATGATCGTCAACGCGCCGTAAAGGATTTCCGATGTGTCGAGATAACCTTGCAGCAGGAAAGATGTGTGCGTCCCGGCAAGGGTAATGACAAAGATAGAAAGGGCCTGTTTCACGTCCCTGGTCTCCTCTCAACTCACGCGGTCGCGCGGCAGACGTTCGCGGATCAGCGTGGTGATCTCCACGATGATCTCGGTGTTGCGGTTCAGGATGGTCCGGGTCGCATCGTCCTTCTGATGGTCGCGGAACAGCAGGTAGAAGACCAGGAGCACCCATGGCCCATGTTCGGTGATCAGCGCGATCCAGAAACTGTCAGCGACCGGCATTCTTCCACTCCGCAAGGGCTGCGTTCTCCTGAACCTCGCCCTCGACAACATCTGGCGCCGCGATCTGCGTCGCCTCCCCGCTCGAACCGGCCTGCAGTGCCTGGAGCGCAGCGATGCCCTCGGTCACCTGCCCGGCACGGGCCAGCGTCGAGGCGATAGAGCGTTGAAATGCCTGCCCCTTCGCCTGATGACGCGCCCCAAAATAGAATCCGACGATTGCCCCCAACAGCCACCAGAGTGGCTCCGGCACCAGCGCGATGCCCTGCATCCGGGAGGCAAACCAGATCGGATCCACCATGGCCGACACGAAGAGCCCCAGCGTCCCGAGCGCCATTGCGGGGCGCGGAATCCGATTGAGCCCGTCTATCAATGCATCGAAGGTCGATTGCCGCTCCAGCGCGAATTCGGCGGCGAACTGGGCCAGTGCGGCCTGGGACAGCGCCGCCTCGCGCGCCGCCCCGTTCTCGCTGTTCTCGCGAAACACTTCGACCGTCTGGGCGACAACGTTCCGGCCGTTGCCGAACACGGTCGTCAGGATGTTTTCGATCACCCCCATGCCGCGATCCTCGACTGGTGCTGCGCCGGGGACAGATGGAAACGCGGAGAGATGAACTCCTCGGCCCGCTTGATCCAGCCGCCTTTGCCGCCATCGCGACGGCGGGCATATTTCCGGCTCTTCGGACGACGATCGGCTAGCGCGTAGTAATAGCTCCGACGTTCGATGCCGTAGGCATCAGCCAGGTGGTCCGGCGCTTTCTGCGCTGCCCGCCCGGCTGCCGCAATGGTTTGCGGACCGATGGCACCATCGACCGAAACCTCCTCTCCCATCTGCACCAGAAGCCGCTGCAGGATCTTCACCGCGTTGGAACCTGCGTTGACATACATGTCGAAAACGCTCGAATGCAGGCAGTCGGGAAGCTCCGCGATGCGCGGGCGTTGAAAGTAATGCTCGATAAAGATCTTCTCGGCCGTCTTGCGATCCAGTTTGCGGACGTCATTGACGGTCACGCGCCCGTCCCCGTCGAGATCGAGCCCAAGCCTGCGCATGGTCCCGATGGTCACGCCATATTTCGTGGCGCCTCCCGGATCGTCCGGATCATTTACATATCCGCCCTCGCGGGCGACGATTTCATGTGCGATTGCCTCAATGTCTTTCATGGAGCCTGTTCCCCGGCGAAAATTGATGCCTTCGAAGCTCCTCCAAAGAGTTTAAGAAGAGTAAACCATAGCGCGCGCCGAACGCCGCGCAGGGCCGCGCGCATGAGGCTCGCAGGACCCGCACAAACAAAAAAACGCCGCACGTCCAAAGGGATGCGCGGCGTATTTGTCAGAAAACCGGGGCAGTATCAGCTGCCGCTATCCTCTTCCATATGCTGATAGACGCCCTGCTCCTTGAGCGCGTCCACAACCTCTTTCGGCATGTAGGTCTCGTCGTGCCGTGCCAGAATCTCGGTCGCCACGAACACCCCTTCGACCAGATTCCCGGTGCCGATCATGCCCTGCCCCTCGTCAAAGAGATCCGGCAACACGCCGGTGAAGGAAACCGGCACGGAGGCGCCGCCATCGGTCACGGAGAAGGTGATCGTCTCGCCCTCTCCACGCACCAGCGTGCCCTCCTCCACCAGACCGCCGATCCGGAAGGTCTCTCTCGCCTCAGGCGGTGCGGCGGCCACATCCGTCGGCGCGCGGAAATAGTTGATCCCGTCGCGCATCGCATAGCCGATCAGCGCCGTGCTGGCCGCCAGCGCCACAAAGGCCACCAGGATGATCTGCACCCGCCGGCGCTTCTTCAGCCCCTTCATTCCCGTCATCGTCGCTCTCCCCTGCGTCGAATGGCTTCACTCATCACGGATAGACAGGCGACAGCACAAGCCCTGCCGTCTCTTCATATCCAAGCATCAGGTTCGCATTCTGCACTGCCTGCCCGGCCGAACCCTTGGCCAGGTTGTCCAGAACCGTATAGATCGTCGCCCGACCGGATTTCCGCTCGGCCACGACCCCAATATGCACGAAATTCGTCGCCCGCACATGTTTCACCGCCGGCACCTCGCCGAAAGGCAGGACATGGGCAAAGGGCTCATCCGCATAGGCCGCGGACAGCACAGCGTGGATCTCTTCCGCTTTCCCGCGAACGTAACAAGCCGCCAGGATTCCCCGGCTCGCCGGCACCAGCGTCGGCGTGAACTGGACCTCGACCTTGCGGCCCGCAGCCTTGGAAAACTCTTGGTCAAACTCGCCCAGATGCCGGTGCTTGCCGCCCATGGCATAAGCATACCAGTTCTCGCCCAGTTCGGCCTGCAGCAGGTTCTCCTTGAGCGAGCGCCCCGCGCCCGAGACACCGACCTTCATGTCGATGATGATCTCGTCGAGATCGACCGCGCCGGCCTTGATCGGCGGGATCAGTGAAAACAGCCCCGTTGCCGCATTACATCCCGTTCCGGCAACCAACCGGGCGCTCCGGATCTCGTCACGGTAGAACTCGGTCAGCCCGTAAACTGCTGTCTTCTGCAACTCCGGCGCCGAATGCGGCTTTCCGTACCATTTTTCATAGTCCGCGAGGTCGCGCAGCCTGAAGTCAGCGCTCAGGTCCACCACTTTAACTGCTTCAGGGAGCGTGGAAATAACCGCCTGGCTCGTCGCGTGCGGAAGGGCGCAGAAACACAGATCTATGTTGGAAAAGTCCAACTCTTCTATCCGCTGCAACACCGGAAGGTCCAGATGCCGCAGATGCGGATAGACCGCTGCCATCTCCATCCCCGCCTTTCGGTCGGCCGAAAGCGCAGCGATGCGCAGCCCCGGATGGGTAGCAATCAGACGGATAAGTTCGGCGCCGGTATAGCCGGACGCCCCGAGAATGGCGACGTTATGAGTCATGACGGGACCTGCTTATGAAGTGGTCGGTTTCTTAAGAAGAATCGGGGCGGACCGCAATCACGCGGCTTCGAACTCGATCTTTCGTCGCAGGAACTGCGTCGCGCGATTGGACACCGTGGCCGGATCGCCCGTGGTCAGGAACATGGATTTCTGCCCCGGTCCGGCCATCACCGGATGCCGTTCGAGATAGTCCGCCAGCGAGTCAGCCACGAGATTGGCCTGCGAGAAAACCTTCACATCCGGCCCAAGCGCCTTCGAGAAGATCTCTTCCATCAACGGGTAGTGCGTACAACCCAGCACCGCCGCCTCAGGATTCGGCATCTTTCGCTTGAGCGCATCAACATGGCTCCGCACGAGCGCCTCGGCCAGGATCAGGTCTCCGTCCTCGATCGCATCGACAACGCCGCCACAGGCCTGCGCCTCGACATCGACCCCGATGGCTCGGAAGGCCAGCTCGCGCTGGAAGGCCCGGCTCGACACGGTCGCCGGCGTCGCGAACAGCGCCACATGCTGCACGGCCACCTCGCGCGGCGGCGAATTGTCCCCCCACTGACGCTCGGTCAAAGCCTCTATCAGCGGCACGAACACGCCCAGCACGCGCTTCTCCGGCGGAATCCAGCTCTCCTGCATCCGCCGCAGCGCCGCTGCCGAGGCGGTGTTGCAGGCCAGGATGATGAGATCGCACCCTTCCGCCCACATCCGCTCCACGGCGGAGGTGGTCAGCTCATAAACATCCTGCGCGTCCCGCACCCCGTAAGGCGCATGTGCGTTGTCTCCGAAATAGACGAAGGGCATCTCAGGAAGACGCTTGCTCACCGCATCCAGAACGGTCAGACCACCCAACCCACTGTCAAAAATACCTACAGCCATCAGTAAACCCGCGCTCCCTTGTCGACCTTGTCATCCCGATGCTTTTCTTCGAACTCGAAACCGTAATCCAGCGATTTCAACGGTCTCGGCGAGAGTGAATAGGTTTCGGACCGCAGGAAATCCATCATTGCCTTGGGGTCGCCAACATGTTCCTCAAGCCGTTCCTGCGCGATCGGCTCGCCAATCACCACCCGCACCGGGTCGTCGATCCGCTTGCGGAACTCCTTGATCAGCAATGCCAGCCGCAGCGTCGAGTGCAAGTGACTGGCGAACTGGAACAACCGGCTGTTATGCCCTTCGAAGAAAATCGGAATCACTGTCGCGTTCGATTTGGCCACCATCTTCGCGGTGAAACTCCGCCAACCCGGATCCATTGGCCTCGTATAGAGCTTGGCCGAAGTCGACACCGTTCCACCCGGAAAAACGCCAATAGCTCCGCCAGCATCGAGATACCGCAGCGCTTCGCGGCGCGTGGCCAGGTTTTCGCGCACGGCTTCCTTCGTGTCGTCAAAGGAGATCGGCAGGATCACCTTGTTGAGATCCTCGGCCCTCTGAAACACGTTATTGGCCAGGATCCGGAACTCTCCACGCACGATGGAGAGGATATAGCCCATCATCAGCCCATCCAGAATGCCATAGGGATGGTTGGAGATCACGACCAGCGGCCCGTCTTTCGGAATATTGTCCAGCGCCCCGCCGATCACGTCGAGGCTCAGCCCATAGCGCGAGACCATAACGCCCCAGAAATCCTTGCCCTGCGCGACCTCGTGCTCGTACCCCTCGGCACGCCGGATCAGCCCGATCCGTCCGGTTGCATTCTCCAGCACCCGCACAACGGCACGTCCGCCACGGGAGCGGACGGAATTCGCATAAGTGATGTCGCGCGCGACGTGCCTGTCGGGCATCTGGGCTTTCTCCCGTATTGACCTGCGGCTTACCCCGGATCGGGGAGGTATGTCACCATATATGAGGGCAATGCGACGATTGGGAGGGCCGCCAGGGGACGGTTTTGGCCGGTTCCGGACCTGCGCCGAATCGCCCACGTGCCGCATGGCGCGCGGGCACATATAGATTTTTCTTGCAACGGGGATATGATCTCGGTGCAGAGCATGCCAAAAGGCGCTTCAAGTCTAAGGGCGCCAACAACAAACCGGGTAGTAGAGATGGACTGGGACAAGCTGAGAATATTCCACGCCGTGGCATCCGCCGGCAGTCTGACCCATGCAGGAGATTCGCTCCACCTGTCCCAATCGGCCGTCTCACGCCAGATCCGCGCCCTCGAGGAGAGCCTGAACACCACGCTCTTCCACCGCCACGCCCGTGGCCTGATCCTGACCGAGCAGGGCGAGTTGCTCTATGACGCCACCTCCGGCATGAGCAAAAGGCTCGAAGCCGCCTCGGCTCGCATCCGCGACTCGGAGGAGGAAGTCTTCGGCGAACTCCGCGTGACCACCGCCCATGGTTTCGGCTGCCTCTGGCTCGCGCCACGCCTTGAAAAGCTCTATGGTCGCTATCCGGACCTCAATATCGATCTGATGCTCGAAGAGCGCGTGCTCGACCTGCCCATGCGCGAAGCCGATGTCGCCATCCGCATGAAGGAACCTTCTCAGGCAGACCTGATCCGAAAGCGGCTGATGACGGTCCGCATGCGCCTCTACGCGACCGAGACCTATGTCGCGCAGCACGGCCTGCCGGCCACACCGGACGACATGAAGACCCACCGCCTGATCTGCCAGGGCACGTCCTCGACCCAGGTCGCTGCCGGCGCGGCGATGGTGCAATGGATGCTCGGCCACGGCGTGACCTCGCGTCTCAACGTGAACAACTACTTCGGCGTGCTGCAATGCGTGCAGAACCATCTCGGCGTCGGCGTCTTGCCCGACTACATCGTCGAGACAGATCCGAATCTGGTCCGCGTCCTGCCGGAGGTCGAAAGCGCCGAAGTGCCGGTTTTCCTCGCCTATCCGGAAGAGCTGCGTCAATCCAAACGTATCGCGGCCTTCCGCGACTTCGTGGTTGAGGAAATCCAGCTCGCGCGGCGCCGCGGCGACAGTGACGAGGGCTAACCCCCGATTTTCGTTGCTCATGCAACACAGACATGACTGCTATTCGGCAGCGCGGCAATTTTGGCCTTGAAAGCGCGGCCCCCGCTTTCTAAATCGAATGTATCGACGGACGGTTTCGTTCGTCTTTACCTCCCTGTTGGACTTGGGCCGAGACTTGATCTCGGCCTTTTTTTTGCGCTGACAGTCGCCAGTCCCGTGCGTCCGTCCTAAACCGACGAGGGGCAGGAAGCGCCGTCCAATCTCACGGAATCATGGTCGCAAGCCGCCCTGCCAGAAGCGACAGGCTGACGTGTGACATACTCAGGCCGACCCTCCCGAAAGGTGGAACCGGCAGGAGGACCGCGCCGCCTCCCCGGTAAAGCAGCATTTGGAATCCGTGGGGCTTGCGCTAAGGTGACGGTAATTTCATCGGAGGATTCCAATGCTTACCCGTAAACTCCTTCTTTCCACCTTGCTCGCCATTGGCCTCGCCGCACCATCTTTCGCAGCCTCCTGCGGCAACAATTCCAGCGGCTTCGAGGCCTGGAAACAGGAATTCGCCAAGGAGGCAGCGCGCGCAGGCGTTTCCAAGCGCGGTCTCTCTGCACTCTCGCAGACCTCCTATTCCAAGGGCACGATCAGCGCCGACCGCAACCAGAAGAGCTTCAAATACAGCTTCGAGAAGTTTTGCCAGGTACGCGGTTGCAACACCATCGTGGCCCAGGGCAAGAAGAAAAAAGCCAAGAACGCGGGCTTCTACGCCTCGCTCGAGAAGACCTATGGCGTCCCCGCCGGCGTGCTGATTGCGATTCACGGAATGGAAACCGGGTTCGGCCGTTTCATGGGCGATTCCAACGTTCTCAACGCCACCGCGACGCTCACCTATGACTGCCGTCGTCCGGACTTCTTTCGTCCGCACCTGATCGGCGCATTGGCGATGATCGACCGGGGCATGATGTCGCCCAACGCCATCGGCGCCAAGCATGGTGAGCTCGGCCATACCCAGTTCCTGCCCGGCAATGCCTATCAATACGGCCGTGACGGCAATGGCGACGGCAAGGTCGACCTCAACAACATGGCCGACGCGCTGGCATCCACCGCGAATTACCTGCGCAGCAAGGGGTGGAAGCCCGGCCAGAGCTACCAGCCGGGCAGCCATAACTACAACGTTCTCAAGCAATGGAACGCGGCCACGGTCTACCAGCAATCTCTCGCCGTGATGGGCGCACAGATCGACAGCTGACCGCCCCATTTTCCCTGTCCGGAAGCATCACGGAGGGTCGTCGAGGGGGCATCGCCCCTTCCCCGACCCGCTTCCCTTAGCCCCCTTTCCCTTTTCGTCCGCAACGCCTAAAACGCAGCCGACAAGAGGGAATGAGCATGCACGATCCAGCCATCACGCCGGAAATCATCGAGGCCCATGGCCTGAAGCCCGAGGAATATGCAGAGATCCTGCGGATCCTGAACCGCGATCCGAATTTCACCGAACTCGGCATCTTCTCGGCAATGTGGAACGAGCACTGCTCCTACAAATCTTCCAAGAAATGGCTGCGCACCCTGCCCACGGAAGGCCCACAAGTCATTTGTGGTCCCGGTGAGAATGCCGGCATTGTCGATATCGGCGACGGGCAGGCTATCATCTTCAAGATGGAGAGCCACAACCACCCCTCCTATATCGAACCTTATCAAGGCGCGGCCACCGGCGTTGGCGGCATCCTGCGCGATGTTTTCACCATGGGCGCCCGCCCCATCGCGGCGATGAACTCCCTCTCCTTCGGCATGCCGGACCACCCGAAGACGAAATCCGTCGTCTCCGGCGTCGTCGCGGGCGTCGGCGGCTATGGCAACTGCTTCGGTGTGCCGACCATCGGCGGCGAGGTTCGCTTCCACGCCGCCTATAACGGCAACTGCCTGGTCAACGCCTTTGCTGCCGGTCTCGCCCAGACCGACTCGATCTTCTATTCGGCCGCCTCCGGCGTCGGCATGCCCGTCGTCTATCTCGGTGCCAAGACCGGCCGTGATGGCGTCGGCGGCGCCACCATGGCCTCGGCCGAGTTCGACGAGACCATCGAGGAGAAGCGCCCCACCGTGCAGGTCGGCGACCCTTTCACCGAAAAGCGCCTGATGGAAGCCACGCTGGAGCTGATGCAGACCGGCGCCGTGATCTCGATCCAGGACATGGGCGCGGCAGGCCTCACCTGTTCCGCTGTCGAGATGGGCGACAAGGGCAAGCTCGGCATCAAGCTCGATCTCGACCGCGTGCCGCAGCGCGAAGAAAACATGACTCCCTACGAGATGATGCTCTCGGAGAGCCAGGAGCGCATGCTCATGGTCCTGCGCCCCGAGAAGGAAGACGCTGCCAAGGCCGTCTTCGAGAAGTGGGAACTCGACTTCGCAATCGTCGGCGAGACCATTCCCGAAGACCGCTTCCTCATCGAACACAAGGGGAAGCTTGTCGCCGACCTTCCGCTGGCAACACTGGCAGGGTCCTCGCCGGAATACGACCGTCCCTGGGTCGAGACGCCGCCTGCGGCCGACATGGACGCCGTGCCGGAAATCGACGCCATCGACGCGCTTAAAGCCCTGATCGGCTCGCCCAACTACGCCTGCAAGTCCTGGGTCTACGAACAATATGACCAATCGGTCATGGGCGACACGGTGCGCAACCCTGGCGCCGGCGCCGGCATCACCCGCATCCACGGCACCAACAAGGCCGTCGCCTTCACCTCCGACGTGACCCCGCGCTATGTCCGCGCGAACCCCGAAGAGGGCGGCAAACAGGCCGTGGCCGAAGCCTATCGCAACCTGACCGCCGTTGGCGCCAAGCCTCTGGCCACAACGGACAACATGAATTTCGGCAATCCCGAGAAGCCGGAAATCATGGGCCAGTTCGTCGGCGCTATCAAGGGCATCGGCGCCGCCTGCGCGGCACTCGACATGCCCATCGTCTCAGGCAATGTCTCGCTCTATAACGAGACCGATGGCGAGCCGATCCTGCCGACGCCGACCATCGGCGCCATCGGCCTGATCGACGACCTCTCCCACATGATCGGCCGCGAGGCCCGCGACGGCCATGTCCTGCTGCTTCTGGGCGAAACCGAAGGCCATCTCGGTCAATCCGCCCTCCTCTACGAGGTCTTCAACCGAGAAGATGGCGATGCACCTGCGGTCGATCTCGCCGCCGAGCAACGTAACGGTGATTTCATCCGCGAGAATCGCGACTGGATCGACGGCTGCACGGACCTCTCCGATGGCGGCCTCGCCCTCGCCGCCTTCGAGATGGCCGAAAGTGCCGGCGTCGGCATCATTCTCGACGCAGCCGACACGCCCACTCTCTTCGGCGAAGACCAGGGCCGCTACCTGATCGCCTGCTCTTTCGACAAGGCCGAAGCCCTCATGGTCGCGGCCGGACAAGCCGGTGTGCCGCTTCAGACCGTTGGCCGCTTCACTGGCGACACGGTCCGAATGGGCGGCTCCGAGGCCCCGCTCGAGGACCTCTCCGCGCTCTATCACGGCGCTTTCGAAGCAGCGATCGGCTGATCCGACCCAGAAACGGGTGTGGATGTTCGACAATCCGCGCCCGCTGAGGTTTTGCCATTCGGCACTGTAACTGGCGCATTGCCACGGTCAGTGCGGCCTATGCACAGTGACGGCGCCCCTGCCCCGGCCAGCCCCAGCAGCGGGAACCGCGCTCCCATCGTTGCCGTTCCGCGCGTCCACGCGCTATAGCGGGGGAAACACTGCGAGGACCGGCGGATTCGGTCACGCCCGGAAGGACCACAGGGAGCTGACATGAAGCAGTATCACGACGCGCTGCGCACCGTCCTCGACGAAGGGCACGAAAGCAGCGACCGAACCGGCACCGGCACGATCTCCCATTTCGGCCTGCAACTGCGCTTCCCGCTCTCGGACGGCTTCCCTCTCGTCACGACGAAGAAGCTCCACCTTCGTTCCATAATCCACGAACTTCTGTGGTTCCTCTCCGGCGACACCAATATCGGCTACCTGAAGGAGAACGGCGTCTCGATCTGGGATGAATGGGCCGACGAAAACGGCGATCTCGGTCCCGTTTACGGCCATCAATGGCGCCATTTCCCGAAGCTCGAAGCCACCGGCACGAAGAAATATGGCCGTCCGCTCTTTCATGCGGGCGAGGTCGATCAGATTACGGATCTTGTTGAAACCATAAAGAAATCCCCCGACTCCCGTCGCCTCATCATCTCCGCCTGGAACCCCGCCGACGTTCCCGATATGGCACTGCCGCCTTGCCACACGCTCTGGCAGGTCCGTATCCTGTCGGGCAAGCTCCACCTGCAACTCTACCAGCGCTCCGCGGACATGTTCCTCGGCGTGCCTTTCAACATCGCCTCCTACGCGCTGCTGCAAACCATGCTCGCCCATGTCACCGGCTATGAGCCAGGTGATTTCGTCCACACATTCGGCGACGCCCATATCTATTCCAACCATATGGAACAGGTCCAAACCCAACTCGCCCGGACGCCGAAACCGCTCCCGCGCCTCCGCCTCAAACGCGACGTGAGCTCGATCTTCGACTTCCGATACGAGGATTTCGAGGTCATCGGCTATGAGCCGGACCCGGCAATCCGCGCCCCGGTGGCCGTCTGATGCTGACCCTGATCGCGGCCCGCGCCCGCAACGACGCCATCGGCAAGGACAACACCATCCCCTGGTTCGCGCCCGAGGATCTCGCCCACTTCCAGCGCGAAACGCTCGGCGGCGCGCTCATCATGGGTCGACGCACCTGGGAAAGCCTTCCCGTCAAACCTTTGAAAAAGAGATTGAATTGTGTCGTCTCTTCGGATCTGACCCTGGCCGAGCATGTCTTCGCCACCCCCGCTGCCGCCATCGACGCCGCGCGATCCGCCGGCTATCACCGCCTCTACGGCATCGGCGGCGAAGCGATTTACCGAGCGCTCCTGCCACAGGCAGACCGCCTCATGATCACCGAGGTCGGGATAACGATAGACGCAGCGGACGCGGTCTTCCCGGAATTCGACCCTGCCGAGTGGCGCGAGACCGGACAAGCCATCCTACGAACCCAAGATCCGGCCTGCACATTGCACGAATACCTGCGACGCTGATCCGGCCTTTACTATCAAGCTTTTGAGTCACAGGGCCTCCATTCTTTCTCCACACTGAGTGTTGACAGTTGACAGTCGGACTCCCCTTTGCGCAGTTTTGGACAAAACAAACCGAGGCAGAGCAGTCCAATGACAAAGAACCTGGCGCTACTCCTAGCGCTGCTCGGCATGCTTGCGGCATGCGGAGATGGCGACGGGACAAACCCGGTCAACAATCCGGGCAGCGACGAAGAAACCGACGACTCCGAAACGGAGGACGATGAAACCGAAACCGCGTCGGATTCGATCATACGTTACGAGGAACAGGACGAAAGCACCGGGAACGGCTACGTAACCTCCGTCAGCTATGATGCGGAGAACGATACGTTCACCGTCGACAATATCGGTTTCGACGCCGACAACGTCTATGACCGCGATGATCAGGTCGCCTCGCTTGGCCCCTTCGCCTTGTATGAAGCCTCTGACACGTTTTACGACTCGGTCACCGGTGAGAAGATCAGCCAGTTGACCGACTACAAGGCGCTCTACGGTGTCTCGACCAGCGGCCAGACCGAATTCGCCATCGTGCGTACCGGCGCCTACGTGGATTACGGCTTCGGTGGCTACATGTATGCGCGCAACGGCTCGGTCACTTTGCCGACCTCAGGCCAGGCGTCCTATACGGGTGACTATGCCGGCCTGCGTGACTTCAAAAGCCGTGGCGATCTCGAATATGTCACCGGAGACATGAATGTCGCCATCGATTTCGAGGATTTCAACGACGGCAGCGCCGTTCAAGGGTCGGTCTACAACCGCCGCGTCTATGACACGAGCGGCAACGACGTTACCGACGACATCCTAACAGCCATTGGCAGCAGCTCTGACTCGCTTCCGACAGTTACATTCTCAATCGGGCCAGGCGTGCTCTCCGACAATGGCGAACTGACCGGCGAACTCGCCTCCTACTACTACAACAGCAGCGGCGCGCTCGAGACCTTTGAATCCGGGAACTACTACGCGGTTATCTCCGGCAACAGCGCCGAAGAAATCGTTGGGGTGATCGTCATCGAGTCGGATGACCCCCGCTATGAAGGCGTGACTGCTCGTGAGACCGGTGGTTTCATTCTCTATCGATAAACCCGGCAGTGGGCTGCGTGCCCGCCGCTGGCTCAGCCTCGCGCTTGGCGCCTCCCTTGCCGTGGGAGGCGCCCTGTCCGCGTGGGCCGAGACCGTGACCCTCTCGCCAGTTGAGATGCGTGACGCGGCTGTCCTCTCGCTCGAGACCGGCAATGCCGAACAGGCCCGACGCCTCACCGACGCTTTGCTTGGGCGTGACAGCGCCGATGTCGAAGCGATGGTTCTCAACTCCCGCGCCCTGCGCGATCTCGGCCAGTATGACGCGGCGCTCGAACAGGCGCGCGCCGCCTACCGGCTGGCCGAAACCGATCCCGAGATCTACGCCGCCGCCCTCGCCCGAGCCCAGGCCCTCTCCTCGCTCGGCGCCCGCACACGCGCGCAACTCTGGCTGCGCATGGCCAGCGAACACGCCCCCAACGAGGAAGCCCGCGCCCGCGCCATTCGCGATTTCCAGTATGTGCGCAGCCGCAACCGCTGGAACACCCGGCTCAGCTTCTCGCTCGCACCGACCTCCAACGTCAATGACGGCTCCACCCATGATACGATCAGCTATGGCGGGTTGCAGGGTGTCGTGCTCGACGGGGCGGCAAGGGCGCTGTCCGGGCTCTCCTATTCCGGCCGGGTCACCACGCGCTACCGCTTCTCCGAAGGCAAGCATCACCAGACCGAGGTTGGCCTGCACCTCTTCCACGAGAGCTACATCCTCTCCGACGAGGCACAAGAGATCGCCCCCGATGCCGAGGGCGACGATTTTGCCTATAGCTCCGTCGCGATCGGCCTGCGCCACAAATGGCGGCCGGGCGACTGGAGGACCCCGCTGGAATTCTCGCTCCTCTACGGGCGCGGCTGGTATGGCGGCGAGGACTATTCGCGCTACACCCGATCCTCCGTCGGCCGCCCCTTCATCCTGTCGAAGAGCACCCTGCTGCGGATCGAGGCCGGCGGTGAGCATTTCTACCGGGTCATCGATGACGCCACCCAACGTTCCTATCATGCCGGCGCAACGCTGCTGCACGAGTTCGAAAATGGCGGCGGGCTGCGCCTCTCCTTCGGCCTGCGCGACAGCCACTCCGATCTCGGGTCGCTCGACTACACCCGCAAGCTCGCCGGCATCGCCTACACGCTGCCCAAACCTGTCGCGAAAGCCCGTGCCACCCTGGAATTCGACTATGAGCAAAAGCTCTACGACGCTTTCCCGACCCTCGACACGGTCGGCCCCTTCATCGTTTTGCGCGACACGGAGCGCCTCGACCACCGCCGCGCCCTCGGCCTGAGCCTGTTTTTCGACCAGGTCGATTATTACGGCTTCTCCCCCACCGTGACCCTGCGCCACGCGGAAACCCAGTCCACTGACGACCGTTATGACACGGTCGATACCGGCGTCCATTTCGGCTTCCGTTCGAATTTCTGACCCGCTTGCCGATTTCCTCTCGCCGCAAATCCCGCTAGGGTGCGGACAACCGAATTACGGGAGAAGACGGCAATGAAGATCAGCTATCTGCACACGATGGTCCGGGTGAAGGATCTCGAAAAATCCATGGCGTTCTACAAGCTCCTCGGTCTCGAGGAGACCCGGCGCCACGACAGCGAAGGGGGCCGTTTCTCGCTCATCTTCATGGCGCCGCCGGACCAGCCGGATTGCCCGGTCGAGTTGACCTGGAACTGGGATGGTGATGACGAGTTGCCCTCCGACAGCCGGCATTTTGGCCACCTCGCCTATGAAGTCGAGGATATCTACGCCATGTGCCAGAACCTGTTGGACAATGGCGTCACCATCAACCGGCCTCCGCGCGATGGCCGGATGGCCTTCGTCCGCTCGCCGGACAATATCTCCGTGGAGTTGCTGCAGGCCGGCGAGAGCAAGGAACCCGCCGAGCCCTGGACCAGCATGGAGAACATTGGCCACTGGTAGGGTCTTCGGTCGGCTGGCCATGCTGCTCGGCTTGGCCTGCCTGCTCTCTGCGTCGCCGCTTGCGGCGCAGGGCCCTTGCCGAATGTCGTTGCAACTGGGGCTGGATGTCTCTGGCTCGGTCGATTCCAGCGAGTACCGGCTGCAACTCGACGGGCTGGCCCAAGCGCTTCTGGACCCGGAGGTCCAGGCCGCGTTGCTTTCCATGCCGCAGATCCCGGTCGCGATCTCTGTCTTCGAATGGAGCGGCCGCGGATCGCAACGCCTGGTGTTTGACTGGAAACTGATGCGGAACGAGGCGGACCTCCTGACACTCGCCGATCACTTGCGCCGGGCCACGCGCCGCGAGATGTCTGTCAGTACCGGATTGGGCGCGGCGATGCTTTTCGCCGCAACCCGGCTGAGCGCGGCCCCTGCTTGCTCGCGCAATGTTCTCGACATTTCTGGCGACGGAAAGAACAATGATGGCCCACGCCCCCAGGACGCCGATGACGCCGCGCTCGCGGGGTTGCATGTCAACGCCCTGATCATTGGCCCGAATCGTCCCGGCGCGGTTGGCGCGCAGGCGCGGGAGGCAACTGAGCTCACGGCATATTTCCGCGCTTATGTCCTGCGCGGGCCGGATGCCTTTGTCGAGGTCGCCGAGGGATACGACGACTATGCCGAGGCAATGAAACGAAAACTTCTCAAGGAGTTACAGGTCATCGTCATTGGACAGGCTCCACTTCGCTTCCAAAACTGACCTGATCGATCCGAGAAACCTAACCTCGCGCCCCGCATATCGAAACGACACGTGCCTGATCGCACCGATTCCTCTCTGAGCAACTCATCTGTCGTCAGCAGATGCCTCCTCCCTCCTTCCCGCGCCCCAATCACCAACGCCGAAACCTCCGGTCTCACCGTCTTGGGAGAGCTTCGGGAACAACCTCCGACGTCAACCGCCTCCAAGGCCGTTCCAAAACGGCAAACCGCCCGCCGGTCCAACCAGCGAGCGGTTTGAAGAAGGTCGTCCGAATGCCGAATAGCGGATGGCGCCTCGGAAAGACCGTCAGTAAATATAACGGATCTGGTCCGTCCAGTAGCGCTCCATGCGCCGGAGAGCCGTGGTGATATCCTCCAGCCCTTCCATGGTAATGATCTCGCGATCCACCAATCCGCCGGCATGGCGTTCGAAGAGCTCGGTGACGATACGGCGAATCTCCCGTCCTTTCTCCGTCAGACGGACGCGGACCGCCCGCCGGTCAATCTCGCAGCGTTGATGATGCATGTAGCCCATCTCCACCAGTTTCTTGAGATTGTAGGAGACGTTCGAGCCCTGATAATAGCCGCGGGTCTTGAGCTCGCCGGCCGTCACCTCGTTATCGCCGATATTGAACAGCAGGAGCGCCTGGACCGCGTTGATATCAAGGATCCCGACACGTTCGAACTCGTCCTTGATCACGTCCAGCAGTAACCGGTGCAGGCGCTCGACCAATGCCAGCGTATCGAGATACCCCGTCATGAACCCATGGCCCCGCCCGGGTGCGACACTGCTGTGAATGCTCATTGCTGGCCTCCGCTTGGCTCTCTCTTTGGCCAATTCATAGAGGCAAAAGTCCCAACAAGCCGTTAAGTCGGCTCAAAAACTACGACAATCGACGCAATCAATGCGCGGTACCGTGAGCCTTGGCATGTTCGGAGATCTTCGCGAAGAGCTCGACATATTGCTCCGGGATCGGGTCCAACCCGGTGATCCAGCGCAGCAGGTCCTGATCCATCTCGCCCAACAGCGCTTCGTAGAGATCCAGCTCGGCATCGTCCATGCCCGCAAGCTTGTCATCCGAGTAGTGCCCCAGAACGAGGTCCATTTCCTTGATGCCCCGCCGCCAGGAGCGCATAAGCAGCCGCTTCAGACGGTTTTCGCGCGTTTCTTCAGTCATTCCTCGGTCGCCTCCAAAAGGGCCGTCCGGAGCCTTTTCTCGACACGGGCCAGCCGATCGGCCGCATCATCGACCTCGGCACGGATCTGGCGCATTTCCAGAAGCAATGCGCGCACTTCTGGCACAAGCGTCGCCTCCTCCTCGGCGGGGCCGTCCAGCCCCTCGCCTTCTCCATTGAG
This sequence comes from Tropicimonas sp. TH_r6, assembly GCF_033101155.1. NCBI lineage: Bacteria > Pseudomonadati > Pseudomonadota > Alphaproteobacteria > Rhodobacterales > Roseobacteraceae > Tropicimonas > Tropicimonas sp. TH_r6. The sequence goes on from NZ_JAWMPX010000003.1 coordinate 84,865, forward strand.
CAGCCACATCAGCGACACGCCCAGCACGCCCGACAGCATTTGCAGCTTGTTGGCGCGCGGTTCGCTGAGATCGTTTTCCCAGGCACGAACGGTTTTCACCTTGACCCCGAGTCGCCGGGCGAGGCCCGGCTGATCCAGCCCGAGCGCTTCGCGCGCGCCAGCTACACGGTCTCCGAATGTCGCGGTTTCCGCGCCATACCAGTCGGTCTTGTCATGCATCGGGGTCTCCATGCGGTCGGTTAATCCTTGAATGGCCCGGAGTGCAAGCCTAAGAAGCCTGCGGACCTTACCCTGAGACAACAAGACCGGAGGCCCTGAATGTCTTTTCTGTCCGCGACCCTCGACCGGGTGAAACCGTCGCCGACCATCGCCGTGTCGACCAAAGCCCGCGAACTCAAGGCCGCCGGCAAGGACGTGATCGGCCTTGGCGCAGGCGAGCCCGATTTCGACACGCCCGACAACATCAAGGCCGCCGCCAAGGCCGCGATTGATGCCGGCGACACCAAATACACCGCGCCGGACGGCACGCCCGCCCTGAAGGCGGCGATCTGCGCCAAGTTCAAGCGCGATAACGGGCTGGACTACACGCCGGCGCAAGTGTCCGTCGGCAATGGCGGAAAGCAGATCCTGATCAACGCGCTGATGGCCACGCTCAACCCCGGCGACGAAGTCATCATCCCGGCCCCCTACTGGGTGTCCTACCCGGACATGGTGCTGCTGTCGGGTGGTGAGCCGGTGATCGTCGAGGCCACGGCCGAGACCTCCTACAAGCTGACGCCGGAGGCGCTCGAAGCTGCCATCACCGACAAGACCAAGTGGTTCATCTTCAACTCGCCGTCGAACCCGACCGGCGCGGCCTATTCCTGGGACGAGCTGAAAGCGCTCACGGATGTGCTGGTCAAGTACCCGCATGTCTGGGTGATGACGGACGATATGTACGAGCATCTCGTCTATGACGACTTCAAGTTCTGCACGCCCGCCGAGGTCGAGCCCACGCTCCATGACCGCACGCTGACCTGCAACGGCGTCTCCAAGGCCTATGCGATGACCGGCTGGCGGATCGGCTATGCGGGCGGCCCCGAGAAGCTGATCAAGGCGATGGGCAAGATCCAGTCGCAATCGACCTCCAACCCCTGCTCCATCAGCCAGGCGGCCGCGGTCGAGGCGCTGAACGGGACACAGGACTTCATCCCCGAGAACAATGTGGTCTTCAAGCGTCGCCGCGACATGGTCGTGGACCTGCTGAACGAGGCCGAGGGCATCACCTGTCCGAAGCCGGAAGGCGCCTTCTATGTCTATCCCTCCGTCGAGGGCTGCATCGGCAAGACCTCGCCGGCGGGCGTCAAGATCGAGAATGACGAGATCTTCGCCACGGCGCTGCTGGAGGAGAAGGGCGTTGCCGTCGTCTTCGGTGCGGCTTTCGGCCTGGAACCCTGCTTCCGCGTTTCCTATGCGACCTCGGACGAGAATCTCAAGGAAGCCTGCAGCCGGATCAAGGATTTCTGCGCCTCGCTCAGCTGAGCCATACCAGACCAGAAATCACGCCGCTCCCTTCGGGGGGCGGCGTTTTTGTTTGGGAAAGCCAAGGTTGAAGACCCATCGACCTTTCTCACAGAAACACAGGAAACCGCGCCCTCGTCCGCGCAGCGTAGTTACCCCCAAACATCGATGGGCCACCGACATCTCGTTCGCGCTCTGCCTAACACCCGCAATTCCGGCCTACAGATCACACCCGCTGCCCGTGGACCGTTCGCGCTCCATCCGTCGATAGAACTCCGCCAGGCTCTTGCGGCGCTCGGCGCGGAACGTCTCGCCGGTCTCCGTCAATGCGCCGATCCGGTCGAGCCGGAACATGCGGAAATCCTCCCGCAACTCGCACCAGGCCACCAGGGTCCAGACCTTTCCCCAGAACCACAGACCAAGCGGGCGGATTCGCCGGCGACTCGGTTGGGCCTCGGCATCGGAATAGGCGATCTCCAGCAGCTTGCGCGCCTCCACCGACGCCTCCAGGAAGTCCACACGCTCACGCAAGGCATCCGTCATCTCCGGTGCAATGCTGTGAACCTGCACTGCGGCGGCCCTCTCGCGCTCTGGTTCCGGCAGCACGGAGGCGATCTTCACCAACGCCTCCTCCGCCCCGCGCGCCATCGAGGCACCGCCCCAGGCGCGGATTAGCCGCGCTCCGGCGACCAGCGCCACGATCTCGTCGCGCGAGAACATCAGCGGCGGCATCTCGTAACCACCCTGCATCACGTAGCCGACCCCGGCCTCACCATCGACGGGCACGCCCGAGGCCTGGAGATCGGCGATGTCGCGATAGATCGTCCGCTCCGAGACCTCGAGCCGTTCAGCCAGTTGCCGCGCCGTGACGAGCCGACCGCCGCGCAGATGTTGCACGATCTGGAAGAGGCGGTCGGCCCGCCGCATCAGGCGGCGGCCTCGAAGAAGGCGATAGAGTTACCGTCGGGGTCATTGCAGTAGAAGAACCGCCCCGGCGGGATGGTGATGACCGGCGAAATCTCCGTCGCGCCGGCCTGTGTCACCCGCTCCACCGCCTCTTCCAGCGAGCCGGCTGCGGCGAAATGAATGGTCGGGCCGCTGCCGTCGCCGGCCGGCTTGCCGGGATAGAGATGGCCCGCCACGCCACTCTTCTCATCCTCGGTCACGAACATCGCGATCGGGTTGGGGCCCATATCCGTGATCTTCTTGAGGCCGATCCCGGTCGTCTTGGCATAAAAGGCCATGGCCCGGTCGAGATCGCTCACAGGGATTTCGGTCCAGACGACTGCATGTTGCGGCAGATAGCTCATCGGTAACTCCTTGGGTTCATAAAATCCGATAGCGACCTTCTCGCATAGCCCTCCTGACAGCGTTCTGTCAGGAGCCGTGTCCACGCAGCACATAGATTCCCCTTTCGGCACCTGCCGCATCGCAGCATTCATTTGACAGACGCCGGATCTGCCGCCACTACCCTGTACCCAATGGGATAACGGGAGGTTCTCCATGGACAAGGTATACGGCAGCGCCACCGAGGCGCTGGACGGTTTGTTGCAAGACGGAATGCTCATTGCCGCGGGGGGCTTTGGCCTCTGCGGCATTCCGGAGCTGCTTTTGAATGCGATCAAGGATAGCGGCGTGAAGGACCTGACCTTCGCGTCGAACAATGCCGGCGTCGATGATTTCGGCATCGGCATCCTGCTGCAGACCAAGCAGGTCACGAAGATGATGTCGTCCTATGTGGGCGAGAACGCGGAGTTCATGCGGCAATATCTCTCCGGCGAGCTGGAGCTGGAATTCAACCCGCAGGGCACGCTGGCCGAGCGCATGCGCGCCGGAGGCTGCGGCATCCCGGGTTTCTACACCAAGACTGGCGTGGGCACCGTGATCGCCGAGGGCAAGGACCACAAGGACTTCAACGGCGAGACCTATATCATGGAAGAGGGCATCTTCGCCGATCTCTCCATCGTCAAGGCCTGGAAAGCCGACCCGACGGGCAATCTCGTCTTCCGCAAGACGGCGCGGAACTTCAACCCGCCGGCGGCAATGTGCGGCAAGACCTGCGTTGTGGAGGTCGAGGAGATCGTGCCCACCGGCTCGCTCGACCCCGACCTCATTCACCTGCCGGGGATTTATGTGCACCGCATCGTCCAGGGCGAGCACGAAAAGCGCATCGAGCAGCGCACCACCCGTAGCAAGGAGGCGTCGTAATGCCCTGGGATCGCAATGAAATGGCGGCGCGGGCCGCGCAGGAACTTCAGGATGGCTGGTATGTGAACCTCGGCATCGGCATCCCGACGCTGGTTTCCAACTACATCCCCGAAGGCATTGAAGTTACGCTGCAATCCGAGAATGGCATGCTCGGCATGGGCCCCTTCCCTTATGAGGGCGAGGAAGATGCAGACCTGATCAATGCCGGCAAGCAGACGATCACCGAGCTGCCCCAGACGGCATATTTCGACAGTTCTGCCAGCTTCGGCATGATCCGTGGCGGCAAGATCGCCATGGCGATTCTCGGTGCGATGGAAGTGGCGGAGAATGGCGACCTCGCGAACTGGATGATCCCCGGCAAGCTTGTGAAGGGCATGGGCGGGGCAATGGATCTCGTTGCCGGCGTCGGCCGCGTTGTTGTGGTGATGGATCACACCAACAAGAAGGGCGAGAGCAAAGTCCTGCACGAGTGCACCCTGCCCTTGACCGGCAAGGCCGTCGTCGACCGTATCATCACCAATCTTGGTGTGTTGGACGTGGTAGAGGGCGGGTTGAAGATCGTCGAATGTGCGCCGGGAGTCTCCGAAGAGGATCTCCGGGCCGCAACCACGGCAACGCTGGTCTGATCGCAGCCCTGCGGCGGCAATGGCGCTAAGGGCGAAAAATCGAAGGACGCCGGGAACCTCCCCGGCGTTCTTTCTTTTTGGCGACCGAAAGCCGAGCCGCGCCTCCGGATGGACGACGGACTGTTTCCGAAACGTGCCTGCCTCACCCTGCTCCGCTTTGCTGCAGGGAAAGCTCTTCCCGACCTTTCAGTTCGCTCCGGAAGCCCCTATACGCGCGCTTATGAGCCCGTTGAAACTCGCCAATCTGGCGCTCCTGATCCTTTATCCTGTCGCCTGGTTCGCTCCGCTGATGCGAGCAGGGTTGCTGCCGCTCTTCGGGATGAGCGAGATCTCTGTCATCTCCGGACTGCAGTCGCTCTGGAAGACCGATGTCTTCCTGGCCCTGACCGTGACCGTCTTCGCCCTCTTCGCGCCGTATCTGAAAACCGTCGGCCTGGCGCTCGTCCACTTCCGGTTTGCGCGGCGGCGGTTGCTGGCCCCGCTGCACGTCCTTGGCAAGCTCGCCATGGCAGATATCTTCCTGATCGCGCTCTATATCGTGCTCGCCAAGGGCGTCGGCGTCGGCTCGGTTGAGACCGCCTGGGGGCTCTATCTCTTCACCGCCTGCATCCTCGCCTCGCTCGCCATCGGCTTCCTGACCGAAAAGCGCAGCTGACACGCCCCCGGACTCGCCCTTGCCCGCGCCGCGCCGCTGGGGCAGGAAAGGCGCATGGCCAAATCCCAGATCTTCACCTGCAGCGCCTGTGGCGCGAAACATCCGCGCTGGTCGGGGCGTTGCGACGCCTGCGGCGCCTGGAACACGATCCAGGAAGAGACGCCGCTCTCCTCCGGTCCGGCGAAAAAATCGCTCGGAACCAAGGGGCGGCGACTCGAACTGATGGATCTCGCGACCGAAGAGGCCCCGCCGCCTCGCACCTGTTCAGGGATGGAGGAACTGGACCGCGTCTTCGGCGGCGGACTTGTCCCGGCCTCCGCGACGCTGGTTGGGGGCGATCCCGGGATCGGCAAATCGACCCTGCTGCTGCAAGCCGCGGCGCGCTTTGCCGAAGCCGGGCTCTCGGTGGTATATGTCTCTGGTGAAGAGGCCAGCGCGCAGGTGCGAATGCGGGCGCAACGACTCGGGCTCGGCAAGGCCGATGTCAAACTCGCCGCCGAGACCAACCTGCGTGACATTCTGACCACCCTGGACGAGGCAAGGCCCGATCTCGCCATCATCGATTCGATCCAGACCATGTGGGCGGACAATGTCGAGGCCGCGCCCGGCTCTGTCAGCCAGGTCCGCTCGGCCGCACATGAACTCGTAACCTTCGCCAAACGGCGCGGCACGGCAGTCGTGCTTGTCGGACATGTGACCAAAGAGGGACAGATCGCCGGTCCGCGCGTTGTCGAGCACATGGTCGATACGGTGCTCTATTTCGAGGGCGAACGCGGCCACCAGTTCCGCATCCTGCGCGCGGTGAAGAACCGTTTCGGGCCGGCCGACGAGATCGGTGTCTTCGAGATGACCGGCGGCGGGTTGAGCGAGGTGTCCAACCCCTCGGCACTCTTCCTGTCGGATCGAGAAGCCCGCGCGCCGGGCGCGGTGGTCTTTGCCGGCGTTGAAGGAACACGCCCGGTTCTCGTTGAATTTCAAGCTCTTGTCGCCCCATCTCCCACTCCACAGGCGCGCCGCACAGTGGTCGGTTGGGACGGTTCGCGGCTGGCGATGATCCTCGCGGTGCTGGAATCGCGCTGCGGGATTCCCTTCGCCGGACTCGATGTATATCTCAACGTGGCGGGCGGCATGCGCGTCAACGAACCGGCCGCCGACCTCGCTGTCGCCGCCGCGCTGCTCTCCGCCCGAGAGGACGCTGCCCTGCCGGCGGATATGGTCGTCTTCGGCGAGATCAGCCTCTCGGGCGCGCTGCGTCCTGTGGGTCAGACAGAAAACAGGTTGAAAGAGGCGCGAAAACTTGGTTTCTCCCAAGCGACTCTTCCGGAGCGGTCCGCGGGGCCCCTGCCGGAGGGTGTGTCCTTGCGTCGGATCACGGATCTGGCGGGGTTTGTGGGTGAAATATTCGGCGCAGGTTAGACGCCGGTAACGGAACTGTCCGGGGGCAGGAAGGTAAGCACATGGAAGGCTTCACAATCGTCGACGCAGGCGTCGCGGTCATAATTCTGTTTTCGGCAATCCTCGCCTATTCGCGCGGCTTCGTTCGTGAAGCGTTGGCGATCGCCGGCTGGATTGCGGCGGCCGTACTCGCCTATATCTTCGCGCCACAGGTCGAACCCCTGGTGCGCGAGATCCCGGTGCTCTCGGATTTCCTCGACAATTGTACCGCTTCGACCATCGCCGCCTTTGCCGGCGTCTTCGCATTGGCGCTGATCGTCTTCGCGCTGTTCACGCCGGTCTTCTCCTCGCTTGTGCAACGCTCGGCGCTCAATGCGATCGACCAGGGCCTGGGGTTCCTCTTCGGTGTGCTTCGCGGCATGCTGCTCGTGGTGATCGCCCTTGTGGTCTACGAGTTCGCCCTTGGCAACGAGGGTTACGCGCCCGTCGATGACAGCCGGTCGGCGCAGGTCTTTGCCTCGATGAAAGACAGCGTCAGCGGCGAGATCGCGGATCAGGAAACGGCCCTGAAATGGCTGACCGACAAGTTCGAAAGCCTGATCGAGACCTCCTGCGCCCCGAGTGGCAGCGCCAACTGACGCACGTCACGGGACGGCTCGCCAACCTCGAACCGAGGTCTGGCGCGGCGTCATTTCAGCAGTGAGCCTATTCGAGCGCCCGCATGACGTCCGTGCGTTGCGCAGGAGTGGCCGCTCCAAGCCGCCGAGATGGTCCCGGAAATGTCCCGCAGGCGCGGAGCGCTGCGAGAGAGCCTTTTGAAAGGTCTGACCCGAGATGTGCGGCTGTTTCCTGCCGATCAGGTGAATCTGGCGGCTTGTTGTTTGCCGCCAGCGGGCCTAAGGGGGCGTTATGTCCAAATCGATGACCCCTTCCGGGCACGCCCGCGCGTTGCTCGTTCTCGGCTTGCCTCTTGTCGGCGGGCACCTGGCGCAATTCGCGGTTCAGGTGACCGACACGATCATGCTGGGCTGGTACGATATCGAAGCGCTGGCAGCCGTCGTTTTGGCCGGGTCTTTCTTCTTCACCCTTTTCATTATGGGCTCGGGCTTTGCTTTCGCCGTCATGCCGCTCGTGGCCGCCGCCAGCGAGAATGGCGAGGGCGATGCCCAGATCCGGCGCGTGACACGCATGGGGATGTGGATCTCGCTCCTCTACTCGGCCGTCGCCCTGCCGCCGCTGCTCTTCGCCGAGCCGATCCTGCTTGCGATCGGGCAGACACCTGAGATCGCCGCTGATGCCGCGCTCTACCTCGACATTGCGGCTTGGGGCATCGTGCCGGCGCTTGGCGTGATGGTGTTGAAATCCTACCTCTCGGCTCTGGAGCGGGCGCAGGTTGTTCTCTGGGTCACCATCATCGCTGCGCTGGTCAATGCGGGCGTGAACTACCTGCTGATCTTCGGGTCCTTCGGCTTCCCGGAAATGGGCGTCCGCGGCGCGGCCGTGGCCTCGCTCTCGGTCCACATCGTCTCGCTGCTCGGGCTTGCGCTCTATGCAGCGCGCAGATTCCCGCAACACGCGCTGTTCCAGCGGTTCTGGCGCCCGGACTGGCCGGCTTTCGTACAGGTCTTCCGGCTCGGCTGGCCGATCGGTCTGACCACCGTCTCCGAAGTCGGGCTGTTCACGTTCTCCGCCGTGATGGTCGGCTGGCTCGGCGCAATTCCACTGGCCGCGCACGGAATCGCTCTGCAATGTGCCTCGGCAACCTTCCTCGTCCATTTGGGTCTGTCCAACGCCTGTACGATCCGGGTCGGCAAGGCGATGGGGCGAAAGGATTTTCAACACCTACGGCGTGGCGCGGAAGTTGCCATCGCGATGTCGGTCGTGGTGTCGGCGGTGACCATCGCCGCTTTCCTGACCTGGCCGGAGCTGTTCCTGAGCCTGTTCATCGACCCGTCGGATCCACGCAAACCGGAGATCCTCGCGCTCGGGGTCGGGCTGATGACCATGGCCGCCCTGTTTCAACTTGCCGATGGTGGTCAGATCATTGCCCATGGGCTGCTGCGCGGCATCCAGGACACGCGCAAACCGCTGATCATCTCCGTGATCTCCTATTGGCCGATCGGTCTCGGCTCGGGCTATATCCTTGGAATACGGATGGAATATGGCGTTATGGGGATCTGGTCAGGCCTCGTCTTCGGGCTGGTCGTAGCCGGGATCCTGCTGATGTTCCGCTTCTGGGCGCGGAGCCTTCCGGCCCTGGACGCATCGGCCCGCTGAACGGCGTCAGTCCCGGCTTGTCTGTACCTTGCTCAGCCTGTCGGCCTTCTTGCGCACGAGGGTCGAGCGCAGATCGTGCATGGCCAGAAGAAGCGAGTCCGTGATCTCTTCGAGCTGTTTATCCGTGGCCTTGGACTGGACCCATTGCGTGGTGATGTTCATGTGATCGACCGCACGCAGGATGTCGTCGACATCGCGCCGGGCAAGCAGCGCACGCCGCTCCTCCATCCAGGCGTCGATGGCGGCGCGCTCATGATCATTCAGGACACGCGCGCCCTGGGGACGGACATCGCCATTGCGGATGTTGAGCACGGCGATCTGCTCCATGTCGATGCGGCGCTGGCGATTTTCCGTATCGATCCGGAACACAGCCGCGCCGTTCTCGCGCACGCGGAAATAGAATTCTGGGAGATCCGTCATCATTTTCACCGGCTGTCCATATTTCGCGGCACCCTATTGGGCCGGACCCTAGGTGTCAAAGCGGTCAAAAAGAGAGGTCAGCGCACCCGGCCGGCGACCGGGATGCGCCAGTCCGGAACATTGGAGATGAGCTTTGATTGGCTCCGGACAGGGGCGCCGGGCCACGGTCCAGCGCGGTCACGGTGCCCGTCAGCCAGGGCGATTTGAAATCGCAGATAACGGCGGCCTGGTCCGTGGACCACCCCCCGCCCTACTCTTCCGTCTTGGCCTTGCTCGCCGTCTTCTTCGCCGCGGGTTTCTTGGCCGCTGGTTTCTTCTTCGCGGCAGCTTTCTTCTTCGGCGCCGCCTTCTTGCGCGTCGGCTTCTTGCCGGCCTTCTCCGTGATCAGTTCGACGGCCTGCTCCATGGTCACTGTCAGCGGGTCCGTGTCCTTGGGCAGGGTCGCGTTGATCTTTTCCCATTTCACGTAGGGACCATAGCGCCCCTCCATGACATTGACCGGCCCGCCGGCATCGGGATGCTCGCCCAGTTCCTTGAGTGGCTTGGCCGCCGTGCGACCCCGCCCGCCCGGATTGGCGCGTTTCTCGGCCAGCATCTCCACGGCGCGGTTCATGCCGACCTCGAAGACCTCTCCCGGATCTTTCAGGTTGGCATAGGTCGGTTTTTCAGCACCTTCGGCGGTATGGGCGATATATGGTCCGAACCGTCCGAAATTGGAGGTGATCATCCCGCCTTCGGGATGCTCGCCAATCTCTCGCGGCAGGCTGAGCAGCGTCAGCGCCTTTTCGAGATCCATGTCCTCGGCCTGCCAGCCGCGCGGCAGGCTTGCCCGCTTGGGCTTGGGGTTTTCCTCGGTGAGGTCACCGCGCTGGACGTAATGACCAAAGCGGCCATCGCGCAGGGTGATCTTGTCCTCGCCATCCATGCCCAGCAGCTTGCCATCCGGGCCGATGCCGGATTCCTCCGTGCCCGGCGGGCCGAAGGGGCGCGTGTAGCGGCATTCGGGGTAGTTCGAGCAACCGATGAAGGCGCCGCCCGAACGCGCTGTGCGCATGCTCAGGCGCCCATTGCCGCAATTGGGACAGGTGCGCGGGTTGCTGCCATCCTCGGTCGGCGGGAAGAGATGCGGCTCCAGCACCTCGTTGATCTTCTCCAGCACTTCGGTGATGCGCAACTCGGCGGTCTCGGCGACGGCGGCCGAGAAATCGCGCCAGAACGCGGTCAGCACCGCCTTGTAATCGGCCTCGCCGGCGGAGACATGGTCCAGCTCCGCTTCCAGCCCGGAGGTGAATTCATAGCCGACATATTGCCGGAAGTAGTTCATCAGGAAGGCGATGACGAGCCGGCCCTTGTCCTCGGGGAACAGCCGGTTCTTCTCCTTTCGGACATAGCCACGGTCCTGAATCGTGGTGACGATGGAGGCATAGGTCGAGGGCCGGCCGATGCCGAGCTCCTCCATCCGCTTGACCAGCGTAGCCTCCGTGTAACGCGGCGGCGGCTGGGTGAAATGCTGCTCCGGCGTGACCTGCCGCTTCTCGGCCGGCTCGCCCTGCATCACCTGCGGCAGACGCTTGTCGTCATCATCGGTGGCGACATCGTCGCGGCCTTCCTCGTAGACCCGCAGGAAACCGTCGAAGAGTACAACCTGACCGGTGGCGCGAAGACCGACCTGACCGTCGGCGCTGGCGATATCGACCGTGGTCCGTTCCATCTTCGCCGCTTCCATCTGGCTCGCGAGGGTCCGCTTCCAGATCAGGTCATAGAGCTTGCGTTGATCCGGTTCGGAGACGCGCAGGCTCGCCGCGTCGCGGGTCATATCCGTGGGGCGGATACATTCGTGGGCCTCTTGCGCGTTCTTGGCCTTGTTCTTGTAGATGCGCGGGCTGGCAGGGACGTATTCCTTGCCATAGCGCGCGGCAATCGCGTCGCGGGCAGCCGATACGGCTTCCGGCGCCATGTCGATGCCATCGGTCCGCATGTAGGTGATAAGACCGGCTTCGTAGAGACGCTGGGCGGCGTTCATCGCCTGTCGCGCGCCCATGCCGAATTTCCGGCTGGCTTCCTGCTGCAGGGTCGAGGTCATGAAGGGCGCGGACGGGTTCCGGCTGGCGGGCTTGGCCTCGACAGCGGAGATGGTCAGATCGCGCGAATTGATCGCCTGCACGGCCATCTCGGCCGCGGTGTCATTGCCGATATCGAACTTGTCGAGCTTCTTGCCCGCGAGCGTGGTCAGGCGGGCCTCAAAGGTCTGGCCGCGCGGCGTCGATAGGATGGCCTTGACGGTCCAGTATTCCTGGGGCCGAAACGCCTCGATCTCCATCTCCCGCTCGACGATCAGCCGCAGGCAGACCGACTGTACGCGGCCCGCCGAGCGCGAGCCGGGCAGTTTGCGCCAGAGCACCGGCGAGAGGTTGAAGCCGACGAGATAGTCCAGAGCGCGGCGGGCGAGATAGGCATCGACCAGCGGTTGATCGACCTGGCGCGGGTTCTTCATCGCCTCGGTGACGGCCGTTTTGGTGATCGCGTTGAAGACAACGCGGGAGACCGGCGTGTCCTTCTTGATCGCCCGGCGCTTGCGCAGCGCTTCTTCCAGGTGCCAGGAAATCGCCTCCCCCTCGCGATCGGGGTCGGTTGCGAGGATCAGCGCATTGTCGTCCTTGAGTGCGTCGGCGATGGCCTTCACATGCTTGCGCGAATCGTTGCCGATCTCCCAGAGCATCTCGAATTCATTCTCCGGATCGACCGATCCGTCCTTGGGCGGCAGGTCGCGCACATGCCCGTAGGAGGCCAGCACGGTATAATCGTCGCCGAGATACTTGTTGATGGTCTTGGCCTTGGCAGGCGATTCGACAACGACGACGGGCATGGGAAAACCTTCGGAAATGGGTCGCTCAACTGGCGGGGATACATGTGGCGGTCGCGAGAGCTTGTCAATGCGGTGTCGGGGCAGAAAAGCGCGCACCCTACGGGTGGGTTTTTTCCGACCTTATGCAGAAAGGGCCAAAAGCCCGCCCGGTTGGCGCTGAACAGCGCCCTCCATTTCGAGCTCCAGAAGTTCGCCGGCGACCTTCTGGCTGGGCAGCGCGAGGTCTCGCAGAAGCTGGTCCTCGGCGACGGGAGCCGGGCCGAGCAACGACAGGATCCGCGCACGGACGGTTGCGCCGTCGTCCCTATCTTCGGTCGGGGCCGGTCGGCGAGGCGCAACCGGTTCCGGCGCGGCGTCGCGCTCTGGCTGCGCGCGACTGGGGCGCGGCGGGGCGACGATCGGCGAGAGGGAGTCGAGCACATCCTCAGCGCCACGTATCAGGGTGGCGCCGTCCCGGATGAGCTTATTGCAACCGGCCGCGCGCGGGTCGAGCGGGTGACCGGGGATGGCCAGCACGTCCCTGCCCTGTTCGAGCGCCATTCGGGCGGTGATCAGCGTGCCGGAGCGCAGGGCGGCCTCGATGACGATGGTCGCCTGGGAGATGCCGGCGACGATGCGGTTTCGGCGCGGGAAATGGCGCGCCTGCGGGCGCATGCCCATGGGCATTTCAGAGAGGATCAGGCCGGATTCCGCGATCCGGGCGGTGAGGTCGGCGTTTTCGCGCGGGTAGATGACATCGACCCCACCGGCGACGACCGCGATGGTTCCGGTTTCCAGCGCGGCGGCATGCACGATTCCGTCAATGCCACGGGCAAGGCCTGAGACAACAACATGGCCCGCCGCGCCCAGTCCTTCGGCCAGCGCACGGGCGGCGCGGCGGCCGAGGCTTGAGGCGTTGCGGGCTCCGACAAGGGCGAGCGCGGGGCGGGCGGTGAGATCGGTGTCCCCGCGCGCCCAGAGCATCGGGGGCGGATCCGGAATGTGCTGAAGCAGCGCGGGATAGGCGGATTCGCCGATGAAGATTGGCTTTGCGCCCGCGCGCGCGCCCGCCTGCCACTCGCGCTCGACCGTTTCCAGCGGGCAAGGGCTGTAGGAGGAGACGCCTGCGGAGCGGGCAAGGCCGGGCAGCGCGTCAAGCGCGGCGGCGGCGTCGCCATCAGTCTCTGTCATCAAGCGGAAAAAGGTGCTCGTCCCGACGCGGTGAGAGCGCAAGAGACGAAGCCAGCACAATCTGGTTCCTTCCGAGGTGGGTGGTGCGAGGGGGGGTGGGGAAGAAACTATCTCCAAACCGTCGCTACTCCATCTCTTGCTGACATCATGGCTAAGGTGAAAGCGTTAACCACGGGTAAACGGATGAACAAGATTCCCGACTATCTCGCAAGTTTCTGGTATTGGGTTCAAATTCCCATTGGCCTCGAAACGTCCTCGCCGCGCCCCCCCCTGCGGAAGAGGTCGCGGGTTAACGTTGGTAGCCGGGTCAGGCAGCCGATCCGCCGACGGTCAGACCTCCAATCCGCAAAGTCGGCTGGCCAACGCCGACCGGGACCCATTGGCCGGCCTTGCCGCAATTGCCGATGCCGGGATCGAGCGCCATATCATTGCCGATCGCGGTGATCTGGCGCAGAGCCGTGGCACCGTCGCCGATCAGTGTGGCGCCCTTGACCGGGGCACCGAGCTTGCCGTTCTTCACCCGGTAGGCCTCGGTGCAGGAGAAGACGAACTTGCCGGAGGTGATGTCGACCTGCCCACCGCCGAATCCGACCGCGTAGAGGCCATCCTCCAGATCCGCGAGGATCTCGCCAGGATCTGCCTCGCCGCCGAGCATGTAGGTGTTGGTCATGCGCGGCATGGGCGGGTGGGCGTAGCTCTCGCGCCGGCCATTGCCGGTGGGGGCGACCCCCATCAGGCGGGCATTCTGCCGGTCCTGCATATAACCGACGAGGATGCCATCCTCGATCAACACGTTCTTGCCTGAGGGTGTGCCCTCATCATCGACGGAAATTGACCCACGTCGGTCCGGGATGGTGCCGTCGTCGAGCACGGTGACGCCCGGTGCGGCGATGCGCTGGCCCATCAACCCGGCGAAGGCGGAACTGCCCTTGCGGTTGGCGTCACCTTCGAGCCCGTGGCCGATGGCCTCATGCAACAGGATCCCGGGCCAGCCCGGGCCAAGCACCACGTCCATCACGCCGGCGGGGGCGGGTTCGGCTTCCAGATTGACCAGCGCGATGCGCAGCGCCTCGCGGGCCGTGGCCTCCCAGTGGGGGCGGTCGATCAGGCCATCGAGGCCTGCCCGACCGCCGCCGCCCGTCCCGCCCTGTTCGCGCCGCCCGTCCTGCTCGACGATCACGCTCACATTCAGCCGGCTCATCGGGCGGCTGTCGGTGACCAGCGTTCCGTCGGGACGCAGGATGGTGACCTCCTGCAGCGAAGCGGCGAGGGTCGCGGAGACCTGGACGACCCGGGGATCGAGCGCGCGGGCAAAGGCGTCGATCTCGCGAAGTGTCTCGATCTTCACGGGGAATTCGGCATCCGCGATCGGGTTGGCATCCCCATAGAGGCGGCGATTCGTCGCCAGAGGCGCCTCGGCCAGCGTTCCGCCGCCATCTCCCACCGCCAGACGCGCCGTCTCGGCCGCGCGTTTCAGGGCCGCCTCGCTGATCTCGGTCGAATGCGCATAGCCGGTTGTTTCGCCCCGAACCGCGCGCAAACCGAAACCTTCAGCCGCGTCATAGCTCGCCGTCTTCACCCGACCATCATCGAATACCAGGGCTTCCGAGCGCCGCCTTTCGAGAAAAATCTCCCCGTCATCAGCGCCTTGGCAGGCATCAACCAGCACGGACAGCGCCGTCTCGCGCTCCAGATGGGTCTCAAACGGGCGAAAAGCTGTATTTTCGATTGAGGTCAAGGGGATGGCTCCTGTTGCCGGTGCAAGGGTCCTGTGCATTCGCGAGTGAGTCGAAATTTCAAATCACCGGCTTGTGCGGTTTTGTTTAATATGGTCTGCTGCCGCGAGGACACAAGCGGGCTCTGGGTCCTGCTGGCCAAGTGCCATCTGGGAGGGGGCCCGTCGCGGCGCAAGCCGCTTAGCGAACGGGACAAAATATTGATGCGACTTTTGACGCTTAAGAGCGGCCTGTCGGCTGCCCTTGCGAGTTTTTTTGTGACTGGCACTGCGCTGGCACAGGATGCAGGCACTCTCGAAGTGAAGGGGGCACCGGTGCCCGGCGGTATCGGATTCCAGCCGGCTGCGACCGAGCTTGCCCGCGATATCCACTTTCTTGACGGGCTGCTGAACTGGATCATCTTTGCAATCGTGCTCTTCGTCATGGGACTGATGGGCTATGTCTTCCTGCGCCATAATCGCAAAGCCAATCCGGAGCCGGCACGGTTCACGCATAACTCGCCGATCGAGATTGCCTGGACGGTTGTTCCGATCATCATCCTGATTTTCATCGGCTCCTTCTCGCTGCCTGTCCTGTTCAAGCAGCAGATCATCCCGGAAGGCGACATCACCATCAAGGCGATCGGCAACCAGTGGTACTGGACCTATGAATACCAGGACCACGAATTCGAGTTCGACAGCTACATGATCGGCCAGGATGCCGACAACAAACTGACCGACGAGGTCGTGGCCGAGCTCGAAGCGGCTGGCTACGAGAAGGAGCATTTCCTGCTCGCGACCGACACTGCCGTCGTCGTTCCTGTGAACAAGACCGTGGTCGTTCAGGTGACCGCCGCCGACGTGATCCATGCCTGGACGATCCCCGCCTTCGGCGTGAAGCAGGATGCCGTACCGGGTCGCCTTGCCGAGCTGTGGTTCAAGGCAGAGGAAGAAGGCGTCTATTTCGGTCAGTGCTCGGAGCTTTGCGGCATCGCCCATGCCTATATGCCGATCACCGTGAAAGTTGTCAGCGAAGAGGCCTATGAGCAGTGGCTCGACGGTGCGATCGAGGAATATGCGGGCAAGCCGCGCGACCTGAACCTGGCCTCTGCCGAGTAACCGCAGATGTCCGATACGTCCCTGCATAGCGTCGCGCCCGCCGCGACCCGTGGCGCGGAGCCGGAGCTGAAGGATTACTTCGCGCTCCTGAAGCCCCGCGTCATGTCGCTGGTGGTCTTCACCGCGCTGGTGGGTCTGCTCGTGGCGCCGACGCCCGTGCATCCCTTCCTGATCTTCACCTCTGTGCTCTTCATCGCCCTTGGCGGCGGCGCCTCCGGCGCTCTGAACATGTGGTGGGACGCAGATATCGACCGCATCATGCGCCGCACCCAGAAGCGTCCGATCCCGGCCGGCAAGGTCTCCGAGGGCGAAGCGCTCGGGTTGGGCCTCGCGCTGTCCGGTCTCGCTGTGATGATGCTGGCGCTGTCGGCCAATATCGTTGCCGGCGCGCTGCTGGCTTTCACCATCTTCTTCTATGTCGTGGTCTACACGATGTGGCTGAAGCGCTGGACGCCGCAAAACATCGTCATCGGCGGTGCCGCCGGGGCCTTCCCGCCGATGATCGGCTGGGCAGTTGCAACGGGCGGGGTGTCTGTCGAATCCGTGCTGATGTTCGCGCTGATCTTCATCTGGACGCCGCCGCATTTCTGGGCGCTGGCGCTGTTCATGAAGTCGGATTACGACGAGGCGAAGGTGCCGATGCTGACCGTGACCCACGGTCACGACGCCACGCGCCGCCATATCCTCGCCTACACGGTGCTGCTCGCAGTCACCTCGCTGGGGCTGGCTTTCACCTCCATCGGCGGACCGGCCTATCTGGCCTGCGCCCTGGTGATGAATTTCCGCTTCCTCGTGGGCGCCTGGAAAATCTGGAAACGCGACACGGCGCAGGCAGAAGCCGACGCTTATGGCGAGGAGAAGCGCTTCTTCAAGCTCTCGCTGTGGTATCTCTTCGCCCATTTCACCGCACTTCTGGTCGATGCCGCCCTGCGCAGCTTCGGCTTTTGGGGAGGTTTTTCATGATCCGCGCAACCCATGAGATGCACGACCGCCGCCGGGGCCGCAACATGGGGCTCGGGCTGATCCTGATCGCCTTTGTCGGCATCGTCTTCGGCATGACCATCGTCAAGGTCGGCGGCGGGCAGGACGTGCTCGGCACGGGCATGGTCAACACCTCTGCGAACGGGGAGTCTGGCCAGTGATCTTCCGTAGGCTCCAGGGACCGCAGCGCACCCTCGCCCAGACGCTGGGCGTGGTCGTGCTGATGGGGTCGCTGGCCTGGGCCTCGGTGCCGTTTTACGACTTCTTCTGCCGTGTCACCGGCTATGGCGGCACAACAAACACGTCCGAAGCCGGCTCCGACATCGTTCTCGACAAGACCATCAAGGTCCGGTTCGATGGCTCGTTGGAACGGGGCATGCCCTGGTCCTTCAAGCCGATGCAACGCGAGATGGAGATCCGGATCGGTGAGACCGGCCTGGCCTTCTACGAGGCCCATAATCCGACCGATCGCCCCGTGGCCGGCTCCGCCAGCTACAACGTGGCCCCGTTCGACGCCGGCAGCTACTTCGTCAAGATCGACTGTTTCTGCTTCGAGGAGCAAGTCCTTCAGCCCGGCGAGAGCGTCATCATGCCGGTGTCTTTCTATGTCGACCCCGATATCGTCAATGATCGCGACGCCAAGCACGCGCCGCGCATCACGCTTTCCTACACATTCCACGAAATCGACCTGCCGCAAGAGCAGGCGGCGCTGGTCCTGAACGACTGAACAGACTGACCAGCCCCTGACAAGAAACGCGCAAAGGGACCTTACTATGGCTCACGCCAAGAACCACGATTACCACATCCTGCCGCCGTCGATCTGGCCGTTCATCGGCGCGGTCTCCGGCTTCGTGATGCTCTTCGGAGCTGTGCTCTGGATGCACGAGATCACGCCCTTCCTGTTTTTCGCCGGGCTGATCGGCGTCTGCTACACGATGTTTGCCTGGTTTTCCGAAACCGTTGCCGAAGAGAAGGCGGGCGATCACACCCCGGTGGTGCTGATCGGGCTGCGCTATGGCTTCATCCTGTTCATCATGTCCGAAGTGATGTTCTTCGCGGCCTGGTTCTGGTCCTTCTTCAAGCACGCGCTCTACCCGATGGGGCCGGAAAGCCCGGCTGTTGACGGCGTCTGGCCGCCCGCCGGCATCGAGACCTTCGATCCCTGGCACCTGCCGCTGATCAACACGCTCATCCTGCTGCTTTCGGGCTGTGCGGCGACCTGGGCCCACCACGCGCTGGTCCATGACAACAACAACCGCAAGGACATGAAGATGGGCCTGATCATCGCAGTTGTGCTCGGCCTGATCTTCACCGTCTTCCAGGCCTATGAGTACAGCCACGCCGCCTTCGGCTTTGCCGGCAACATCTATGGCGCCAACTTCTTCATGGCGACCGGCTTCCACGGGGCGCATGTCATCATCGGCACGATCTTCCTGTTCATCTGCTACCTGCGCACCCGTGCCGGCCATTTCACCCCCGAGAGCCATATCGGCTTCGAGGCGGCGGCCTGGTACTGGCACTTCGTGGATGTCGTCTGGCTCTTCCTCTTCTTCGCCGTCTATATCTGGGGCGGCTGAGGCGGCTATTCGGTCAACCGAATGAAGAAGGCCCGGCGCGAGAGCGCCGGGCCTTTCTCATTCGGGTCTATAGCTTGCGATGACGTGAGCCGTTCAGGAACATCGGGGCCGAGCGCCAAATGCGCGGTTTCGGGACGGAAGGCCGCAATGGCGACACCTGCCCATGCCGGCTCCGTCTTCCCGGTCCCGGCGACGCCGGACCGCCGATCAGCCTTCGCTCTTGCCCTTGAACAGAACCATCGGCCCCTTGTCCTTCATCTCTTCCACGAGGGACGCATTGGGCTGGCAGAACGGCTGCGCCTTGGTCCAGGCAATCATGTCGGAGCGTTTGCTCGACGAATGGAACGGCCCCCAATCGGCGGCCACCCCCCGCATCCCCTGGCTGACAACGCCATCGCGCGCCACCGTGTGGGACATGATGCGGATGGCGCAGCTGACATTGTCCGACCCGTTCTTCAGCGCCGCCCCGCTCGTCGCCTTGCAGCTATAGCCGCGCGCCGTGGGCGGCGCGATCTGCACCAGCCCGAACCAGCGGCCGCCGCCGCCGACAGCACTCGGGTTCCAGGTGCTCTCATGCTTGGCCAGCGCCGAGATCAACCCGATCCAGAACGCCTCGCGATCTTCCTGGCTGGCATCGATATATCCCGGGCACCAGGTCTCGATATCGCGCGGCACCATGCTGGGCAGGACCGAACCATGGCTGCGCAGTGCGGACAGGGCGCTCTTCGTCCAGTCATCGGACTCAGTCCGATGGTCCCACCGCATGTCGTAATCAACCGTAGGCGCTTTCGTGGAGGCGGTCGTATCGCCAGATGTCTCGGCGCAGCCACTCAGGACAAAGGCCCCAAGCAGGAACGATGCGCACACAGCGCGAGGGAGCGTATGGAACATTTTGATATCTCGTGGCAGCGGACTCATTGCGCCCGGAATACCCGGGATCGGCCGCACTGGCAAAGGGGGGCAGTCACAATCGGCGGCATCTTGCGCTCGAACCGCCGCTTTTACCCTCCCTCGACGTGCCGAAGCGCCCGCTTTGAGCCGTGCCGTCTTGCCCCGGACGGCATGCCGGTCTAAGACCGCTGCGATCAGTCAAAGGGACCTGCCGCAATGCTCGACCTCACCTACGAAGCCCCCAAACCCAAGGTAATCTCCGGTGCGAAGGAAGATTGGGAACTGGTGATCGGCATGGAGGTTCATGCCCAGGTCGCCTCCAAGGCCAAGCTCTTCTCCGGCGCCTCGACCACCTTCGGCGCCGAGCCGAACTCCAACGTGGCCTTCATCGATGCCGGCATGCCGGGCATGCTGCCGGTGATCAACGAGTTCTGCGTCGAGCAGGCCGTGCGCACCGGGTTGGGCCTCAAAGCCGAGATCAACCTCTTCTCCGCCTTCGACCGGAAGAACTATTTCTACCCGGACCTGCCGCAGGGCTATCAGATCTCGCAGCTTTACCACCCGATCGTCGGTGAAGGCGAAGTGCTGGTCGATATGGCGCCCGGCGTTGCCCGCCTCGTGCGCATCGAACGCATCCATATCGAGCAGGATGCCGGCAAGTCGATCCACGACATGGACCCGCATATGTCCTTCGTCGATCTCAACCGGACCGGCGTGGCGCTGATGGAGATCGTCTCCCGTCCAGACATTCGCGGCCCCGAAGAGGCAGCGGCCTATGTGGTCAAGCTGCGCCAGATCCTGCGCTATCTCGGCACCTGCGATGGCAACATGCAGAACGGCAACCTGCGGGCCGACGTGAACGTCTCCGTCTGCCGCCCCGGCCAGTACGAGAAATACCAGGCAACACAGGACTTCGCCCATCTCGGCACGCGCTGCGAGATCAAGAACATGAACTCCATGCGCTTCATCCAGCAGGCCATCGATGTCGAAGCCCGCCGCCAGATCGCCATCCTCGAAGATGGCGGCTCAGTGGATCAGGAGACACGCCTCTTCGACCCTGACAAAGGCGAGACCCGCTCCATGCGGTCCAAGGAAGAAGCGCATGACTATCGCTACTTCCCTTGTCCGGACCTGCTGCCGCTGGAGATCGAACAGGACTGGGTCGACGGCATTGCCAAGACCCTGCCGGAACTGCCGGACGAGAAGAAGGCGCGCTTCGTGAGCGATTTTGGGCTGACCGAGTATGACGCCTCGGTGCTGACCGCCGAAGCCGAGGCAGCCGCCTTTTTCGAGGACGTGGCCACCGGGCGCGACGGCAAGCTCGCCGCCAACTGGGTCATCAACGAGCTTTTCGGCCGGCTGAAAAAAGAAGATCACGACATCACCAACAGCCCGGTTTCCGCCGCCCAGCTCGGCGGGATCATCGACCTGATCTCCAAGGGCGATATCTCCGGCAAGATCGCCAAGGACCTGTTCGAGATCGTCTATACCGAAGGTGGTGACCCGGCCGAGATCGTCGAAAGCCGCGGCATGAAGCAGGTCACCGATACCGGCGCCATCGAGAAGGTGGTGGACGAGATCATCGAGGCCAACCCGTCCCAGGTCGAGAAGGCCAAGATCAATCCCAAGCTCGCGGGCTGGTTTGTCGGACAGGTGATGAAGGCGACGGGCGGCAAGGCCAATCCGAAGGCCGTGAACGAGATCGTGGCGAAGAAGCTCGGCTGAGGCTGGGCGCATGCTCTGAACCAATCGCGGGTTTGGGGCCGATGCGCCGTCAGGCACGGAATAAAGGCGAAGCCGCCGTCCTATTGGGCATTGCCCTGCAATGCCCAACCGGCAGGCGATTGCTTGCAATCGCCGAGAGGCAGCGCCTGCCCGTCCCCGCGGGCTGGCGCTTTGTCATCCGCGCGCACCGGCTTGAACTTCTTCGAGTTTGACCGGGATCAAGTGCAGTCCCCGGATGTTGCAGCGCCACCCCACGGGCAGGCGCTGGCACGGCTCCCGATGGAACCTTCTCGCGCCCCATCCGGCACCCCGCAACGCCTAGAGCGCGCCCGTTCGATAGAGCTTCACCTTCAATCCGCCATGTGCGACCGGCGGACCGAGCGACTCGAAGGGGAGGCTCGTCGCCTTCGCCAATCCACCGTCGGAGGTTACGATCCCGACGCGCCAGCCCCGGAAACGCTCCTTGAGCACCTGCCCGAGTGCGGCGTGCAGCGCGAAGAGCGGCTTGCGGTTGCCAATCCGGGCACCATAGGGCGGGTTGATCATCACCAGTCCCGGCGGTCCCTCGGGGCGCTGCAGGTCGGCGACAGCAGAGCGAGTAAAGCTGCACAGATCGGACAGCCCGGCGCGCTCGGCATTGGCCAGAGCCCCCCGGATGGCGCCGTCATCGCGGTCCGAGCCGTAAAAACGGGTCTCGACCGGGCGGCGCTCCCCGGGCGCGCGCATCGCCTCCCAGGACTGCGCGTCGAAGCTGGTCAGCTCCTCGAAGGCAAAGCTGCGCGTGCGGCCGGGGAGCAGCCCGGCAGCGATCTCGGCGGCTTCCAGAACGAAGGTGCCCGAGCCGCACATCGGGTCGAGCACCGGCTCGGTCCCGTCAAACCCGCATTGGCGCAGGAACATCGCCGCCATGGTCTCGCGCATCGGCGCCTTGCCGACATATTCCTTGTGGCCGCGCTTGTGCAGGGACTCGCCCGTCGTGTCCGCCGAAATGGTCACAAGGTTGTCGTCGATCCGCACCATCAGCCGCAACGTGGCCTCCGCCGAGATCTCGACACCCGCCTCCTCGCGCAGCGCCCGTTCGATCCGCTGCGCAGCCGCCCCCGCATGGTAGATCTTCGACTTCTTCGTCACCGCCTCGACCCGCACCGCCTGACCCGGCCGCAGGAAGCTCCCCCAGGGGAATTTCCGCGACCGCTTGTCGAGCTGCGCGAGGTGGAAGGCGCGGAAGGCGCCGAGCCGGGCCAGCACCCGCGTCGCGCCCCGCAGCTCCAGGTTGGCGCGCCAGACATCTGGCCAGCCGCCCCGAAACACCACGCCGCCCTCGGAGACATGCGCGCCGGCAAAGCCGCGCTCCAGCGCCTCCTCGCACAGCGTGGCCTCAAGCCCGGGCGTGGCGGTGAGGTAGATTTCGAAATTGTCGGTATTCATCCGCGCTGCATAGCGCGAAGGGGTGGCGGCGGCGAGGAGAAAGCGGGCGCGGACGGGCTGACCTTCGGATTCGAGGTCGCTCGCCGATCAAATGTTGGCCCGGGCGACTAGCCCGGGCCGCGCCCGACCCTTCCCCCGGGAGGGCGCTCTGGCAAGGTCTTGCGTCATTGAGACGTCGTTCGGGGCTTTGGGATAAATCGCGTTGAACCGGCGTTGCGAAGCGCCCACCCAGGGTCGGGCGCGGCCCTCGGAAACGAGCGAATGGACAAGAAAGCTGTGGCTTCGGTCTACTTCCAAAACTTTGGGTTCTCTTGCGATACGACGCCGTACTTTGTGAAGGCTAACCTAGACGTGGTGACTTTTATGTCTGGCTGTCCGCAAGCCTTCCGAAGTTCATGTGATGAGACCTTGGCGAGAGGACCTATTACGATTTCCTTCAAAACTAGTTTTTCGTCGAAGTTCTTGAAAAATAGTTTTGTTTCTGGATCTTTAGTTTCAATTGATACAAAAACGCGAACTTCGTTTTCGTACTCCCATCGTTTGTATTTGGTGGCCAACGAACTCAGAATGAGTGCTTCTTTTTCGTTCTTCGACAACGAAGAGATATCGCCATAGTTCTTTCGCTTCTTTCGATAGTCGACGCCAACCAATAAGTCATCGGGAATATCGAAGCCAAGCGCAAGGCCGCGATGCGAGTCGGCGTAGTGGCTCCAAAGAACTGGATCGCTCCAATCGCGGCTAAAGCAAATGATCCCTTTGTTTGACAGTAGGCTTGACCGCGTTCGATCCCAAGTTAGACGCGAAGCCTTTCCTTTGACCTTGAAACCTCGAAACTCAAAGGGATCGTTGAGGTCAGAAAGCGTTGAAATCTTGAGCCGGTGTCGTTTGAGGTTGTCTCGGCCGAACTCTAGGTTACAGAATTTGAAGACCCGCACCGCAATACCTCAAACATCCAACTCCTCCACAAACCGCGCATTCTCCTGAATATACTGGAAGCGCAGTTCCGGCTTTTTCCCCATCAGCCGTTCCACCAGATCCCCGGTCTCGCCCGGTTCGTCCTCGTCGATGCTGACGCGGATGAGCTTGCGGGTCGCCGGGTTCATCGTGGTGTCCTTGAGGTCCTTGGCGTCCATCTCGCCGAGGCCCTTGAAACGGGAGACGTCGATCTTGCCCTTGCCGCCGATCCCCTTTTCCATCCACGCGTCCCGCTCGGCCTCGTCGAGGCAGTAGACGCGTTTGGCCCCCTGCGTGAGACGGTAGAGCGGCGGGCAGGCGAGGTAGAGGTGCCCGGCGTCGATCATCGGGCGCATCTGGGCGAAGAAGAAGGTCATCAGCAGCGCAGCGATATGGGCGCCGTCGACATCGGCGTCGGTCATGATGATGACCTTGTCATAGCGCAGGTCGTCGAGGTTGAATCTCGTGCCGATGCCGGTGCCGAGCGCCTGTGTCAGGTCCGAGATCTCGGCATTGGAGCCGAGCTTGGAGGAGGCGGCGCCGAGCACGTTGAGGATCTTGCCGCGCAGGGGCAGCAGCGCCTGCGTCTTGCGGTTGCGGGCCATCTTGGCCGAGCCGCCCGCCGAGTCGCCCTCGACGATGAAAAGCTCGGTGCCGGCGCGGTTGGTGGCCGAGCAATCGACCAGCTTTCCGGGCAAGCGCAGCCGCTTGGTGGCCGACTTCCGGGCGGTTTCCTTTTCCTGCCGGCGCCGCAGCCGTTCCTCGGCGCGCAGGACGAGGAAATCGAGGATGGAGCCGGCGGATTTCGGGTCGGAGACCAGCCAGTTGTCGAAATGGTCGCGCACGGCGTTTTCAGTCATCCGGGCGGCGGCTTCGGTGGAGAGGCGGTCCTTGGTCTGGCCGACAAAGGCGGGTTCGGCGATGAAGCAGGAAACCAGCGCGCAGCCGCCCGATGTCAGGTCGTCACGGGTGATCTGCGCGGCCTTCTTGTTGTTGCTGAGCTCACCATAGGCGCGGATGCCCTTGAGGATCGCGTTCCAGAAGCCCTGCTCATGCGTGCCGCCTTCGGGGGTCGGCACGGTGTTGCAATAGGAGTGGAGGAAGCCGTCGCGGGTCGGCGTCCAGTTGATCGCCCATTCCACGGAGCCGGGCTCGCCGAATTTCTCCTGGAAGGAGACCTTTCCGGCGAAGGGGTTCTCGGCATAGGTCGTCGAGCCGTTCATGGTTTCGCGCAGGTAGTCCGCGAGGCCGCCGGGGAAGTGGAAGGTGGCTTCGGTCGGGGTCTCGCCGTCGTCGATCTCGGATTTCCAGCGGATCTCGACGCCGGAGAAGAGATAGGCCTTGGAACGGATCGACTTGAAGAGACGGGCCGGTTTGAAGCGGTGATGGCCGAAGATTTCCTCGTCGGCATGGAAGGTGACGGTGGTGCCACGCCGGTTGGGCGCCTTGCCGACGATCTCGACCGGGCCGAGCGGGAGGCCGCGGGAGAAACGCTGCTCGTGGAGTTGGCGGTCGCGGGCGACCTGGACGACCATGCTGTCGGAGAGCGCGTTGACGACCGATGCGCCGACGCCGTGCAAACCGCCGGAGGTCTGGTAGGCCTTGCCGGAGAACTTGCCGCCCGCATGCAGGGTGCAAAGGATGACTTCGAGCGCCGATTTGTCGGGGAATTTCGGATGCGGATCGACCGGGATGCCACGGCCATTGTCGCGGATGGTGACGGCGTAATCGGCGTGCAGCTCGACCTCGATCCGGTTGGCGTAGCCTGCGACGGCCTCGTCCATGGAGTTGTCGAGCACCTCGGCGACCATGTGGTGCAGCGCGCGCTCATCGGTGCCGCCGATATACATGCCGGGGCGTTTGCGGACAGGCTCCAGCCCTTCGAGCACCTCGATGGAGGACGCGTCATAGGCTTGGGGGCTCTCGCCGCCGGAGAGGAGATCGTCGGGCATACTGCTGCTCTTCTTGGTGTTGGTTGCCAGATGTTGTGGGCCATTTTGACAGGAATAGCCAGTCTGGGGAAGGGCGGGCATTCTCGGATCGGATCGGCGCGGATCTACCGAAGCGGGTCGGGCTAATCCAGCAAGTATAGCAAATTTTCACTATACTTCAGGTTCTTTTATTGCACTATTATATTTTTTCCGTCAAATAGACAGACATGGACAGAATAGACCGAAAAATTTGCAGCCTTCTTCAGGTCAACGGCCGCGCGTCAAGCGCGGAACTGGCCGAGGAGGTTGGTCTCTCCGTTTCCTCCGCCAATGAGCGTGTCCGGCGCCTCGTCGCGCAGGGCATTGTGACAGGTTGGCAGGCGCGGCTGGACCCGGAGGCTGTTGGCGCCGCGCTCTGCGCGCTGGTGCTGATCGACATGGAGTATAGCGGCGAGGCAGAGGCCTGCGCCGCGCTCATCGCGCGCCCGGAGGTGATGGAGCTTCATCATGTGAGCGGGCCGCATTCCTACCTGATGAAGATCCGCGTGAAGGATAGCCGTAACCTGCAGGCCTTCCTGCAGGAGGTCCTGAAGCCCCTGCCCGCCATTCGCAGAACAGAGACGCTCGTATCGTTGGAAGCTCTGAAGGAAAGCGGCGCCATCCCGATTGACGGGCTCGACCGGGAGGCCGGAGGTTGATCGAGCCGCTCGTCAAGGGGATCGGAATCGGCTTCGCCATTGCCGCCCCTGTCGGCCCCATTGGCCTGCTCTGCATTCGCCGGACGCTGATGGATGGACGCGCGGCAGGGCTCGCGACGGGGCTCGGCGCGGCGACCGCCGATGGTCTTTACGGGCTCATGGTTGCGGCGGGGTTCGCGGCGACGGGTCTGCTCGTCTCCTATGCGGATTCGTTGGCCATCGCCGGCGGCTTGCTGATCGCCACGCTCGGCGCCTTGTCCCTGCGCGGTTATTTCATTGCGGTTCGCGCGGCGGAACCGGTGGCGGTGAGCGATGGGCGCCCCTATCGCGGCGTGTTGTCTGCCTGGGCCACGAGTTTTGCGCTGACGCTCTCCAATCCGATGACGATCCTCGCCTTTATCGGCATGATCGCGGCCCTCGGCTCGGCCGCCTCCGGCAATCCGACAGCGCCATATCTGCTGGTGATCGGTGTTTTCATGGGGTCCGCGCTCTGGTGGCTGATGCTGGTCCAACTCGCTGGATGGGTCGGAAACCGGATGAATGCCGACGCGATGCGCTGGCTCGACCTGGCGTCGGGCAGCGTTCTGCTGATCTGGGGGCTTTGGATCGCCCTTTCGGTCGTCCTGTAGACCTGCAGACTGAAGAGTTCGACTCGCTTGCAGGAACAGGTGACGGGAGCCGTGCCGGTCAGCGCTCCATTGGGATGTTCCTGCTGGCCCAACGTCCCGCTGGCCTCTCCGCCAACCCGATGGACGCTGCCGCCACAGAAGACTAGGGTGCGCGCGACTCTCAGCCGGAGATTTCTTGATGTCGCAGGACAGCCAGACCACTGTTTTTCTCGCAGATTACGCGCCCTTCACCCACCGCGTAACGCAGGTTCACCTCACCTTCCGCCTCGCCCCGCAGGCGACACGCGTGATCTCGAAAATTGACTTCGTGCCCAATCCGGAGAACGCCGACGGACCGTTTTTCCTGCATGGCGAAACGCTCAAGCTGATCTGGGCCAAGATCGACGGCAAGGAGGTCTCCCCGCACACGGTCGAACATGGCATCACCGTCGCCATTCCTGACGGTCCGTTCACCTGGGAGGCCGAGGTCGAGATCAGCCCCGAGACCAACACCGCGCTGGAAGGGCTCTACATGTCCAGCGGCATGTATTGCACGCAATGCGAGGCCGAGGGCTTCCGCAAGATCACCTATTATCCCGACCGCCCGGACGTCATGGCGCCCTTCGATATTCGCATCGAGAGCGACCTGCCGGTGCTGCTCTCCAACGGCAACAAGACGGCCGAGGGCGCGGGCTGGGCTGAATGGTCCGACCCCTGGCCGAAACCGGCTTATCTTTTCGCGCTGGTGGCGGGCGATCTCGTCAACCATCCCGACCGCTTCACCACCCGCTCGGGCCGGGAGGTCGAGCTGAATATCTGGGTCCGCGCGCCCGACCTGAAGAAATGCGCCTTCGGCATGGACGCGCTCAAGCGCTCGATGACATGGGATGAGGAGGTCTATGGGCGCGAATACGATCTCGACATCTTCAACATCGTCGCCGTGGACGATTTCAACATGGGCGCGATGGAGAACAAGGGGCTGAATATCTTCAACTCCTCCGCCGTGCTCGCCTCGCCCGAGACCGCGACGGATGCCAATTTCGAGCGCATCGAGGGCATCATCGCGCATGAATATTTCCATAACTGGACCGGCAACCGCATCACCTGCCGCGACTGGTTCCAGCTCTGCCTGAAAGAAGGGCTGACCGTCTTCCGCGACCAGCAGTTTTCCGGCGACGAGCGCTCCCGCGCCGTGCAGCGGATCAATGACGTGCTGGCGCTGCGTGGTCGTCAGTTCCGCGAGGACAATGGCCCGCTGGCCCATCCGGTGCGACCGGAAAGCTTTGTCGAGATCAACAATTTCTACACCGCCACCGTCTATGAAAAGGGTGCCGAGGTGATCGGGATGCTCAAGCGTCTCGTCGGCGACGAGGGCTACGCCCGGGCGCTCGATCTCTATTTCGAGCGCCACGATGGCGAGGCGACGACGATCGAGGCCTGGCTCAAGGTCTTCGAGGACGCCACGGGGCGGGATCTCTCGCAGTTCAAGCGCTGGTATTCCCAGGCCGGCACACCGCGCCTTGCGGTCGATGAATGCTTCGAAGACGGCACCTACACGCTCACCCTCTCGCAGCAGACCCCGCCGACGCCCGGCCAGCCGGACAAGCAGCCGCTGGTGATCCCGGTGGCGGTCGGGCTGCTCTCGCCCAATGGCGACGAGGTCGTGCCGACCCGCGTGCTCGAACTCACCGAGGCCGAACAGAGCTTCACCTTCGAGGGGCTGGCCGCGAAACCCGTGGCCTCGATCCTGCGCGATTTCTCCGCGCCGGTGATCGTCGAGCGCGACCTGTCGGCGCAGGACCGCGCCTTCCTGCTCGCCCATGACACCGACCCGTTCAACAAGTGGGAGGCAGGGCGCGCACTGGCCAAGGATGTGCTGCTGCGCATGATTACCGAGGACACGGCACCGGATGCCGGTTTCCTTGACGCGCTGAAGGATGTCGCCCGCGATGACAGCCTCGACCCAGCCTTCCGCGCCCTCGCGCTTGGCCTGCCCGGGCAGGATGACCTCGCCCAGACCCTGTTCGAGGCCGGCCGCACGCCCGACCCGCTGGTCATCCACGCCGCGCGCCAGCGTCTGCGCAAGGCGATTGCGGAGAGCCTCGGGCCAGTGCTCGACGTACTCTATGACGAGATGGCGATCCACGGCCCCTACCAGCCGAATGCCGAGGATGCCGGCCTGCGTGCGCTGCGCCAGGCCGCGCTCGGCTTCCTGAGCCTCGTCGATGACGGCGCCCGCGCAACCGCGCAATACCAGGCAGCCGACAACATGACCGAGCAGCTCGGCGCGCTCTCCTGCCTGCTCGATATCGGCCAGGCCGAGGCATCGCTCGCGGCTTTCCGCAAACAGTGGCAGGGCGACCGGCTGGTCATGGACAAATGGTTCGGCCTGCAGGCGGGGCTAGCCGCGCCGGAGAAGACGGCCACCTCGATCCGCCGGCTCACCGAGGACAGTGATTTCGACTGGAAAAATCCCAACCGTTTCCGCGCGGTGATGGGCGGGCTGGCGATGAACGCCGCCGGGTTCCACGATCCCTCCGGGGCGAGCTACGCGCTGCTGGCGGACTGGCTGATCCGTCTCGATCCGGTTAACCCGCAGACCACCGCTCGCATGGTCACCGCTTTCGAGACCTGGCGGCGCTACGACGCCGACCGACAGGGGATGATGCGGGAGAATCTTCAGCGGCTCGCGGCCACGCCCGGGCTGAGTCGGGACACGGCCGAAATGGTGGGACGAATCCTCGGGGACTGAACGAATCGCGCTGGCCGGGCACGCGGGAATCACCGCGTGCCGCGAATCACACTTTGCGGGATTTGGCATCGCCCGGGCGGTCCCCGCCCCTGCCGCGCCATGACATGACCCGAAGAATCAGCTTTTCATGGGGGGCAGAGAACCGCCATAGCGTTCACTTGCGCGTGACGACCCGTCATCAAGCTGATAAGCTGACTCTGTAGCGCTGCAAAACTGTGCGCGCGCGGGCGCAAGACTTGGGGTCGGAAAATGCCGTATTACGGGCCGGGTTCTTCCAACCCCATGAATTTGCTGGGGTGAGGCCATGCAAGATAGATTTGATCCGCTGATCCAGGAACGGGCGGCCTGGCTCTTCAAGGACAACCCCGTCAGCCGCAATTCGCGCCGCTTGCTCAACCGCATGCTGGGCTATGACAGAACCGTCGAACTTGGCACGGAGCTCAAGGACGAGCCCAATGACGTGATCATGCGGTGCATGGCCGACCTGATCGCGCGGGACGTGCAGATCAGCGGCCTCGAGAACGTCCCCGCGAACGGCTCAGCTCTGATCGTTGCCAACCACCCGACCGGGATCGGCGACGGGATTATCCTTTGGGACGCGATCATGCGGCGGCGGCAGGATCCGTTCATCTATGCCAATACGGATATCCTGCGGGTCATGCCGCAGATGGAGTCGATGATCTGCCCCGTGGAATGGCGGCTGGAGAAACGCAGCCATGCCAAGACACGTGAAACAATGGCCTATACGCGCAAGGCGATCGACGCGGGTCGCATCGGCGTAATCTTTCCCGCCGGACGGCTGGCGAAACGTCGCTGGCTGAAGCTGCATGAGCGCGACTGGATGGCTTCGGCGGCGATGATCGCCCGCAAATGGGATCTGGACGTGATCCCGGTCAACGTGCGCGCGCGCAATTCGGCGCTGTTCTACCTCTTCGACATGATCCACCCGAGCTTGCGCGATATCACCCTGTTCCACGAGACGCTGAACAAGGATCGCCAGCCCTTCCGGCTGACCTTCGGGCGTCCGATCCCGGCGAGTTCGCTGTCGACCAACTCCAACGAGGCGATCGAGGAGTTGAAGGCCGCGACGCTGAAACTCGGCGGACGGCACGCGCCGACGGTCTCTCTGGCCGAGATGACCCGGCGGCCGCGGTGGGTGCGCTCGACGCTCTCCGCGTGAGGGGGCCGAGACAGACAGGATCACTGCCGCCCCCTCTGATCCAGGGGCTCTGCCCAAACTTCCCCGCAACTCTGGCTGACGCAGCGCGGCCCGTTACCATGCGTTCGGGCGAAAGCGGCGGCAGGTCGATCCGAAAAGGATCATGGGACCGGACACCGCCCCCCTCAGGACCTGAATCCAACAGCTCGAACGCCCCGCCGCCTCAGCCGCCGCGGCGACGCTTGGCCAGCAAGTGGGTTACAACGATCAACACCACCCAACCGAGCGCCAGGAAGGGACGCGCGGCCATCGCAAGCGGCACGACCAGCAAGCCAAAAAGGATCGGGATCAGGTCTGCCATCTGCCATCCATTGGCCAGAAGGTCCGGCAACAGCCCGACGGCCGAACCAAACAGTCCGGCACAGCAGGTCGCCAACACACCGCCAATGGCCGCAAACGCCCAGCCGCCGATCCCGCCCCGCCCGAACATCCCGGCCAGCAGCCAGCCCGCAAGCGCGCCGCCAAGCGCCATCGCCACGAGGTAGCGCACAATCAGCGCCGTCGGCAGGTCTGCCCATTCGGATCCGGTGAAGTTCTCGACATCATCGCCCAACAGCACGGCGAAAAATACGCCGCCAAGAAGGGCCATGAGCCCCGCAACCAATGCGCGCGGCGAACCACCCTGCTTCGCCTCTTCCATCTCGCTCATGATGCCATCCCCCGACAGTCCAACCTGCGACCAGACTGCACCGGAAGCTCTTGAAAAGAAAGCCCTCTCGCCGGGGCGCCGCCTATTTCCAGAATGGCCCCGTCTCGACGACACCGTGCCAGAGTTCGCGCGCATGCGCCCAGGCCGCTTCCGCCTTGACCGAGCGCGCGCCCAACACCCTGCCAACCGCGCGCTGCGCATTGACGTTCCGCGCACCGGGGCTGTCGGGCTGGCACAGCAGGTCTTCGGCCATGGCAAGATCGTTGAGATCGCCGAAGATGTTCTGCATCCGCTTCATCTTCTTCACGAAGATCCCGACCTTTTTCTCCGAATAGAGGGGGCCAAGGAACTCAATCGTGTAGCGGAGCTTCTTCAGCTCCTTTCTCAATTCGTGGCGCGCGTCGATGGTCAGATGATCGATGCCACGCGCATGTTTCACACAGCTCTTCCAGCGCTTTCCAAGCGCCTTGCAGGACAGGTCCCGGATCGGCTGCGCCAGCCGCGCCGTCTGTTCGAAATCCTCGGGCGCCAGCCAACGCCGTGTCTCGATAAAGCGCGCAAGGTCGATCTGGAAAGACTGCGCCGTTTCGGAGCGCAAATAGGCCCGCAATTCCTTGCGCACCACCTCCCGTCGCGTCTCGATGACTTGCCGCAAGGTGTTGAACCCCTGCTCCTGCGGGTGCAGCGCCTGTTCCGGATCAATGATATCGGTGATGACCACGTCAAGATCGCGCAGTGCGCCGACACGGGCGCCGAGCTGCTTGGCCGCCTCGTTCAACCGCAGCATTTCCGGATGGCCGATCACCGGTTTGAACATGCCGAACGCCGCGCGCAGCCGCCGCAAACCGATCCGCAGCTGGTGCGGACCCTCCGGCGCGTCTGTGAAAAGCACGACCTCGGTATTGGCCGCGATCTGTTCGAAACATTCGCGCAGCACGTCCCGCGCCGCAATCTCGGAGGTCATTTCGGAGGCCAGCGGCACCAGCTTGGCATTGCGCGGCTGTGGATCGGTCTGGATCTTCCCGGTTTCCGCCAGCATGTAACCGCGCGCCGATTTCGCCATTGTCGAGAGATGCAACCCACCTTCCGGGAAGAGCATCTGCGTCAGGTCGTAGAGCGAATCCACGTCCCCCTCCAGAAGCTCCAGCTCGGCCTCGCGGAAAGGCTCTTTCAACTCGCCCGCGACGATCGCTCCGAGATCGAGGTCCAGCTCGATCCGGGCACCATTCTCCAACGTCACCACCGTGGAGCTCCGCTTCATGTGGGTCTCGCAAACCACCTGCAGCTCGGCCTCGCCAATCGCATTCTCAACCTCGGCGCGGATCGCCACGGTCGGGATGTTCGACAGGTCCAGCCGCCCGCCCGGCGCCGGCACCTCGACCTCCCGCGCGCGCAACAAGCCGCCATTGATCGTCGTGCCCGCCTTCACCGTCTGCAGCCAGCGCCGCCCGTCGCGGCGCAACCGGAGCGCGATCCCCGCCTTGCGCAGCCCATGTTCGGCAGTATCGTAGTAGATGCTGCGCAAGCTGCGCGTCCGCGTGGCGCTCTCATCCAGCTTGAGTGCCTTCAGCCGACTGCGCAGGCGTTTGACACCTTCCTCGTCCAGGACGAATTTCAATTCGATCTCGGTCATGCGGAAGATTTATGCGATTGATACCTGAGGTACAATAGAAAATACGTGGATGAAATGTCTCGACCGACACACCTCCGGCGGACTACGCTGAGGCAGTCATTCCCGGAAGGAGGGCGACCATGCCCATGCCTGCCTCGCGCATCGGCGACATGCATGTCTGCCCGATGGTCACGCCATCTTTGCCGCCGGTGCCGCATGTCGGCAGTCCGATCCTGCCGCCCTGCGTTATCAATGTGCTCATCGGCATGATGCCTGCCGCACCGATCGGAAACATGGCGGTCTGCGTCGGCCCGCCGGACGTCACCGCGAAAGGCTCGATGACCGTGCTCGTCGGCAAGCGTCCCCAGGTCCGAATCGGCGACACGACCGGCCATGGCGGCACCGTTGTTGTCGGCTGTCCAACGGTCATCGTCGGCGGCTGATCCGCCTTACCAGATCATCAGCGCCTGGCATTGCGCAATCTCCGCCTCGGCCCGGCGCTTCGCCCAACCGGCATCGCGTCGGCTGTCGTTGAAGCTCGCGCGAGAGAGAAGCGCCGCATGCGCCTGCCGCGCAGCCAACCGATAGCGCAGCGCTTCCCGCCCCGCCTGAGCACCTCCGGGCAGCGCCGCGTCCAGCAAATCGATCATCGTCGCCCGCCACGCCTCGGTCTGGTCTGAGCCGGATTCCGAGAGCAGCCACTGGTGCTGCATCAAGGCGGTCAGCCGTCCGGCGCAGGACGCGAAATTTTGCGCAATTTCAGGCAGTTCGACTTGCTCGGCGGACAGCCTCTGGCCGGGGAGCAGAAGCAGAAGCGCGAAAAGGAGAGTTTTCACTACGTGCATTTTTTAATCATGTAGCGATTTTTTCCGCCGATCAACTGTGCAGAATAAAAATCATTGAAACTGCGACGACCGACATGCGCGGTCTGGATCGCGCGTGCGGCAGCGTCTCAGCGAAGCGTTTCCGCACGCGCAACCGAGCCGGTCCGGGCTGCAACCATCAATCTGACTGTCTGGAGAGAGTCCCGGCAACGAAGGGCGTTGCGGCTCAGGTGGCGCGCCTATTCAAGGCACGCGTCAGGCCGGGGCGGCCTGAACGTGCCGCGCCCCGGGGGCGCGACATTCATCTCGGCGAACCGGCGCGGCCTCAGACCAGCGCGGTGCTGACTGCGCTTTCGGGCAGTTCTTCGTCGAAGCAGCGCTGGTAGAACTCGGCCACGGTCTGCCGCTCGAGTTCGTCGCATTTGTTGAGGAAGGTCAGGCGGAACGCATAGCCGACCGAGCGGAAGATCAACGCATTCTGCGCCCAGTTGATCACCGTGCGCGGGCTCATGACGGTCGACAGCTCGCCATTCATGAAGGCCGTGCGCGAGAGATCCGCAACGGTCACCATCTGGGAGACCACCTTGCGGCCCTTCTCGGTGTTGTAGGTCGGCGCCTTGGAGAGCACGATCTGCGTCTCGGCGTCATGGCTGAGATAGTTCAGCGTCGCCACGAGCGACCAGCGGTCCATCTGTGCCTGGTTGATCTGTTGCGTGCCGTGATAGAGTCCGGTCGTGTCGCCGAGACCCACCGTGTTCGCCGTCGCGAAGAGGCGGAAGGAGGGGTGCGGGGTGATGATCTCGTTCTGATCGAGCAACGTGAGCTTGCCGTCATGCTCCAGCACCCGCTGGATGACGAACATCACGTCGGCGCGGCCGGCATCATATTCGTCGAAGACGATGGCGACGGGATTGCGCAGCGCCCAGGGCAGGATGCCTTCATGGAACTCCGTCACCTGCTTGCCGTCGCGCAGCTTGATCGCGTCCTTGCCGATCAGGTCGATCCGGCTGATGTGGCTGTCGAGATTGACCCGTGCGGTCTGCCAGTTGAGCCGGGCAGCGACCTGTTCGATATGGGTCGACTTGCCCGTGCCGTGATAGCCCTGGATCATGACGCGGCGGTTATGGCTGAAACCTGCAAGGATCGCGAGCGTGGTGTCAGGATCGAATTTGTAGGTCGGATCAATCTCGGGGACCCGGTCGATCGTCTCGGCGAATGCCTTGACGACCATATCCGTGTCGATGCCGAAGACATCGCGGACCGAAATTTCCTCGGTGGGGCGGGCAATGGGGTCGTTTTGAGTGGCTGCCATAATCCTGATCCTCACGAATAATCGGACCCCGCGTTGAGACGGGGCCGGGACCGGGGATGCACCATTCCGGGAAAGGGCGCAAGAGGAAGGCGTCCCCCATACCCGGGCAGCCCCCCTCTGCGGGGCGCCGGCCCGCTCCGGCATCACTCGGGGAGTCGCGCGCGCAGAACGCGCAGCATGTTCTCCCCCATCACCTTGCGGACCTGCGCATCGCTCAGCCCGGCCTCCATCAGCGCCTGCGTCAGCGCGGCCAGCTCCGAGCTGTCAAACGCGGTGGTGACGGAGCCGTCATAATCCGAGCCCAGCGAGACGTGATCCTCGCCGACAACCGCGATGGCCGCCTTGATCGCGCCCGCCACACCGGCCGGACTGTCGTCGCAGGTTACGTCCTTCCAGAAGCCTATGCCGATCACCCCGCCCGTCCGGGCGACCTCGATCATCAGTGCGTCGAGGAAATTCCGCTTCACCTCGCAATGCGAGTAGATCCCGGTATGGCTGACGATGACCGGACTGGAGACGAGTTGCAGCGCCTCGGCGGCAACGCGCGGCGAGGAATGGGCAAGGTCCATCACCATGCCGCGTTTCTCGATCTCACTGACCACGATGCGACCGAAATCGGTCAGCCCGGCATTGTCCAACCCATGCAGCGACCCGCCGAGGTCATTGTCGAAGAAATGCTGCAGCCCGATCACGCGATGCCCGGCGGCCTCCAGCAGGTCCATATTGGCGATATCCCCTTCCAGCGGGTGCGATCCCTCGATCCCGAGCAACGCGCCGGTCACCCGTTCGCCGGCAGCCCGCGCGGCCAGCACCGCCTCAAGGTCGCGCTGCGTGCGGACGATCCGAAGCCGCCCGTCGCTCTCCGCCTCGAAGCGATGCAGCTTCTTCGCCTGGAAAAGTGCGCGTTGCAGAAGGCTGTCCCAGGTGCGGATGGGCCAGAGCTGACCAACGGCGAGCGCGGTGATATTGTCAAAGCTCTCGGCGGAATTGCCCTCGTAGTTCAGGCCCGCCGGGCTCTTGGTAACGGCGGTGAATACCTGCAAGGCAACATTGCCCTCTTCAAGTCGCGGCAGATCCACCGCACCGTTGCTGTTGCGCCGGAGCAGGTCGCGTTTCCAGAGCAAGGTATCCGCATGCCAGTCGCCGACGATCAGGCTGTCATGCAACGCCTGGGCCTCCGGGCTGACCGGATAGGGCGCATGCGACACCACCGGATTCCGCACCCGGTCGACAATTGCCGGTGCAAGGAGCAGGAAGGCCCCCAACAAGAGCCCGGCGACAAACAGGACCCGACCAATCCATTTTCCAAACAAACGCATACCATCCCTCATCGTTCCTGCCGCGACCGAAACATGCGCCGCTTGCCCTGCCAAGCCTTTCATACCCATGACGCTGGGTCGTTGATTGCGGCGGCGGAGCGAGTAAGCTCGCGCCTGACGGTTTCACGGAGACAGAGATGCGAAACGAGAATATCGACGGGCGACTCGACGGCCCGCAACCGGAGCCTGGCGAGAAGGATTCGCTCTTCCTGCGCCTGGTCTACATGCTGTTGATCTATGTGATGATCGGGGTGGCCAACACAATCCTGGCCGTGGCGACATTGGGGCAGATCGTGATCATGCTGCTCAACGATCGGCAACCGAACGAAAGGCTGGCCGATTTCGGCACCGATCTCGGGATCTGGATCGCCAAGGCCGCGCGTTACCAGGTTGCCGCGAGCGAGGTGAAGCCTTGGCCATGGACGGATCTGGACTAAGGAAAAAGAGTTCGAGAGCAGAGAGCGCTGTCGCTCGCCGCGTTGCCAAACAAGAGCAACAAGAGCCGCGGCTGCTCCCCGGGGCTTACTTGAAGCTGCGGCTGTCCTTGATCTGGTCCCAGGCCCAGACGACTTCCTGAAGGCGTTCTTCGTCGGAGCGGTCGCCGCCATTCATGTCCGGGTGCAACACCTTGATCAGCCCCTTGTAGGCTTTGCGAATGTCGGCCTTGGTCCAATGATCCTTGCCGTCGAGAATCTCCAGCGCCTTACGCTCGGTCGGCGGCAGGCGGCGGCTGCCACCGGAGCCCTTGCCGGGGTTGCGGGTTGCGTTCTCGCCAAGGACCTGATGCGCGTCGTCAATGCCGAGCCGGGCCCAGGCGCGTTCTTCGGCGGATTGCTTGAACGGTTTGGTCTCACGCTCCCAGACACGGTCCTTGTCGACCTGCGCCTGCATTTCTTCCTCGGTCGTGCCGTCGAAGAAATTCCACTTCAGATTATACTCGCGGACGTGGTCCTTGCAGAACCAGAAATAGTCATCGAGCGAGTCGGGCGATTTGGGAGCGCGGTACTTACCGGACTCCTCGCAGCCCGGATGCTCGCAAACCCGCTGAGACGTTTCGATTGCGCCCGACATGCCACGCTTGCCCCTCGAGCGCTTTTTCTTGTCGCTCTTCACGCGGATATCGAAACCGAAGGGATCAGATTTGGCCATGGGACGGGATCCTTTCTCGAAACATCTGCACTCGGTCCTGAGTTCTTTCCGACTCGGACGCAGGAGTTTAATCTGCCGGACGGGGATTCGAACAGGGGGTGTGACGAAAAATGAGTGTCACTGAGGAAATCACGCGGAAACTTGAAGATTGCTTCGCGCCGCGGGCGCTGGAGGTGCTGGACGAGAGTGAACAGCACCGGGGCCATGCGGGATATCGCGAGGGCGGGGAGTCACATTTCCGGGTCATGATTCGGGCAGAGGCCTTCGGCGAAATGTCGCGGATCGCGCGGCACAGGGCGATCCATGCCGCGCTTGGCGCAGATCTGGTTGGACGCATCCATGCCCTGACGCTGGATGTCGCGCCCTGAATGGCCTTCGCTAGACGCGTCGCCCTGAGCTGCGTTCGCTGAAACCTGCGCCCCAAGGCGGACCAATCCAATGTCGCGCCCGAGGGCGGCTCAGTCCTGGCTACGTTCGGGGTTGCGCTCCGGGGCAGGCCCCAGCTTGGGCGCGGCAGAACTGGTTTCGCGGTAGGCGGTCAACGCTGCGGCGGCCGCGGCGGCTGCGGCGGTGTCGGTCTCCGACTCGGCGGGCTTCTCCGTCTCGCCCGCATGGGGGGCAGCAGGCGCCTCGGGGGCCCGTGGGGCCGCGTCGGCACCTGCGTCAGCCGCTGATGCGGCTTCCTGGGGGTGGATGGAGAGAGTGGAGACAGGATGAGTTTCGGCACTGGCCTTCTCACGCCGGAAGACCAACATGTTCTGATAGGTCGTGCTGGAACCAGTCAGGCCACTGCGCTCCTCGTTGGGGAGGGTATCGGCACGCAGATACTCCCAGCCCTCGGCGCCAAGCTCGTTCATCAGCGTTTCGAGAGCGTTGGCGAACCGCTCGCGCGGGCCTTTTACACCCTTGCCCTTTCGCCCTTTCTCGGGGGCAGGCATCACCTTGTATTCGTAGATCGGCATCGAAGATTCTTTCCTGTCACCTGCGCCCGAAGCGCGGACCCTTATAGGCAAGAGGTCGGCAGGTGCAAAGGGCACTCTGCGGAGGCCGGGATGGAACCGCGCGAACCATGCCGCTCGTCTCTGGTCTTGCAAAGACGCGCAACCGGAACCGGGCCAGCGTGGC
This sequence comes from Tropicimonas sp. TH_r6, assembly GCF_033101155.1. Lineage (NCBI taxonomy): Bacteria > Pseudomonadati > Pseudomonadota > Alphaproteobacteria > Rhodobacterales > Roseobacteraceae > Tropicimonas > Tropicimonas sp. TH_r6. The sequence goes on from NZ_JAWMPX010000003.1 coordinate 123,569, forward strand.
GTTGGAGGACAGCGCCTTCGGCCTTTGCCCCCTGCCCCTGTTTCTGGCCCTATAGGCCCTCTTTGCCCCCTGCCCCTTCGCAAGCCGGTTCCGATCTGCTTCCGCACGAACGATTTGATGCAACACTCACGCGCGCCCGAGAAGATCCCGCGCGATCCGCTCGAACAGCTCAACACCGATCGGGATCAGCCCGTCGTCGAAATCATAGTCCGGATTGTGCAGCGCCGCGCTGCCCTCACCCGGGCCAAGACAGAGCATCGCCGCCTTCGCACCCCGCCCGAACACGCCGAAATCCTCCGAAGCCCGCATCGGCACACCCTCCTCGCCATGAGGGATGCCCAGCGCATCCATGGCGGCCCGCGCCACGGCCGTCGCCTCGGCATCGTTGATCGAGGCCGCGAAGACATCCTGCAAGGCAAATTCGACCTCCAGACCTTCCGCAGCCGCAATCCTGCTGACGCGTGCGCGCGCTTCAGTTTCCAGCGCCGCCATGCCCGCATCCTCGCCGGTGCGCAGCGTCGCATGCAGCACCGCCTCGCCGGGGGCAATCCCGAAAGTCGCCTCACCGATCCGCACGTGAGTCAACGTCACCAGCCGGAACTCCGCCTCCAGCGCGCCACCCCGCCCAAGCGCCTCCAGCGCCGGGATCAGAGCCGCCACCGCCCGGGCGGGCGAGACCCCGTCTTCCGGATCGGCCGCGTGCGCCGTCTTGCCCGTCAGCCTGATTTCCAGCCCGCGCGAGGCGCAATTGATCAGCCCGATCCGCGTCGAGACGCTGCCAAAGGGCCGCCCCGGTTCGTTATGTATGGCAAAGGCCCAGTCCGGCGCGATCCCGGCGAACCCCGGATCTGCGACCACCGCACGGGCGCCGCTGCCATCTTCCTCCGCCGGCTGGAACATCAGCACCACCCGCCCCCGCGCCACCGGGCGCCGCGACAGCAGCCGCCCGAGCCCCAGCAACATGGTCATATGCCCGTCATGCCCGCACAGATGGCCCTTGCCCGGCACGCGGGATGTCCAGGGCAGTTCTGTCAGTTCCTCGATCGGCAGCGCGTCCAGCTCGGCGCGAAACAGCACTGTCTCCCCTGGCTCCCCGCTCTCGAACACCGCCGCAACGCCATGCCCGCCCAGCCCGGTCAGGATCCGGTCCGCTCCGAGCGCCCGCAGCGCCGCAGCGATCCGCGTCGCGGTTTCCGCCTCCTCGCCCGAGATCTCCGGCCAGCGATGCAGCTCGCGGCGGAACTCCGTCAACTCGACGAGGTCAGAGTTGGTCAACATGGCAGCCTCCGAGGTTTTGTGCCGCCAATTCAGGTCTTTTTCTGCCTGGCCGCAAGACCAAACCCGCCCCCCGGCTTGCCTTCGATCAGGGATTTTTGCGTCCCGATATGCTATCCTGCTCTTGGACCGCCGCTTTTTTTGGCGGCGATCTTCCGAACGGCAGCCGCAGGGAGGGAGAAATGAAACCTGTCGTACTTCTGGTCGGGCGACTGCCCGATGTCATGCGCAATGTCATTCGCGAGCTTGAAGATCTGCCGATCCAGTGGCTCGGCGCCCATGACCGCGCCGAGGTGATCGCGCAGCTCGACGCGGAACCCAATATCCAATGCGTCGTGATGGGGGCCGGACTGGACGACACGATCCGCGGCGAGTTGATCGGCGTGATCGCCGCCCGCCGCCCGGATCTCGCCATCCACTTGAAAGACCGCGCCTCCGGCCCGGCCGGAATGGCCCCCTTCACCCGGCGCGTGGTCGAGGCGGAGATGCTGCACTGGAACGTGCTTGACACCGCCTGACGCCACGCCAATCCGGCTCGACAGCGGTGCGCGAAGCTGGCAAACCCCGATCTGAGGCGGCCCACGGGGGGCCAGTGGGGAGAAAGCCATGTCCGACCGTTCCATCAAGATCGCGCCATCCATCCTGGCGGCCGATTTCGCCAATTTCGGCCAGGAGATCCGCGCCGTGGAGGCGCAGGGGGCTGATTGGATTCATGTTGACGTGATGGACGGTCATTTCGTCCCGAACCTCACCTTCGGCCCGCCGCTTGTGAAGGCGATCCGGCCGCATATCTCGACCGTGATGGATGTTCACCTGATGATGGCTCCGGTCGATCCCTATATCGACGCCTTTGCCGAAGCGGGCTCCGACATCATCACCGCCCATCTCGAAGCCGGCCCACATATCCACCGCACGTTGCAGGCGATCCGCGGCGCGGGCTGCAAGGCCGGGCTGGCGCTCAACCCGGGCACCGGGCTGGACGATATGGCCTATCTTCTCGACATGGTGGATCTCGTCTGCGTGATGGCGGTCAACCCCGGCTTCGGCGGACAGAAATTCATCCACTCCCAGATCGACAAGGTTCGCCGGCTGCGCGAGATGATCGGCGACCGCCCGATCGAAATCGAGATTGATGGCGGTATCACGCCCGAGACCGCGCCGCTGATGTCCGCAGCCGGCGCGGATGTGCTGGTCGCCGGGTCGGCGGTGTTCAAGGGCGGCTCGGTGGAGGATCCGGCCCCCTATGGCGAGAATATCCGGAAAATCCGGATGGCGGCCGACGGCGTGCTTTAGGGAAGCTCGGGCAAGCGACAAGCTGCGGACCGAGAGGCCTTTCGCTGCGGTTGCAAAGGAGTGCGACCCGAGCCGTGCCAGCGCCTGCCCGTGGGATGGCGCCGCTCCGGTTGAGGTCCGCACTTTATCCTAATCAAACCGGAATATATCAGAGCGTTGCGCACGGATAACAAAGCGTCAGCCCGCAGGGACGGGCAGGCGCTGGCACGGCGGCCTCCGGCCTTGTTCCGTGCCAATCAGTGCGCAAACCCGACGTCCGCTATCGGCTCAATGCGACGTGTGCAACTCGCCCCCACCAATTGACCAAGCCTTCCGTGCTGCCGAAAACGCGCCCGCAGGGCGCGCCCGGCCCAACCGTTTTCCAAGCATCTTCGATGCGCGGGAAACCGGCGGGAGCGCTCCCTGCTCCGTCCCCCTGCGGCAGTTTCACCGCGTTCGCGCGCCGCTTCGAGCTTGCAGCGCGCGCCGTCACGGGCTTCACTCCCCGCGGCGGTGCCGGGGGGTTCCGCCCGACAGGACACCCTTGTCGGATAAAGGTGAAACGGGAGGAACAACCCAATGACAGACTTCAATCGCCGCCACGCCATCGGCATCATCGGCGGCGCAGCCACCGCCGCGCTCGCCGCCCCGGCCATCGCCTCGGGCGCCAAGATCACCGTCGGTGCGCTGCGCTTCACAAGCCATTCGGGCAGCTTCATCGCCTTCGAGCGCGGTTACTTCGACGCGGCCGGGCTCGACGTCGAGCTCAAGTTCTTTCAGGCTGCCCAGCCCATGGCCGTCGCCATCGCCTCGGGCGACGTGGATTTCGGCGTCACCGCCATCTCGGGCGGCCTCATCTCGCTGGCCCAGAAGGGCGCGGTCAAGGTGATCGGCGGCGCGCTCTCCGAAGAAGAGGGCATTGACGGCCAGAAGATCCTCGCCTCCGATGCCGCCTTCCAGGCCGGCCTGACCGCGCCCTCGGGGCTCGACGGCAAGACCTTCGGCATGTCCACCGCCGGGTCCTCCTTCCACTACATGGGCTCGAAGATCGCCGCCGCCGAGGGCGTCTCGGTCAAGTTCAAGCCGCTGCAGAAGGTCGGCGCAATCATCGGGGCGCTGAAATCCGGCCAGATAGACGCCTGGTCCATCGTACCCCATATCGCCAAGCCGCTCGCCGGCTCCGGCGCGGTGCATATCATCGGCAATGTCTCGGACTACATCCCCAACTACCAGGTCACGACCGTCTTCACCTCCGAGAAGAACGCCTCCGGCGAGGCCGATCTCGTAAAGTCCTTCCTCGGCGGCTATTCCAAAGGGGTCGCCGATTATAACAGCACCATGATCGACAAGGCCGGCGGCGACGACGGCGTCAACGAGATGGTCGATCTGATCCACAAATATGTCTACACCGACCGCCCGCGCGAGAAGGCCGCCCCCGGCATCATCAACGGCACCATGCGCCTCAACGAGGGCGCGGCACTCAACATGGCCTCGGTCGAAGACCAGCTGAAATGGTTCCAGTCCGAAGACCTTGTCGATGCCTCCATCACCATGGACACTTTGGTCAATGCGAGCTACGTCGACGCCGTCTGACGAGTGATCGGCTGAGAAGGAACGGCGCATGGATCGATCATCGGCCACGGTGGTGGTCTTCGGGGCCACCGGCATGGTCGGTGGCCAGGTTCTGCGCCACGCGCTCGCCGACCCCGATATCGGCGAGGTCATCTCTATCGGGCGGCGCGAGATCGGGCTGCCCGATGCCCATCTGACAGAGATCCAGCATCAGGACTTCACCAATCTCTCCGCGCTGGAAGGCTTCCTCGCCACGGCTGATATCGTGCACTGGTGCCTTGCGGCCTACCAGGCGCAGGTCACACCCGACGACTACGAGAAGATCACCGTCGGCTATCTCGCAGCCCTCGTTGAAACGCTGGAACGGGTCAACCCGACTGCTCGGCTCTGCCTGCACGGCGCTGCCGGCGCCTCGCCGGACCAGACCGCCAGCGCTGTCTTCGCGCTGGTCAAGGGACGGGCGGAGAACGTGCTGACCGGTTCCACGCTGGACGACCACCTGATCTTCCGCCCAGCCCTGATCGTGCCGACCGCGCCCGGCAAGGGCCGTTTCTGGCCCAAAAGGCTGCTGGAAGCGCTCTTCCGCCTCTTCCCCACGCTCGGCCTCACCGATAGCGATCTCGGCGCGGTCATGTCCCATGCCGGCTTGCATAACGAGGCGCGGGGGGTCTGGCAGAACCGCGATATCCGCGCCCATCTCGCCGCCTTGAAGGAAAGGAGCGCGGATGGATCTGCGCGTTGAAGGGCTGCGTCATGCCTATGACGCCCTGCCCGTGCTGGAGGGGATCGATCTCGACATCCCCTCGGGCCGCATTCTCTGTCTCGTTGGCCCATCCGGCTGCGGGAAGTCCACGCTTCTGCGCATCATCGGCGGGCTGGAACAGCCCACGGAAGGCAAGGTGCTCCAGGTCGGTGCGCCGCCCGAAGGCTGCCTCAACCCGCTGACCTATGTCTTCCAGGATTTCGCCCTGCTGCCCTGGCGCACAGTCGCCGGCAATATCCGCCTCGGGCTGGAGGAGCACCGCCTGCCGCCGGGCCGCGCCGACGAGATCGTGGCCGATGTGCTCGCCCGCACCAACCTCTCCGATTTCGCCGACGCGCTGCCCAAGCAGCTCTCCGGCGGCATGAAACAGCGCGTCGCCATCGCCCGCGCGCTGGCGGTGAACCCCGCCGTGATGCTGCTGGACGAGCCGCTCTCCGCGCTCGACGCCCAGACCCGCGAGCTGCTGATGGAAGACCTCATCAGCCTCTGGACCAGGGCCCCGTTTACTGCAGTCTACGTGACCCACAACCTCGCCGAGGCTGTCCGGCTCGGTCATTCCATCGCCGTGCTCTCCCGCCGCCCCGGCCGCATCCGCGAAATCGTCACGCTGGACAAGCCGCTGGCCGAGCGCATCCACATGGATGCCGATCTCGAGGCGGTTCAGGAACATCTCTGGACCTTGATGCGCGAAGAGGCCCGCGCGGCCGATGCGGAGCTGCTCCATGGATGACCAACAAACCCGCCCTGTCCCCTTCCGCGGCGGCGGCTTCCGCCCGGTCGCTATCCGGGGTGTCGGGCTCGCCGTCTTCGTCACGCTGCTGCTGCTGGCCGAATGGGGCACGCGCACAGGCTGGATCTCCGCGCTCACCCTGCCCCGCCCCTCCGACGTGGTGGCGACTTTCGGCGAGCTCTGGACCTCCGGCATGCTCTTCAAGCATCTCGTCCCCTCGCTGACCCGCCTCGCGGTTGGCGCCTCGCTTGGCGTTGCCGTCGGCGTGTCGACCGGCATCCTGATCGGCCTCTTCTCCTACATCCGCTCCGGGCTTGTCCCGCTCGTCGCCGCCCTCTTCCCGATCCCCAAGATCGCGCTGCTGCCGCTCTTCGTGATCTGGTTCGGAATCGACGAGGGCTCGAAATACGCGCTGATCGCCTTCGGCACCTTCACCCCCACGGTCGTGGCGACCTATGGCGCGGTGGACAATGTCGACCGCACGCTGATCCGCATGGGGCAGAGTTTTGGCATGGGATGGTTCTCCATCGTGCGCAAGATCGTGCTGCCCGGCGCGATGCCCGGTATCCTGTCCGGTCTGCGCATATCGTTGGCCATCGCCATCATCCTGCTGGTCGCCGCCGAGATGCTGGGCGCAGAATACGGCATTGGTGCCTATATTCTCGAAGCCGGCTCGCTCTACGATCTGGAGCGCCTCTTCGCGGGCGTGGTGATCCTGTCCCTGCTCGGCGTGGTGGTCAGCACCGTCATCGGGGCTATCGAGAAACGGCTGCTGAGCTGGCGGGTCTGAAACCCGCCGCTCCGGTGCGGCCTGCTTCGCGCCAGATCAGACCAGCACGCCGCCGAGCGAGTTCGGTCCGCTCTCGGTGATGCGAACGCGCGCCAATGTCCCGGTCGGCAGATCGCACTGCACATGCACGGCGTGGAGATGGTCCGACTTGCCGACCATCTGTCCGTCGAGCCGACCCGGCTTTTCGAACAACACACCCACCTCGCGGCCGACCATCGCGTCCTGCGCGGCCTTTTGCTGGCGCGTCAGCAGGGCCTGAAGCCGTTGGAGCCGGTCATCTGCGGCGACGGCGTCCACCAGCGGGCGCTCGGCTGCCGGCGTGCCCGGACGGGCAGAGTATTTGAACGAGAAGCACTGGCCGTAATTGACCTGTTCAACGAGATCCATCGTCGCCTGGAAATCCGCTTCGGTCTCCTCCGGGAAGCCGACGATGAAGTCGCCCGACATCAGGATATCGGGCCGCGCGGCGCGGATGCGTTCGATGAGGCGAAGATAGTCTTCCGCTGTATGGCCACGATTCATCCGCTTGAGAATGCGATCCGAGCCAGATTGCACCGGCAGATGCAGATAGGGCATCAGCTTTTCGCAATCGCCATGGGCGGCGATCAGGTCGTCTTCCATGTCGTTGGGATGCGAGGTGGTGAAACGGATGCGGTCCAGCCCGTCGATCTCGGCCAGCCGGCGGATCAGCCGCGCCAGCCCCCAATCCTCGCCGCCCTCCTGCCCATGATAGGCATTGACGTTCTGGCCCAGGAGCGTGATTTCGCGCACGCCCTGCTCCACCAGCCCCTCTGCCTCGCGCAGGATGCGGGAGACCGGCCGGGACGCTTCCGCCCCGCGCGTGTAGGGCACGACACAGAAGGCACAGAACTTGTCGCAGCCCTCCTGCACCGTCAGGAAGGCGGTCGGGCCGCGCTTCGGCTTGGGCCGGTTCGGCAGGTGGTCGAACTTCAACTCGTCGGGGAAGTCGGTATCGAGCGCCTTCTCGCCTTGCTGCGTCTTCGCCTCCATCTCGGGAAGGCGGTGATAGCTCTGCGGGCCGACCACGAGATCGACCATCGGCTGGCGGCGCAGGATCTCTTCGCCCTCGGCCTGCGCGACGCAGCCCGCGACACCGATCTTGAGATCCGGATTGGCCGCCTTCAACGGCTTGTACCGACCCAGCTCGGAATAGACCTTTTCGGCCGCCTTCTCGCGGATATGGCAGGTATTGAGCAGGATCATGTCCGCCGCTTCGGGGCTGTCGACCGTCTCATAGCCTTTGCTGCCCAAGGCCTCGGCCATGCGCTCGCTGTCATAGACATTCATCTGGCAGCCATAGGTCTTGATATAGAGCTTCTTCGGCGTGTCGCTCATCGGGTCTCTCCTGATCGCTGCCGGGCGGCATAGCGCAAGCGCGGCCAAGTCGCAACGGCGCGCGCCAGCCATTGCGCGGCCCGCCGCCCGGCCGTAACTTGCCCCGCATGAGCCGCGCGGCGGCAAGCAGGAGACGACATGCAGTTCCGGGATCTGAACCATTTCCTCGTGGAAGCCGCACCGAAGGTTCTGGCCAGGGGGCCAATTGCCGTGGTGTTGGCCGAAGATGCGGTGGAACTGGTCTCGACGCTGGAACATGTGCTCAATCTCGGCTTCCGAAGCGCGATCCTGCTGCATGCACCGACCGTGCGCCCGCCGACCGTGCTGCATGACAATGTCTACTACATCCCCAACAACCCGCATCGCGACGACGCGTTGACCGAGCCGATGAACAGGTTGATTGCCGCCGCGCCCCCGGGGACGTGGATGCATTACTGCTACAACGCCGAGTACCTGCATTTCCCCTTCTGCGAGAATCGCAGCGTCGGCGAGATGCTGGCCTTCCACACGGAGGAACGGCGCGACGCGATGCTGACCTTCGTCATCGACCTCTACGCGACGGATTTCGATGCCAATCCCGACGCGGTTTCGCTGGAGGAGGCCTATCTCGACCGGACCGGCTATTTCGCCCTTGCGCGCAACGGTCAGGACGGACCGAAGGAGCGGCAGCTCGACTTCTTCGGCGGATTGCGCTGGCGCTTCGAGGAGCATGTGCCGAAATCCCGCCGGCGGATCGACCGGATCTCGCTTTTTCGTACGAAACCGGCGCTGAAGCTGCAACAGGATTTCACGTTCAATGATCCGGAATTCAACACCTATTCCTGCCCCTGGCATCACAACCTGACAGCGGCGGTCTGTTCGTTCCGGACAGCCAAGGCGCTCAAGCTGAACCCCGGCTCGACCTATGACATCCACAGCTTCACCTGGTACAATTCGGAACAGTTCGAATGGTCCTCGCGCCAGCTCATGGAGCTGGGACTGATGGAGCCCGGGCAGTGGTTCTGACCGCACGATCCGAGCGCGCCATATCCGGAACTGCCGAAATCATGCTATCCTGACCGATATTGGACGCGTGCGCTCCGTGCGCGAACGGATATTGGACCGATAGGCATGATTGACAGACGCAGCCTCCTTGCCGGCGCGGCCTCGCTGCTCGTCGCGCGCCCCGGACAGTCGCGGATCGCGGATGCGGATACGCGGATCCACGTTATCGATTTCTCCAACGCACCCTTTCTCGATCGAGACGAAGTGCCGACGGATATCGATGGCGCCAATGCCTGCACCCGCCCCAATCACCGCTTTCTGGACGGGCTGCGCGAGAACGGGATCGACACGATCATCCGCTACTATTCCGACCAGAACAACGCCGGGATCACCTGCAAGAACATCACGCGGCGCGAACGCGACCTGTTGCACGAGCACGGTTTCTCCGTCGCCATGGTCTATCAATACGAGGGGCGCTCGCAGAACCGCTATACCGGCGCCCGGGCGGTGCAGGACGCCGCCTTCATCGCGGCCCGCATGGCGGTGATCGGCCAGCCGGAAGGGTCGGCGATCTATATCGGTGTGGATTCGGATGCGAGCCTGAACACCGATGCCGGGGTGATCGAGTATTTCCAGGTGCTCAATGACGTGCTGGGCGACCGCTTCGAGATCGGCGTCTATGCGGCCGGCGCGCGCTGCCGGTTGCTGCGCGACAGGCTCTATGCGCGCAAGGGCGGCGATGGGCGGGCGCGACCGCTGGCGACGAAATACTGGGTGCCCGAGGCGCCGGCCTGGGCCGGGACGCTGGACTTCATGAACTCCGGCGACTGGACCTTCTACCAGAACAAGACCGATGTGGCGAAGAGTGCGCTGACGGCGGATATGGGCCAGCCCGTGGTGATCGATACCGACATGCTCAACCCGGCGGCCGGCAATTCCATCGGCGCGTTCAATTCCGACGGCACGATCCGCATCTACCTGCCCGCGCGGCTGGACGCGATCCACGCCGCCCGCGCCTGGGTCACCGATTTGACGGCGCATGTCCGGGACCGGCCGGGCGGGACGCCGGTCACCCATGCCTGCGTCGCCCGGACAGTGCATGTGCTCGAACGGCAAGCCGAGTGGGCGTTGGTGGATATCGACGAAGATGGCATTGGCGAAGGCTATTGCCGGAACGCCGATCTCGCCGCGTTTTCGCAGATGCCGCGATACCGAAGCGGGTGCAAGCAGCCGAAATTCTGAAGCCGACGGGCGTGAATGTGGAGAGAAGGGACGTTCGCTGCATGCGCAACGTTAGCTGTGCCAACGCCTGCCCGTGGGATGGCGCTGGTACGATTGAGGTCTGCACTTTATCGCAGCCAAACCCGACGAAGTTCAATGCGGTGCGCGCGGGTGACAAAGCGCCAGCCCGCCGGGACGGGCAGGCGCTGGCACGGCGGCTTCGCCTTGATTCCGCGCCCAGAAGCGCTTGACCGAAACGTCCCCTATCGGCTCATCGCGCCCGGTCAAACGTCAGACGAGACCGAAATCAAAGCATCCAAAAGGAAGCCGCGACACACCGCCCAATCTGGTCAAGCCGTCGAACCCCGCGAGGGGCGATCCCACTCAGACCCGCCGCAGCCGGATCACCACGTCGACACTGGCCAGTTCCGCCCCGTCCGGGATTTTCGGAAGACGGGCGATTTCCAGTTCGGAGGCAGGGGCGTCCGAGAGGGACTGGCTGTCCTCCCAGTAGAAATGCGGGTGGTCCTCGGTGCAGGTGTCGAAATAGCTCTTCGTCCCGTCCACCGTGATCTCGCGCATCAGCCCGGCATCGCAGAAAGCCTTGAGCGTATTGTAGACCGTTGCGAGCGACACCCGGTCGCCACTGTCGCGCGTGGATTCGAACAGGCTCTCGGCCGTGACATGGCGGTTCTTGCCGTCGCCCACCAGCAGGCCAGCCAACGTCGTGCGCTGCCGGGTCGGCCGAAGCCCCCCGCGTGCAAGCCATTCCGATACGCGTTTCTGTTGCTGATCGCTCATGAGTTCCTGTCCGCAATCCGACGGTTGAACAAAATATGCGCATTCCCATCTGAATTTCAAACGAAAACAGATAGCGTCACCCGACCGCGCGCGCGCCAAGCCGCCCCTTGCACCCCGCGCGCGCGCAGTGATACTGAGCGCGGAGCACACGGATCAGGCGAATGGGAGGCAGGTACATGTCCGAAAGAAAGACGTATTTCGAGAAGGAAGACCTGCTGGCCTGTGGCCGCGGCGAGATGTTCGGCCCGGGCAATGCCCAGCTGCCGCTACCGCCGATGCTCATGATGGATCGGATCACCGAGATCTCCGAGGATGGCGGCGAGCATGGCAAGGGCCATATCGTGGCCGAGTTCGATATCGACCCGGACCTGTGGTTCTTCCCCTGCCACTTCCCCGGCAATCCGGTCATGCCGGGATGTCTCGGCCTGGACGGGCTCTGGCAGCTGACCGGATTCGGCCTCGGCTGGCGCGGCATGAAGGGCCAGGGCTTTGCCATCGGCGCAGGCGAGATCAAGTTCTCCGGCATGGTCCGTCCGACCACGAAGGTGATCACCTACAATATCGACTACACCCGCATCATTGACCGCAAGCTCAAGCTGGGTGTGGCCAATGGCAAGGTCTTCGCCGATGGCGAGGAAATCTACAACGTGACCGGGCTGAAGGTTGGCCTGGCCGAAGCCGAATCCTGATCCGAAAACGATCCCTGGGGGAAACCAATATGCGTCGCGTCGTCGTCACCGGGCTGGGCATCGTCTCGCCCATCGGCACTTCCGCCGAAGAAGTCACCGCCAACCTGAAGGCCGGCACCTCCGGCATCTCCTTCGACGAGACGATGGCCGAACACGGGTTCCGCTCCCAGGTTTCGGGCAAGCTCGACATCAAGCCTGCCGATCTTATCGACAAGCGGAGCTTGCGCTTCATGGGCGCGGGCGCAGCTTTCGCGCATATCGCCATGCAACAGGCGATCGCGGATTCCGGGCTTGAGGAGAGCGACATCGTCAACACCCGCACCGGCCTGATCGCCGGTTCGGGCGGCCCCTCGACCTCGGCCATGCTGACGGCGCATCAATCGGTGCTCAAGACCGGCGCGACCAAGCGCATCGGCCCCTTTGCGGTGCCGAAATGCATGTCCTCCACGATCTCGGCCAACCTCGCCACGGCCTTCAAGATCAAGGGCATCAACTATTCCATCACCTCGGCCTGCTCGACCTCGCTGCATTGCATCGGCTCTGCCTCCGAACAGATCATGATGGGCAAGCAGGACGTGATGTTCGCCGGCGGCGGCGAGGAACTGGACTGGACGCTGTCCTGCCTGTTCGACGCCATGGGCGCGATGTCCTCCAAGTATAACGACACCCCGACCACCGCTTCGCGGGCCTTCGACGCCACGCGCGATGGTTTCGTCATCGGCGGCGGCGGCGGCATCGTCGTGCTCGAAGAGCTGGAGCATGCCAAGGCGCGCGGCGCAAAGATCTACGCGGAAGTCACCGGTTTCGCTGCCACCTCCGACGGCCATGACATGGTCGCCCCCTCCGGCGAGGGCGGCGAGCGGGCGATGCGCCTGGCGCTGGAGACGCTGCCCGAGGGCCGCAAGGTCGGCTATATCAACGCCCATGGCACCTCGACCCCGGTCGGTGATGTCGGCGAGATCGAAGCCGTGCGCCGGGTCTTCGGGGAAGGCACGACGCCGCCGGTTTCCTCGACCAAGTCGATGACCGGCCATGCGCAGGGTGCTGCGGGGGCGATGGAGGCCGTGTTCTGCCTGCTGATGCTCAAGAACGATTTCATCGCGCCGTCGATCAACGTCACCGAACTCGACCCGGCCCTGAAGCCGGAGGAGATCGCGACCTCGCTGGTCGAGTCCGCCGGGCTCGACACCGTTATGACCAATTCCTTCGGCTTCGGCGGGACCAACGGGTCCATGCTGCTGTCCAAATTCGACGGGTAGACCAGTCATGGCTGATTTGATGAAGGGCAAGCGCGGGCTTGTCATGGGTGTTGCCAATGAACGCTCCATTGCCTGGGGCATTGCCAAGGCGATGGCCTCGGAAGGGGCGGAGCTCGCCTTTTCCTACCAGGGCGAAGCCTTCGGCAAGCGCGTCGCGCCGCTCGCGGAATCGGTCGGCTCGGATATCCTGATCGATGTGGATGTGACCGACGACACCTCGCTCGACGCCGCCTTCGCGACACTCAGGGAGAAGTGGGGCAAGCTGGACTTCCTCGTGCACGCCATCGCCTTTTCGGACAAGGACGAGCTGGGCGGGCGATTCATCAACACCAGCCGCGACAATTTCCGCAACTCGCTTACCATCTCCTGCTATTCGCTGATCGATGTTGCGCGCCGGGCAGCCCCGATGATGTCGGCTGGTGGTGCGATCATGACCCTGACCTATCAGGGCTCCAACCGCGTCACCCCCTATTACAACGTGATGGGCGTGGCCAAGGCGGCGCTGGAATCGACGGTGCGCTATCTTGCCAACGATCTCGGCCCGGACCAGATCCGCGTCAACGCGATCTCGCCGGGGCCGATGAAAACCCTGGCCGGAGCCGCGATTTCCGGTGCCAGATCCACATTCCGCCACACCAATGCCAACGCGCCGATGCGCGCCAATGCAACGCTGGACGCGGTCGGCGGCACGGCGGTCTACCTGGCTTCCGATGCCGGCGCCTGTACATCGGGCGAGATCATCCATGTCGATGGCGGCTATCACGTGCTCGGGATGCCGCAGCCGGACAATCTCTGACGGCGACACCCGGGGACGGCAGGACGATTTTCGGCCCCGGTGTCCGGTTTGCAAACAGGCCGGACCTTCGCTGCGGTTTCTATGAAACCCAATCCAAGCCGCGCCAGTCAGTGCTCAAATCCAATGTCGTCTATCGGCCCCTTGCATCAACTCCCGGACCTGTTTGCGACCGCAGCCTTTCCACAATTTTCGTTGATTGCCTCGTGCAGGGGATTTTCCCCGACCGAGGCTTTGTGTAGGGTCGCGCGGGCTGTCCGTCGGGGCGGCGTCAGAAACGAGGACATCAATGGCCGAAGATCTTTTCAATTCGTTCATGAGCGGACCCGACGAGAAGGGGCGCTTCGGGAAGTTTGGCGGGCGTTTTGTCTCCGAGACGCTGATGCCGCTGATCCTCGATCTCGAGGCGCAGTACGAATACGCCAAGACGGATGAGAGCTTCTGGGCCGAGATGAACGACCTGTGGACGCATTATGTCGGTCGTCCCTCGCCGCTCTATTTCGCCGACCGGCTGACCGATCATCTCGGCGGCGCGAAGATCTATCTCAAGCGCGACGAGCTCAACCACACCGGCGCGCACAAGATCAACAACGTTCTCGGCCAGATCATCCTCGCACGTCGCATGGGCAAGACACGTATTATCGCCGAGACGGGCGCCGGCCAGCATGGCGTGGCGACAGCGACGGTCTGTGCCAAGTTCGGGCTGAAATGCATCGTCTATATGGGCGCGACCGATGTCGAACGGCAGGCGCCGAACGTGTTCCGTATGAAGCTGCTCGGCGCCGAGGTGATCCCCGTGACCTCCGGGCGTGGCACGCTGAAAGACGCGATGAACGACGCGCTGCGCGACTGGGTGACCAACGTTCGCGACACGTTCTACTGCATCGGCACGGTTGCCGGGCCACACCCCTATCCGGCAATGGTCCGCGACTTTCAGTGCATCATCGGCAAGGAAGCCAAGGCGCAGATGCTGGAACGCGAGGGCCGTCTGCCCGACACGCTGATCGCGGCCATTGGCGGCGGCTCGAACGCGATGGGCCTGTTCTATCCCTTCCTGGACGACAAGGAGGTCGGGATTATCGGCGTCGAGGCGGGCGGTCACGGCGTCAACGAGAAGATGGAGCATTGCGCCTCGCTGACCGGCGGTCGGCCCGGCGTGCTGCATGGCAACCGGACCTACCTGCTGCAGGACGATGACGGGCAGATCCTCGAAGGCCATTCGATCTCGGCCGGGCTCGACTATCCGGGCATCGGGCCGGAGCATTCCTGGCTGCACGATATCGGCCGGGCGAAATATGTCTCGATCACCGACAAGGAGGCGCTGGCCGCCTTCCAGCTCTGCTGCGAGCAGGAGGGGATCATTCCGGCGCTGGAGCCGTCGCACGCGCTGGCCCATGTGGTGAAGATCGCACCGGAACTGCCCGCAGACCACATCATCTGCATGAACATGTGCGGTCGGGGCGACAAGGATATCTTCACTGTCGCGCGTGCGCTCAATGTCGATATGGGCGAGAGCGACTGACACTCCGGCAGGGGGTTGGATCGGGGGCGCACCTCCGATCCTTCCTCTATCGGACCTGCACGGGTCCGGAGGGGAAAGCCGGCGGTTCTACCTTTGACCCCATGGCAGACGCGGTCTCAGCCGTCGCCTTCGACGGGACCACTGCCTGAATGGGCGTGGGTATAGAGCACCTCCAGCGGCACGATCTCCAGCGCGCGGACATGGGTCGCCAGCAAGTCGACCTTCGGCGCGCACCCCTCGTCATGCGCCTGCAGGAAACGGCCGGCACAGAGGCACCAGTGATCGCCCGGCTTCAGACCCAGAAAACGAAACTCGGGACGCGGTGTCGACAGGTCGTTGCCGACATATTTCGAATAGGCGAGGAACTCGGCGGTCATCACCGCACAAACAGTGTGGCTCCCCTGATCCGCGTCGCAGGTATTGCAGCTCCCGTCGCGGAAAAAGCCGGTCAGCGGATCGTTCGAGCAGGGCAACAAATCGCTGCCGATGATATTGGTGGACGGGTCTTTTTCCATGTCGCGCGGCCTCTTTCCTGTTCCCTGACAAGATAGCCGGGCGCGCGCATTCTGCAAATGATCTCAGGGGGTCGGGACAGTTCCGTCGAGACATCCCGGCTCCGCCGTCCAGGTCACGGCGCGCCCGTGGAAATCGGCGCGGCCGAGCGGCAGGCAAATCTCGCCGGGCCAGAGCTGGAGCGTGAGCGCTGCATCCGTGCCGCCATCGGCTTCCATGCTGAACCGGGCCAGTGGTGCCTCTCGGGTCGCGCGCGCGCCTTCGGCCGCGATCAGCGCCTCGCCCCGGGCACGGGCCTCGGGCGGCAGATATTGCCAGGCTATCGTGTGGAACAGGAAGGTCACTGCGCCGCGCGGGCGCTGCGGCAGCCACTCTGCCAGCCAGTCAAGCGCGTCGGACCGGTCAAGCCGCGCGGGCAAGCGTGCGGCCAGCGATATGGCGGCCTCGGTCAGCGCGCGGCGGTCAGGCTGATCGGCCCAGAGATAAGAGAGCAAGCGCAGGCGATGCACGGGGTCGACCGGATCCATCGGCGCAAGATCGACACCGCGCCGTTCGATCACGTCAAGCGCCGCCGGAACCGGGGGCAATCCCTGCCAGTCCGGTGCGAGGCGCAAATCGGCTTCGGGCGGGCCGAAAGACACCGCCTCCGCGTCGAGGCGAAAAGCCTCCGCGCGCAGGGTTAGCCCGGCCGAACAGCCGATCTCCCAAAGCGCCAGCGGCAGGCCGGTCGCCCCAGCGACAAGATGCATCGCCGGGATAACGGCGGCGGCGCGGCGGATCTCGTTGGTCTGAGGCGGGCGGTCGAGCCAGGGGAAGATTTGTTCGGACCTACTTTCGAAGGCCGCCGAAACGGCGCGCCACAGCGTTTCGTCATCGACCTCCTGCGGCGGATAGACAGCGGCCAGTTCAGGAGCTGCGCCCGAAATGACCAGCGCATGCAACCCTCCGGCAAGCCGCATGGAGAGATTGTCGGCTCCGGCGCGCGGGTCCCCCGGCCAGGAGAGCACACGATCCGTCACCGGCGTCCCGGACGCGAGCCGCGCCGCCAGCAGCCGCATCAGCCGGGCCATGAAGGGCGAGCCGAGCCGCTCCATGGTCGGTGCCTGCTCGGCGAAGGACGCGCGGACCGCCTCGGCGCGCTTCACCGGAAGCGGTCCACGAGCTTCTGCAGCGGGTTGCGGCTGTCCCCTTCCTGGGCCTCGGGCGTGGAGTCGGCTGGCGTCTGCGCTTCTTTCGGCTTGCTGGTCGAGGAGCGCGGAGGGTTCACCCGCAACGCTACCGCATTCATGAACTTGCCGGCATCGCCCGCCGCGAGCTGTGGCGCTCCGTCGCCGATGCCGCGCAGCAGGTCGTCGAGCCAGTCCGCATCCGCCTTGGGAAAATCGCGCAGCACATAGCCGGAGACCGCATCCTTGTGGCCGGGATGGCCGATGCCGATACGAATTCGCTGGTATTCCGGCCCGATGGCGGCATGGATCGAGCGCAGCCCGTTATGGCCGGCATGGCCACCGCCCTGTTTCACGCGCAGCTTGCCCGGCGCGAGGTCCAGTTCGTCATGGAAGACGGTCACGTCGCCCGGCTCCAGCTTGAAAAAGCGCATCGCCTCGCCGACCGACTGGCCGGAGCGGTTCATGAAGGTCTCCGGCTTGAGCAGCATCACGCGGTCCGAGCCGAAGCGGCCCTCCGAGAGCGCGCCTTTAAACTTGCCGCGCCAGGGTCCGAACCCGTGATCAGAGGCGATCTGGTCCAAAGCCATGAAACCGACATTGTGCCGATTTCGGGCATATTTCGCGCCCGGATTGCCGAGGCCGACAAAAAGTTGCACCGCGCAGTCTCCGTTTCCCGTTCAGTTGCCCCCTCATGCCGCGAACCGGGCGCGATTTCCAGCCCGCGCAGGTGCAGAAGACATTTTCGTACGCTGCAATGCCGCAATTCGAAATTTACACTGGGGAAACGAGGGGCGGAGAGGCTAAACTGTACGCGAAGGGGAGATTTCGCTCCCCGCGACCGACAGGCAGCGAGAGACGACACACATGGTATCGAAGAAGAAAACCCCGCATTTCGGCCACGAGAACCCACATACCCACAGCCAATCTGTGGAAGCGTCCGTGGCGAATGCGTCGAAGGGAACGGCGGAGAATATCCTTGCGGACAAGGGGCACGAGGTCGTCTCCGTGCGCCCGGCCGACACGATCCGGCACGTTGTGCGGGTCATGTATGACCACCAGATCGGCTCGGTTGTGGTGAAAGATCAGAACGGGCATCTTGTCGGCATGCTGACCGAGCGTGACCTCGTGATGGGATTCGCGACTCATCCCGACGAGGACCCCGACAACACATGTGCCGAACAGCTCATGACGCGGGAAGTCGTGACAGTGACCTCCGAAACGCCGGTGCTGGAGATTCTCCACACGATGTCCGAAGGGCGCTTCCGCCATGTGCCGGTGTTGGATGGCGAGCATATCGCCGGACTGATCTCGATCGGCGACGTGGTCAAGTTCCGCCTGAGGGAGCTGGAATATGAGGCGCTGAAGCTCAAGCAGATGATTGTCGGCTGAAGGCGCTTGCGTCCTACCGGGACAAGGAAGCATCCGACAAGACCAACGGGCCGCGCAGCGATGGCAGTGCGGCCCTTTTTGATGCGCGGCTTTCGAGTCTCCCGAACAAGGAAGGAGACGGTTCGCACCGCGGCCTCGGGCCATCCTGCACTTATGAGTGCCGGAAAACGGAATGGGCAGGCCGGACGGATCTGACTGCGCGCAAGGAGACCAGCGGGAACGATGCGGTCGCCTGACATTGGCACGAACTCGCGACGAAGCCGCTACGGAGCTTCCTTCCGCTTGATCACGATCAACGACCCAAAGCCCCCGGGCTGCTACCCGGCGGCGCGTGGTTACATTTCAAAGGCAGGCCGGCCCGATGTTCAGACTGACCCTATTGCTGCACGCCATCGCCTCTACGGTCATCATGGGCATTGGCATCGTGGCCGCCCTCACACTGGGCTTCGTCTCCGCCAAGGCGATCGTGATCGCGATCATTGCCGGGCTTGTGCTCGGCTGGCCGATTGCCCGGCTGATTGCGAAGGAACTCCTCAAGGAGTGAACGAAGTCCCGCCTCGGGGGCATCTCCCGAAAACAGCCTGATCTGATCACTCATGCAACGCCGCGCGCCGCCTCCGGATGGTCCTTCATGAAGTGCTGAAGCGTGCGGAAAAGGTCCTTTGCGTGGGCAAGGTCATCCCTGTGCATCGCCATACGCATGTCGTCGCAAATCATCTGATGCACTTTTTGCGCGCCCTTGTGGATATGCATAAGGTATTCGCCCAGCATGGTCGCCTCGACCACGCTGATACTCTGGCTCTCTGCGATGGCGGAAATCTGGTCCCGATCCAGGCAGCACATGTCCTCCATGTCGTCCAGTGTGATCATCCTATCCTCCCCTTTCGGCTGATCCACTAACGACCTGCTAGCACAATTCGACAAACTGAGTCCTTAACATGGATCAATTTATTGCATTCAGCCACGCCGCAACGGTCGATTCGAACTCTCGGGGCTTTTCGGCGTGCAGCCAGTGGCCTGCCCCCGGGATCTTGACGAAACGGGCTGTCGGAAAGAGTCCGCGGATCTTTTCGCGGTGTTCCGGGAGCACGTAGTCGGAGGCGCCGCCGGAGAGGAACATCACTCGTCCTTCGTAGCGCCCCTCGGTTTCCGGCCAGCCGAGAATCTTCGACATTTCCTCGGCCAGCACATCGAGATTGAGCCGCCAGCGCGGGGCTTCGGATTTCAGGTCGAGCGATTGCAGCAGGAAGGCGCGAATGGCACTTTCCGCGACATGCTCCTGAAGGGCGGCATCGGCCTCGCTTCGGCTCCGGAGCCCCTCGATCTTCAGCTCCTTCATCGCCTGAATGAGATGTAGCTGCGTGTGCGAATAGGCGACCGGCGCGATATCGGCCACGATCATCTGGCGCACCAGTTCCGGCCGGGTCAGCGACAATACCATGGCGCTCTTGCCGCCCATGGAATGGCCCAGCAGATCCGCCTGCCCGCCATTGACCTCGATCACCTGAGCGAGATCTGCCGCCATATCTGCATACCCATTGGCTTCGGCGCGGAAGCTCTCGCCATGATTGCGCATATCCACCGTGATCACCGGACGGTCCGTCGAGAGGCGCTTGGCAAGCACACCCCAGTTTCGCGCCGAGCCGAATAGCCCGTGGACGATCAGCAGTGGGTGGCCCTCCTCGGGACCCTGGCGATAGGTGGCTAGCATCGGGAACACTCCAGTGACGGGATTACCTGTTTCTTTCCCGGTTTCGCGTCGGGGTGCAAGCGGGCGCTTCACCTCCTTTTCGAAACTCTCTAGAAGGAGCCCCATGACCGAACGCCCCTTGCCCGAAACCAATGCCGAACTCGCCCAGCTGTGGCGCGAGCAGCTCGGCGTGCGCGGGAAGGACCGGTTGGCGACCAAGCTCCGGCGAGCCCCGGGAACGCTGCCGCGCAGCCTCAAGCGCGAAGTGCGGTTCCTCGTCGAGATGGAGCAGCTCTGGGACAACCCCAAGCTGCGCCGGCAGATCGACCTGGCTCGTGTCGGACGCGCGCAGGAAAGCCTGCGCGGCTTCCTGAAGACCATCGACCCCCGCGACCGTCTGATCGGCCGTTTCCTCGGCATTCTCGCGCCGCTGATGTTCAATATCCTGCTGGTTTTCGCGGCTTGGGTGATCTGGCTGGTGATGACGGGACGGGTTTAGGGTCTCGGCTTGGGGCCCGAGATCCCCAACGGAACCGTGCTGTTGAGCGCGCAGCGCCCCGTATTGCCTGATTCTACTTGTGATTGTACGTCCGGGCCGCGCGAATATCCGCGCCACGACCCCGTCTCGATCACGCGCGTCAGCTGACAATTCGGTGAAACCGATGGGCTTTTGCTTGCCGGGGCGGGCGCAGTTTGCTTTTCTCCGCTTCATGTCAAAAAGCCACTTCTCGCCGAACCGTCGTCGGCTTCTCACCGGACTTGTCGCAGGGGCCAGCTGCCTGGCGTTGCCCGCGCTTGCCGAACCGCCGACACGCTCGCTGCGTCCCATGCCGCGGCCGGGCAATCCGGGGGCACGGCTCTATCCGTCTGCCGAAACCCTGGTCGCCCGTGCAAAGCTGGGCGCTACGTCGGTCGGCTTTGCCGTGGCCGATGCCGAGACCGGCGAGATGCTGGAGGGCATGAACCCGGAACTGCCCCTTCCCCCGGCCTCCGTCGCCAAGGCATTGACGGCGCTCTATGGAATGGAACGGCTCGGCGCGGACCATCGTTTCGCGACGCGCCTTGTTGCAACCGGCCCGGTCGAGGCGGGGGTCCTGAAAGGCGATCTTGTGCTTGTGGGCTCGGGCGATCCGACGCTCGATACAGACAGGCTGGCCGAGCTCGCAAGCCAGCTCAAGGCCAGCGGCATCTCAAAGGTCGAAGGCGATTTCCTGACCTGGGACGCGGCGCTTCCGAACCTGCATTCCATCGACCCCGGACAGCCCGATCAGGTCGGCTACAACCCGGCGGTCTCCGGGCTGAACCTGAATTTCAACCGGGTCCATTTCGAATGGCGGAAATCCGGCTCCGGCTGGAACGTCGCGATGGACGCCCGCTCCGCGAACCGCCGGCCGGACGTACGCGTGTCGCGAATGGAAATCGTGCGGCGCAAATACCCGATCTATACCTATGAGGATGCCGGCGATATCGATCGCTGGACCGTTGCCTCCGGCGCGCTTGGAACGGATGGCGCGCGCTGGCTCCCCGTCCGCAAGCCGACCGCGTACACGGCCGAGGTCTTCCAGATTCTGGCTGGCAGCCTTGGCATCACGCTGCCGGCCGCGCGGCTGAGCGCGGCTTTGCCCACTGGGCAGGAACTGGCCCGGGTCGAGAGCGAGGATCTGCGCGAAGTGGTGCGCGGGATGCTGAAATACTCGACCAACCTGACCGCCGAGGCGGTGGGACTGGCGGCCAGTGCCGCTGCCGGTCCGCGTCCGGACACGCTGACCGCCTCCGCCGGGCGCATGTGCGACTGGGTCGGAAGCGAGATTGGCGGCGCTGCCAGCGTCGCGCCGGCGCTCGGCAGCGCTATGGGCAGTGTCGGCACGGGTAGCCTCGTGGCCGGCGAGCCGGGGCCGACTTCCGCCACCACCGGGCCTGCACTGATCGATCACTCCGGTCTCGGCGGAGACAGCCGCATCTCGGCGCAGGACATGGTCCGCGCCCTCGTGACACTCGGTCCGCGCCATGATCTCGAACCGCTGCTCAAGTCCATCCGCATGAAAGATACCAAAGGCCGTCCGATAGCGAACTATCCGGTGAAGATTCTCGCCAAGACCGGCACATTGAACTTTGTCTCCGGCCTGGCCGGGTACGCTGTCCAGCCGGACGGACGCCGGCTCGCCTTCGCGACATTCGTCGCCGATGTGCCCCGCCGCGAGGCGCTCACGCGCGCACAACGCGAGCGGCCCGACGGCATGTCAAGCTGGGTCGCGCGGGCGCGCAGATTGCAATTGCAATTGATCGACCGCTGGAGCGGCGTCTACAGCGCCTGATCCCCGGCGGTGTCGTTTGCGGAATCCCCGTCGATGAAGCCTGAGACGTCTTCCCCGGGATGAGTCTCACGGTCCTCCACTGACAGAACCTGTCCCGCTCGGCGCGGTGCGGAAACGTACTTTGCGCGACCGCCGGCGGGCGCGCGCAACGCATTGATGGACCTACCGAACATCGTCGCGCAGACGCGACCCAACGCGGACGTGTTCTGCCTGAGACCGGCCCACTTCGTCACCAACCAGTCAACGGCGGGTGCCCTCGCCCTTGCCGAAACGGCCCGATGCTCTCGTCCCGTCCCCGAAACAGCGAAAGAGAATCGCTCCTCCTCAGATGCGATTCGACACGCTCCTTTGGACGCCCCAACAGCCTTGTGCCGCCTTCTCAAGCAGAACCTTCCATTTTTCTTGCCTTTTTCCGGGGCGTTACAGACAAAAATCCACTCCACAGGCCGCCCTTTTGCATTCCAGAACTCTAAAAATGCCGTATAGTCGGGCGAATGACACGAACAGTGCACCGCCGGTTTTTGCGCGGTTGTGGGGGAGAAACATGATTCGATCCGAACTGATCCAGATCCTGTCCGAGGAGAACCCGCATCTTTTCCAGCGCGACGTGGAAAAGATCGTCAATACGGTCTTCGAAGAGATCATCGATGCAATGGCGCGGGGCGACCGGGTCGAACTGCGCGGTTTCGGCGCCTTTTCTGTGAAGAAAAGGGATGCGAGGACGGGACGGAATCCACGCACCGGCGAAGCGGTGGATGTGGAGGAAAAACATGTGCCGTTCTTCAAGACCGGAAAGCTCCTTAGGGACCGGCTGAACGGCATCGAGGAAAGCTGAGAGGGGCGCCAAGATGCGTTACATCCGTTACCTGTTTGTCGGGCTGATCGTGGCCGGGCTCGTCGTGGTGTCCATGGCCAATCGCGGCTCCGTTACCTTGACTGTTCTGCCCACACCGCTGGCCGATCTGGCAGGCTGGAACTTCACCATTGAGCTGCCGCTCTTCATCGTCGCGCTCGGCTTCGTGGCCATCGGCTTGCTGCTGGGCTACCTGCTGGAATGGATTCGCGAGAGCAAGCACCGCTCCGAGGTCTCTAAGCGCCAGCGCCAGGTCAAGAAGCTCCACCGCGAGGTGACCGAGCTCAAGGCCGAGAAGAACAAGGGCAAGGACGACGTTCTTGCGATCCTTGAAGAGGCACCCAAGCGCAAGGCGGGCTGACGCGATGTCCTCCGACATTCGAGTGAAGATCTGCGGCCTGACCCGGCCGCAGGATCTTGCCGCCGTGGTTGAGGCCGGGGCGGCCTATGCCGGTTTCGTCTTCTTCAAGAAATCGCCGCGTAACCTGGATATCGACACCGCGAAAGCACTCGCACTGGAAGCGCCCGCCGGACTGGCCAAGGTGGCCCTGACCGTGAATGCCTCGGATGCCGAGCTCGATCGGATCATCGAGGCGGTTCCGCTGGACATGCTCCAGCTCCACGGTGCCGAGAGCGTCGAGCGCGTGGCCGCATTGCGGGCACGCTATGGTCTTCCGATCATGAAAGCCGTCGGGATCGCGGATGAGTCGGACCTTCCGAAACTGGTCGAGTTTTCGCGCGTAGCCGACCAATTGCTGGTTGATGCCAAGCCGCCGAAGGATGGCGGTCTGCCGGGCGGCAACGGGCTTGCCTTCGACTGGAGGCTGATCGCCGGGCGTCGCTGGGCGGTGCCCTGGATGCTGGCCGGCGGGCTGACGCCAGCAAATGTGCGCGATGCGGTGCACCTGACTGGGGCGCGGCAGGTCGATGTCTCTTCGGGTGTTGAAGCAGCCCCCGGTGAAAAAGACAGCGCCCGGATTTCCGCATTCGTCGTGGCAGCCCAGTCGTGACACTCCTATGGCGGGAGGCGCGGGCGGAGGATGTGCCCGCGATCGTCGCCATGCTCGCCGATGACATGCTTGGGAAAGGTCGGGAAGGCCTCGACCTGGCTCGCTATCTCGCCGCATTCGAAGCCATGCAGGCGGAGGGCAGCAATCTCCTGATCGTCGGCGAAACGGATGGGACGGTCTTGGCGACCTACCAATTGACGATAATCTCCGGCCTGTCGCTCCGGGCAGCGCGGCGGGCGCAACTGGAATCCGTTCGGGTCGCTGCGGATCGACGCGGTCAGGGGATCGGTGCGGCTCTGATGGCGGATGTCGAAGCGCGCGCGCGGGCGGGCGGCTGCACATTGGTGCAGTTCACCTCGAACTCGGCACGCAAGCGGGCGCATGATTTCTACACGAGTCTCGGCTACGCGCCGACCCATGTCGGCTTCAAAAAAGGACTGGACTGAGGCGGATCTGCGAGCGGCCCGGGTCACGCCTTGCGCATCGGGCGGCGGGAAAAAATCCGGTATTGAACCGGAAGGAGCCAGCGCTGCCGTATGGCGCCCGCCCTCTGACGGCCCTCAATCTCCACTGACACACCGGGCGTTTCGGCCGAGCCGACACCGCCCGACGCCGTATCGATCAGTGTTGTTGATCTGATCGACCGGCGCACATCTCGCCAATTGGATATGCCCACATCCCACGGGTAGGCCAATTACCGTTGCAGCACGGAGATCATCTCGGCAAAGCTCTGACGATACGCCTGATCAGCGGTCGCGGCCTTCTGACTTTGCAGCCCGGAATCAAGGCTCATTGCGGTTTTCACGCCATCGGGGATCTGAGAGAATTCCATTCCTGCCGGCATTTCAGCAAGATCCCAGGCGTCGCGAAAGCCAATCAACTTCTCCAGATGGGGCATCAACCCGACCCGCGGCCGTCCAAAGGCGAATGCCGTGATGAAACCATGCAGAGAGGTGCCGACATAACATTGCGAACCCGCGATCAGGCCCATGGTTTCATTTACCGTCAGGGGCTGATCGACAATGCCGAACCAGTCTTCTCCGCTCAGTCGATCCAGCAACCGTAGTGATGTCACATGGTCGTCATGTCCCGCAGCGCGCCCAATGGCGAATGACAGGACATTCAAGCCGGTTTCGTCGTGGACCCGGCGCAGGGCGTCGACCAGTTCGTCTTCGTGGCCACGTGCCCAGCGTTCGGCCGCCTGGAAGCAGAGATAGGGTGCCGACGACAGCCCGGCAATCTCAACCGCCTTCTGGCGGGCGGCCAGTGTCTCGGCTTCGGACAGGAGCGCCGCCATGACAACGGCACTGTCCGGCACAACCCGCGGGGTGGGCAAGCCACGCTCCACAACCGCACCCGCGACGATTTCATCCCGTATGCTGATCCATGCAGCTTTTCGAAGAGCGCGTGTTTGCCACGCCAGTTCCTGCGGCGAAAGTGCGGACGTGCTGGTCCCACCAACCGCATTGTAGACAACAGAAACCCGGTCCGGGTCCTTCATATCGTCCGGATCGATCGTCCAGGGTTGCAAATTGGAGCACCCATAGAATCGCCGCCAGAACCAGGTCCAATTGGAATGCCCTGTCTTGCTGTGCAGCCGTTTCATCTGCAGGCTGAAATTGTGACCCACCAGATGTTCCGCCATCTGCGCCCAGGTCGGCGCCAGAAGTTCTCCGCCGCACAGCATGACCAAATGGCGTCGGTCGGGCGGCGTCTGCTTTCTGTAAAGCGCGCTGAGCGGCTCGGTGACCACACCGCCTTCTCCCTGCAGGTCCGCCGCCCGCAGTGCATAGAACGCGACATCAGCGTCCGGAAAATGCTGCGAAAGCATATGCTCGGCGACTTTCGCAAAAAGCACATCGCCGTAATTGAACCGATCAAATGCTCCAATCGCCGAAACCTGCCAATGTGTCATTAGAATCCCTTTGGACATGTCCCAAGCACTGAGCCGAGCCGCCTCGAGTTCTTCGGAGGCGGTTTTTGTTAATTACGCGGCCATGGCTGAGATTTCCAGAGCGGCTTGGAAGCTGACTTGAACTTCGGTAGGAAGTTTTTGCTCGGTGGGCTTGGGCGGGAGACACATCCGGACGAATTGGCGGCCGGTGCCGGGAGGATCGACGATGTGCTGCGCCGGGTAGTCCAGTAAATTGTCCTCTTTTTCGGCGGCGTTGAAAGTTCGCTTATTCCCCGGGACCTGCAACAGCAGCAGCGCGAGTGGTTGGCGCGGATCGGCACCGCCAACACGAAAATGAACACGTGGTTGCTCCCACCGCGCAATCGTTCGATCCAGCGCCGCGCTCGAACGTCCCCGTTCGGCTCAGACCCCATCCAGCCCGGACATTTCCTCCAGCGCGCGGCCGAAGATTCCGGGATCCACATTGCCGCCACTTGCGGTGCAGATCACCGGCCCCTCGTCCAGCTCCTGCCCGCCGAACAGGGCTGCTGCCAGCGCAACGGCCCCACCGGGTTCAACGACGATCTTCAGCCGCAGGAAGGCCAGCGCCACGGCGCGCAGGCTTTGCTCGTCCGTGACCGTCAGCCCCGGCCCGCAAAGGCGTTGCAGGATCGGGAAGGTGAGTTTTCCGGCCGCCGGCGTGACAATGGCGTCACACACGGATCGGCTCTGGACCTCGTTGCGCAGCAGCCGGCCCGCCACAAGCGAGCGCGCCACATCATCTGAATCCGCCGGCTCGACCGGACGAACGCGCAGTCCCTTTGCCCGCGCCTCCAGCGCGAGGGCGATTCCTGCCGTCAAACCGCCACCGCCACAGCAGGTCAGGACGGTCGCCTTGTCGATCCCGGCTTCGGTAGCCTGTTCGGCAATCTCCAAACCGCAGGTCCCCTGCCCCGCAATCACCTGCGGATCGTCGAAAGGCCGGATCAGCGCCAATCCGCGCTCCTCCGCGAGCCGCTCGCCGATCGCGTCGCGATCCTCCTTCGCCCGATCATAGAGGATAACCTCAGCCCCAAGCGCCGCCGTGTTGGCGCGCTTGAGGGCCGGCGCATCCGCCGGCATGACGATCACCGACGGCAGCCCGTGCTGCCGGGCGGCAAGAGCCACGCCCTGCGCGTGATTGCCCGAAGAAAAGGCAATGACGCCCCGCGTGTCTTCAGGCAACGCCGAGAGTGCCGACCATGCGCCGCGATACTTGAAAGAGCCTGTATGCTGCAGGCATTCGGCTTTCACGAAGACCTGGCGCCCGGCAATCTCGTCCAGAAAGGGCGAGGAGAGCAACGGGGTATGCCGCACCCTCCCGGCACCCCGCGTGGCAGCCGCTTCGATCCTGTCGATATCCATGTCTTTCGGTCCTCTGGAGGCGTTATCCAACGCGGTCGAGATAGTCGGCGATCACCGCCTGCGCGGCGGGCTCGTCCAGAAAGGGAACATGCCCGCGCCCGGCAATCTCCGCAAGGACAAGCGCTGGTTGGCGTCGGTGCATCTCCTTGGCGGTCTCCCGGGACAAAATGTTCGAATTTTCACCCCGGATCAGAGCAATAGGTCGGGTCGCCAACGCGTCGTAGAGCGGCCAGAGATCCGGCACCGCACCCTCTTCCGAGCTCTGTGCCACGATCGCATCGCGCAGGGCCGGATCGTAGCGCAGCTCCAGACCCTCAGCAGTCTCGCTCCAGAGCGCCTCGGAAAAGGCGCGCCAGGTTGCCTCGGGGACATCGGTGAAAGCCGGGGACATCGCCGACGGAAGCGCTCTGACGGCCTCGTCATGGCTCCGAAAGGCAGTTTTTTGTCCGAGATAGGCCATGATCTCGGAGAGTCCCCGCTCTTCGACAGCCGGTCCGATATCGTTGAGGATGGCGCCATGGATCCGCTCCGGGTGGCTCGCGGCCAGCACCATGGCGATCAATCCTCCCCGAGAGGTCCCGAGAATGGAGACTGTCTCAAGCTCAAGATGATCAAGCAGGGCAATAGCATCCCGCGCTTCCTGCGCGATGTTGTAATTGTGAAAGTCCGGATCATGTTGAGACCGGCCGCGCCCCCGACTGTCGAGGCGCAGGATTCGGGCTGTGCCGGCGAAACCTGCGACGACTGGCGCGAAATCATCCATGTTGCGCGTCAGCCCGGCCAGGCAGAGAAGCGGATGGCCTGAGCCCTGATCGTCAAAGGCCAGACTGAGGCCGTCTTCCGTGATGAAGTGATCGGTCATGGCAGGCGCACCGCTTTCGCAAGATCAGCAAGGACACACGGAACCGGACGTCCCGCATTTCAGAGTCTGGCATAGCGGCTGCAGGATGGAAATGGCTGCTCTTATGCGCTTCGGTAGCTCGAAATCCTCGCTTGCAAGCATCTCCGCCGGTTGCGGCACCAGAAAGGAAGCATTGGCGCCAGCCTTGGCAGGGTGCGCCCCCCGGTCTCGCAATCCGGCACCTTTCAATGGAAGTCCCGAGCCCTCCGCCCGATTGCAGCCTTGGGAGGATCAATTCCGTCAGACGGAAAGGGCGATGCGGGGCCTCAACTGTCACCGGATGCCTCGCGATAATTGCGCGATCATTTCGGCCTTTTCTGCGGGCTCGCCTTGAAGTATTTTCAAAGACTTAGCCGCGTGTCTCGGCCTGGGCTTCCTCCAACCGCTCTACGGCCTCCATCCACAGCGTTTCGGCCCGTTCCATCGCCGATTCCACTTCGGCAAATTTGCCCTGCCAGAGATCAAGCTTGTCACGGTTCGATTCATCATACACCGCCGGATCGGCCAGACGATCAGAAAGCGTGGTGTGCATTTCCGTCAATTTTTCAAGCCGTTGCTCGCATTTCCTGACATCCGATCTCAACTCGAGAACCCGGGCTTGGCTGGTCCGCTTCGGTTGCAGTTCGGCCTTCGGACGCTCCGGTTTTTCCCGTTCCAGCAACATCCGCCGATAGGCGTCCAGATCCTCCTCGAAAGGCAGAACCCGTCCCTCCGAAACCAACCAAAGCCTGTCCGCGACATGGGTCAGCAGGTGGAGATCGTGGCTGACCAGAATCACCGCACCGGAATACGCCGTCAGCGCCTCGACCAGCGCCTCGCGGCTCTCGATATCGAGATGGTTCGTCGGCTCGTCGAGGATCAGCAGATGCGGCGCGTCCAGCGTGGCCAGCATCAGCGAGAGCCGCGCCTTCTGCCCGCCCGAGAGCTTTGCAACGACCGTATCGACCTGCTCCACACCAATGCCGAACCCGCCCAACCGGGAACGCAGCTTTGCCGGCGTCTCATCAGGACGCAGGCGACGCAGATGCTCCAACGGAGTCTCGTCGATGAAAAGCTCATCCACCTGATGCTGGGCGAAATAGCCGACGCGCAGCTTGTTGGCCCTGTTGATCCGCCCTTTCTGTGCCTCCAGCCGCCCGGAGAGGAATTTCGACAGGGTCGACTTGCCCTCCCCGTTCTTGCCCAGAAGCGCGATGCGGTCATCCTGGTCGACCCGCAGGCTCAACCGGCTGAGGATGGTCGTTTCGCCATAGCCGATGGCAGCGCCCTCGGTGGCGATGATTGGGGGCGAAAGCTCCTCGGGTTCGGGGAAGGTGAAGCGGCGCAGGGCGGCTTCCTGCGGCGTCGAGATCGGCTTCATCCGCGCGATCGCCTTGATCCGGGATTGCGCCTGCCGGGCCTTGTCGGCCTTGTAGCGGAACCGATCGACATAGCTTTGCAGATGCGCCCGCCGCGCCTCCTGTCGCTTGCGCTCGCTCTCGGCGGCCGCGATGCGGGCCGCGCGGGTCTCGGCGAACGTGTCGTAGGGACCCTGATAGAGCGTGAGCTTGCGGTCCTCGAGATGCAGGATCGCGCCGACAGAGCGGTTAAGCAGCGCCCGGTCGTGGGAGACAATGAGGACGGTATGCGGGTAGCGGGTGAGGTAGTTTTCCAGCCAGAGCGCGCCTTCGAGGTCGAGATAGTTGGTCGGCTCGTCGAGCAGCAGCAGGTCGGGGCGGGCAAAGAGAACCGCCGCCAGCGCCACGCGCATCCGCCAGCCGCCAGAGAAAGCGGAACAGGGCATGGCGTGCTGCTCGGTTTCGAAACCGAGCCCTCGTAAGATCGAAGCCGCGCGCGCCTCGGCGGACCAGGCGTCGATATCGGAGAGCCGTGTCTGTACCTCGGCGATACGCCCGGGATCGGTCGCGGTCTCGGCTTCGGCCAGCAGGGACGCGCGTTCCACGTCCGCCGCGAGCACCGTGTCGAGCAGCGAGACCTCGTTGCCAGGAACCTCCTGCGCGACGCCGCCAATTCGCGCCCCGCGCGGCAGTTCTATAGATCCGGTTTCGAGCGTCAACTCGCCCTTGATGAGCCGGAACAGCGTGGTCTTGCCGGTGCCGTTGCGGCCCACAAGGCCGACCTTGTGGCCGGTGGGGATCACGGCGGAGGCGTGTTCGATCAGCGGGCGACCGTCGACGGAATAGGAGATATCGGAGAGCCTGAGCATGGCGTGCCTCTGCCCCAGCCGGAGCGGCGCGTCAATGGCAAGCGGCAGGGTGGTGCGATCTGGCACGGTGGCGATCTGCCTGGAAATCCTATCGATGGTCGGCGCTGGCGTAGGTCAGATTCGAAAACCGTCCGGACTCTGTTGATCTATTGTCTTGTTGGCGGACTGAGATGCCTTTCGCTGCGGTTGCAAAGGAGTGCGACCCGAGCCGTGCCAGCGCCTGCCCGTGGGATAGCGCCGCACCGGTTGAGGTCAGCACTTTACCCTAAGCAAGTCTGAAATAGATCAGAGCGTTGCGCACGGATGACAAAGCGTCAGCCCGCAGGGACGGGCAGGCGCTGGCACGGCGGCCTTCGGCCTTGTTCCGTGCCAATCAGTGCGCAAACCCGACATCCGCTATCGCCTATTCACGAATTGACGACCACTCCGCCGCGAAGCGGCGCCACCGCCGCTCGAGCTTGCTCGGCGGCACGCCCCCCTCCGCGCGTTTGCATAACTCTGAGATTGCCAGGATCGGCCGTTCCTCACCGGCTCATCAACACGACCAACGCCTCTCGACCGGCAGACCATCCCCTGCCCCACCCATGGAATCGATCAGTAATGCGGTGGCCGCTCGTCAGCCAGGACGACCCCACCGGAGCCCGTCGCCTCCTGCTCGGCCGCCCGCTGCATCAGCATCCGCACCCGACGCGTCAACAGCTCGATTTCGCCGGCCTGTCGCGTTACGACGTCCGAGAGTTCCTCCGTCACGCGTCGCAAATGCGCCAGTTCTTCTTCTATCCTCTGATCGGCCATACTCTGCTCCCGATACCGCGTTTTTGCTGCCCCCTGGCCCGCCCATGCTTGCGACCCCGCCCCCCTTGGGCTAGATGCGAGCCCGAACGAGGACCAAGGATCACCGACATGGCGAAGGACAAGAAGCCCCGCCGCCCCAGGGCGGAGACGCCGAAGGGCTTTCGCGACTATTTTGGCGCGGAAGTGGCCGAGCGCAACCAGATGTTGAGCCAGATCGGTGAGGTCTATCATCTTTACGGTTTCGAACCGCTGGAAAGCTCCGCCGTCGAGACGGTCGAGGCGCTTGGAAAGTTCCTTCCGGATGTCGACCGCCCGAACGAGGGCGTCTTCGCCTGGGAAGAGGATGGAGACTGGCTGGCGCTGCGCTATGACCTGACCGCGCCGCTCGCCCGTGTCGCCGCGCAGTTCCGCAACGACCTGCCCACCCCCTATCGCCGCTACGCGATGGGCCCGGTCTGGCGCAACGAGAAGCCGGGGCCGGGGCGGTTCCGGCAGTTCTACCAATGCGACGCCGACACGGTGGGCAGCGCTTCCGTCGCCGCCGATGCCGAGATCTGCGCCATGCTCTCGGACACGCTGGAACGCGTCGGCATTCCGCGCGGCGACTATCTCGTCCGCATCAACAACCGCAAGGTGCTGAACGGCGTTCTGGAGGCGGTCGGCCTCAACCCCGCCGAGGATCGCGCCACGGCGGATGCGGTGCTGCGCACCATCGACAAATGGGACAAGGTCGGCGCCGGCGGCGTGCGCGAGCTGCTGACCACGGGACGCAAGGATGCCTCCGGCGCCTTTATCGACGGTGTCGGCCTCGGCAACGACGTGGCCGACACGGTCATCGCCTTCATGCAGGCCAAGGGCACGGATGCCGCCGCGACCATCGCCAATCTGCGCGACGTCGTGCAGGGATCGGCTTCCGGCACCACCGGAATCGACGAGCTGGAACAGATGGGCGAGCTGCTCGCGGCCCAGGGCTATGGCCCGGACCGGACCGAGATCGACCCCTCCATCGTGCGCGGCCTTGGCTATTATACCGGCCCGGTTTTCGAGGCCGAACTGACCTTCGAGATCACCGACGCGAAAGGCCGCGTACAGCAATTTGGGTCGGTTGCGGGGGGCGGGCGCTATGATGATCTCGTCAAGCGCTTCACCGGGCAGGCTGTGCCCGGCACCGGCATCTCTATCGGTGTCGACCGGCTGCTCGCCGCCCTGCGTGCCAAGGGCCGGATGGATGGAAAATCCGTCGGTCCCGTCGTGGTGACCGTGATGGACAAGGGTCGGATGGCCGACTACCAGGCGATGGTCGGCGAGCTGCGCTCCGCCGGGATCCGCGCCGAGGTCTATCTCGGGAATCCGAAGAATTTCGGCAACCAGCTCAAATATGCCGACAAGCGCCTCTCCCCCGTCGCCGTGATCCAGGGCGAGGATGAGGCTGCGCGCGGCGTTGTGCAGGTCAAGGACCTCGTGCTTGGCGCCAGGATTGCTCAGAGCGCGAGCCTCGAAGAGTGGAAATCCCAGCCTGCGCAGCGCGAGATTGCGCGGAGCGACCTTGTCGCCGAAATCCGCAAGATGCTGGAACAGGAGGGCTGATCCAGATGCCCAGCAAGGACCAGATCCGCGCCGAAGCCGCGCGGTTGCAGGAATTCTTCAAGGGCTCCGGCGCGCGCTGCGTCGAGCCGGATATCCTGCAGCCCGCCAAGGCGCTGCTCGATCTCTATGGCGAGGACATCCGCGCCCGAGCCTATGTGACCGCGGACCCGCTCCAGGGCGAGCAGATGTTGCGGCCGGACTTTACCGTGCCCGTGGTGCAGATGCATGTAGCCGAAGGCGACGGCGAGGCGCGTTACACTTATTCCGGCGAGGTCTTCCGGCGTCAGGAAGTGGAAGAGCCGGGCCGTTCCAACGAGTATTTCCAGGTCGGCATGGAGATCTTCGATGCCGAGGACCCGGCCGAGGCCGAAGCGGAGATCTTCGCCCGGTTCCATGCCGCTCTTGCGCCGATGGGCCTGCGAGCCGCGATGGGCGATATCGGCCTTCTGACGGCGATCGTGCAGGGGCTGGACACAAGCGAGGCACGGCGCGACGCGCTGATGCGCCATATCTGGCGGCCCAAGCGCTTCCGGGCGTTGCTCGACCGCTATGCCGGTCGGAGCAAGGTGCCGCATGCGCGCAAGCTCATGCTGGAACGGATGGAGACCGAAGCGCCGGAGGAGATCCTCGCTGATGCCGGGATGATCATCGGCTTGCGTGAGCCCACCGAGATCATCGCCCGGATGCGGGTGCTGCAGGCGGATGCCGCCGAGCCACCACTCTCGGAAGCGTTGGTGGAGATGATCGACGACCTGCTCGATATCCGCGAGACCCCCGGCAACTCGCTGGACCGGCTGCGCGACATCGCCGTCGATATGCCGGCGCTCGATCCGGCCGTGGAGCGGTTGGAACGGCGACTGGATGCAATGCGCGGCCACGGGGTCGATCTCGACAAGATCGAGTTCGAGGCCAGCTATGGGCGCACGACGATGGAGTATTACGACGGTTTCGTCTTTGGCTTCTATGCCGGGGCCCGACCGCATTTGCCGCCAGTGGCCTCGGGCGGGCGCTATGACGCGCTGGCCCGCGTGTTGGGTCAGGGGCGTGAGATTCCGGCCGTGGGCGGGATGATCCGGCCTGGGTTGTTGCTGGAACTGAGCCAGGAGGGGCTGTGATGGCGCTGAAACTGGGAGTGCCCTCCAAGGGCCGGTTGATGGAGAAGACCTTCGACTGGTTCGGCGCGCGGGGGCTTGAGATTCGCCGCACCGGGTCGGATCGCGAATATGCCGCCTCGGTCGGCGGGATCGACGGAGTCGATCTCGTGCTGCTCTCGGCGGGTGAGATCCCGCGCGAGCTGGAGGCCGGACGGATCCATCTCGGCGTCACCGGGACGGACCTCGTGCGCGAGCGCATTCCAGGCTGGGAAAACCGTGTCGAGGAACTTGCCTTGATGGGGTTCGGTCAGGCGGACCTGATCATCTCGGTGCCGAAATGCTGGGTCGATGTCGATTGCGTCGATGACCTGGACGCGGCGGCGGCGGCCTTCCGGCGCGTGCATGGACACCGCTTGCGGATCGCGACCAAATACCACCGGCTGGTGCGGGAGTATCTGCGCGAGGCGGGTGTGGCCGACTACAAGCTGGTGGACAGCCAGGGTGCAACGGAGGGGACAGTGAAGAACCTGACCGCAGAGGCCGTGGCCGACATCACATCGACCGGCGAAACATTGCGGGCCAACCACCTGAAGATCCTCTCCGACGGGTTGATCCATCGCAGCCAGGCGACGCTGTTCAAGTCGCGAGGCGCGGCCTGGGACGAGCCCGAGCGGACGGCTTATGCGGAGCTGACGGGCCGGTTGGCGCAGTTCCGCTAGGGACACCATTTCCGAAGCACAGGACCTCGCAAGGACATTGTGCGCGCCCCTCGCCGGAATACTCTTCGGCCGTGCCAGCGTCTGCGCTCACGTCACCGCACGCCGATCTCCGCCAGAGCCGCAGACAGTTCTGGCGGCAGAGGATCCTCCTGCGCCCGCCCCTTTGGCAGATCCGCCGGTGCATCTTCCGGTTTGAGGTAACGCCAGCCCTGGAAGGGTCGTCGGGGTGCGGACTGCGTCCGGCAGATTTCCGGATCGAGCACAAGGGCACAGCGCCGGATTCCGTCGTCGCCCTGCACCTCTTCGAGCCGCAAGAGCCGCTGGCGTGCCAGGATCTGCCCCTTGAAAACCCAGTAGAGCGAGCCGCCATCGACCAGTTCCGCCTCGCGTTTCGGCCACATTCGCGTGATGTGACGCGGCAGCTCGTCGGGCCACCGGGTACGCGTCATCTCCTGCCAGCCGATCAGGTCCTCGACCCGTTCGGCGCCGACACAGAGTTTCAAAAGGTTGATATGCGTGCTCACGGAATCCCTCGCCTTTGAGGTATATACTGTAGTTCCAAAAGCCGGTGATGCAAATGCTGGTAGCTTTCACATCCGCTTCACGCTAATCTGCTTTCCTGCCCGAGACACCGAGGATCGCCCATGACCCGCTTTGCCGCCCCCATCGCCGAGTCCATTTGGGACATGAAATACCGTTTCAAGGAAGCCGATGGGACGCCGATCGACCAGACGGTCGAGGATAGCTGGCGCCGAATCGCCCGCGCGCTCGCGGAGAGCGAAGCGGAGCCCTCGGTCTGGGAGGAGCGCTTCTACGCCGCGCTTGAGGATTTCCGTTTCCTGCCCGCCGGCCGGATCACAGCCGGCGCCGGCACGGGCCGTTCGGTCACGCTCTTCAACTGCTTCGTCATGGGCACGATCCCGGACGATATGGGCGGCATTTTCGACATGCTGAAAGAAGCAGCACTGACAATGCAGCAGGGCGGCGGCATCGGCTATGATTTCTCGACAATCCGTCCAAAGGGAGCGGATGTGAAGGGCGTGGCAGCGGATGCCTCAGGGCCACTGAGCTTCATGGATGTGTGGGATGCGATGTGCCGCACGATCATGTCGGCCGGCTCCCGGCGCGGCGCGATGATGGCGACCATGCGCTGCGACCACCCCGACATCGAGGATTTCATCACCGCCAAGTCGGACCCGGCGCGGCTGCGCATGTTCAACATGTCCGTGCTGGTGACGGATGCTTTCATGGAAGCCGTGAAGGCAGACGGGCCCTGGGAGCTGCAATTCGATGGCAAGGTCTATCACACGGTGGAGGCGCGTGGCCTGTGGAACAAGATCATGCGCGCCACCTATGACTATGCCGAGCCGGGGGTGATCTTCATCGACCGGATCAATGCGATGAACAACCTTGCCTATTGCGAACAGATCTCGGCCACCAACCCCTGCGGCGAGCAGCCCCTGCCCCCCTATGGCGCCTGCCTGCTGGGCTCGGTCAACCTCGCCCGACTGGTCTCGGACGCCTTCGAGCCAGGGGCCGCACTGGACGAGGGCGCACTGGACGATCTCGTCGTGACAGCGGTGCGGATGATGGACAATGTCGTGGACATCTCCCGGTTCCCGCTTCCCGAACAGGCGCAGGAAGCACAGGCCAAGCGCCG
Source organism: Tropicimonas sp. TH_r6 (assembly GCF_033101155.1). Classification (NCBI taxonomy): domain Bacteria; kingdom Pseudomonadati; phylum Pseudomonadota; class Alphaproteobacteria; order Rhodobacterales; family Roseobacteraceae; genus Tropicimonas; species Tropicimonas sp. TH_r6. The sequence goes on from NZ_JAWMPX010000003.1 coordinate 159,795, forward strand.
CATCGGGCTGGGCGTAACCGGCCTGGCGGATGCACTTCTGATGGTCGGTCTTCGCTATGGCTCGGAGGAAGCGGCGCGTCAGACCGAGCGCTGGTTGCACCGCATCGCCCGCGCCGCTTACCAGGCCTCAGTGCAATTGGCACGGGAGAAGGGCGCCTTCCCGCTCTTCGATGCCGAACCCTATCTCGCCAGCGGCGCCCTCGTCGGGATGGACGATGACATCCGCGCCGCCATTGCCGAGCATGGGATCCGCAACGCCTTGCTGACCTCCATCGCGCCCACCGGCACGATCAGCCTCTATGCCGGCAATGTCTCCTCCGGTATCGAGCCGGTCTTCGCCTATGCCTACTCACGCAAGGTGCTGCAGCAGGACGGTTCGCGCAGCGAGGAAGAAGTGGTCGACTATGCGGTTCGTCTCTGGCGCGAGAAAAACGGCGACGCCCCCCTGCCCGCCCATTTCGTCGATGCCCAGACACTTGCACCGGCCGATCATGTCCGCATGCAGGCCGCGGCGCAGAAATGGGTCGACAGTTCCATCTCCAAGACGATCAACTGCCCCGAAGATATCGGGTTCGACGCCTTCAAGGATGTCTATCTGCAAGCCTGGGATCAGGGTTGCAAGGGCTGCACGACCTACCGGCCGAATGACGTGACAGGCTCCGTTCTCTCGGTCAGCGAGACCACGGAAGCCACACCCGAGATAGACCAGGGTGCCGATGTGATCTATCTCTCCGAACCGTTGGATCGGCCTCAGGCGCTGGACGGGGCGACGTACAAGGTCAAGTGGCCCGACAGCGAACATGCGATCTATATCACCATCAACGACATCGTGTTGAACGGGACGCGTAGGCCCTTCGAAGTCTTCATCAATTCCAAGAACATGGAGCATTTCGCTTGGACCGTAGCACTGACCCGCATGATCTCGGCAGTGTTCCGGCGTGGTGGTGATGTTTCCTTCGTGGTCGAAGAACTCAAAGCGGTGTTTGACCCGCGCGGCGGAGCCTGGATGCAGGGGAAATACGTGCCTTCAATTCTGGCGGCAATCGGCGGCGTGATCGAGCGCCATCTAATTTCGATCGGCTTCATCGAAGGAGAAGGCCTCGGGTTGAAGGAAGACCCGAAAGCCGAAAGACTGGCTGTCGGCGAACGACCGCGTGGCAAGGCCTGTCCATCATGCGGACAGTTCGAGATGAGGATGGTCGAAGGGTGCAATACCTGCATGAGTTGTGGCCATTCCAAGTGCGGTTAGCAACTGTATCTTTCAGGTTGTTTGTTCTGACCACCAATTAATGGCCAGCGGCGGGTTCAAAAGGTCCATTTCGCAACCAAATAAGGTCCATCGAACTCGAACGACGGGAAACTGGCATGAAAAGGTACTGGTTCTGATCGTTTGCCTGTTTGGGTGCAAATTCTCTGGGATATGCGCGTAATTCCGGGACTGGGTCGCACTGAGGCCTCGCCTGTGAGGATCACCCAATGTAGGGACAACCAGTTTGACCATTTTGCGGGTTTCTGCGTCCAATGCCTTGGTGGCATTTTTCCAGACCGAGGTCCATTTTCCGAATACCATGTGGTTGCCCAAAGACATTGGACAAAGTCGCGTCCGATACCCCCCAGCCCCTGCGATAAATGTTGAAAGCGTGCGACGAGGGAGGCAGTCGCGCGCTTCTACTTTTCCGACCTTCCGGTCATTCGCTGCAACCGCAGCTTTGCCCTTCATTTCGGCCCGGCATCCCGCAAGCCGAGCGAGGACCGGACATTCACGGCGACCCACACCAAGGACAGGACAGCGGTCTTTGCGCTCATCAACTCCGAGCGGCCAACGGGCGCTAACTGCGCATTCCTGCCATTCACGAGATCCCGACGCTTCGCAGGTGCAGCATTTTGATGACCGTCGCGACCGGCCCAATCCCGACCTCGGGCATCCTATCATATTGCTGCAGTGCGGCCCGTCAAAGCCGCCCTTCGCTGCAAGCGCAACATGCGGATCGGGTGCGAACGCACAGATCGCGGGACCCTGCGGTCATTGCACTTGTACCGATGAATGTCAGCTTCGGCGTACTATTCAGTGGATTCGTCATCCCCGGTCTTTTGCAGCTTTCTAAATGTGGTTGGTGTCATGCCGTTCGCGCGGCGGAAGGCTCGGGTGAAATTGGCAGCATCCGTGAATCCCAATGCGGTTGCTATGTCGGAGATTGATCGGTCGGTTTCGGCAAGAGTTTCTCTTGCGAGTTCCTGCTTCACGAAGCCTATCTCGCTGGTGATATCCGTGCTGTTCGCAGCAAGACGCCGCTTCAGTTTGTGCTGGCTCATCGATGCAAGAGCGGCTGCCTTTGCGGCATTCAGTCCACCCTCTCCAATGTGCGCGCGGAGCATCTGCCGAAAGGCATGGACAAACCCGCTGGGGGGGGAGTCCGATCGCTCCTCTTGCGGCGCATCAAACCAGGCAGCATCAAGGGACAACGACAGCCAGGAAGACGGAAAGCGAATACTGAAGCCCATCCTGTCCCCCTTGATCGGGTGCATAAGATCGAACTCCGGTGGAAGGACACCCGGATCGCTGATAGACATGGTGACCTGTGACGGATCAAGGCGGTCATTTAGCGCCCGCCGGAGAATAGCCCAGCCAAGAGCTGCCATGAAGGCATCGTTCTGTGCCGGCTGGATTGTGGGCTCAAAGGAGCGCGTCTCGCCAAAGACAGCCGTTTGGCCGGCGACATTGAGATACTCGGTGACAGAACTGGCAATCTCGTTGGCGCGCGCGATGAAGATCGACAGGTAGTCTCCGACCGTGGACGCACGGGCCTCAGCGTCGGCAAGCACCGGCCAGCCCTGGACGTCGAGTTTGCTTCCGACGCGGGCCCCGAAATAGGGATCTTTGGCAGACTTGGCGGCATTCTCGACAAACTGGTGGATGACCATCACGTGGACCGAAAGGTCGGCTTCCCAGGTCGCACCTTCCGTCAGCCCGACGCTTGAAAAGACCGGTTCCGGATTAACACCGCGTTCGCGAAGTTCCATGGCAAAGGGGCGCAGAACGCTCAGTTTCACGAGTGGCAAGGTTTGCGTCATTTGTGCGGCCTTCGCGCTTTCGATCAGTTCCAGCCTACTTCCTGACGGCGACCGAACCAGAAAAATCCACAGAAATCAGTCCCTATGGTGCAAAAAGGTGCCCGGCCCGCCCGCTGAGGACAAGCAGGGGCTGTTTCAGTCGTTATACTGCTACCCAGTCAAACGCCCCGCAAAGGGGTTTGATCCAATGGGAGATGGATATGAAGAGTTTTCTTGCCTCGGTCGCCGGACTTGCGCTGGCCGCCGGGATTGCGACGACCGCCTCGGCGCAGGACGGTGCACCGCGTCAGGTGCTGTTCACCAACGTCAACATATTCGACGGGGTCTCGGAAGCTCTGGTCGAGAACGGGTCTGTTCTGGTCGAAGGTAACCTGATCAAGACGGTATCGACGGAGGCCATCGACGCAGGGGAAGCCACAGTCATTGACGGCGGAGGTCGGACACTGACGCCGGGCTTCATTGACAACCACGTGCACCTGATGCTGCCGGGGCCGACGCTTCCGTCGATGGAAGCGAACAGCACCTGGGAAGACCTTGCGATTGCCGGTGTCGCCTCTGCCGAAATGTACCTGATGCAAGGGTTTACCACCGTCCGGGACGCAGGCGGCCAGAACGGCGGCCTGCAACGCGCCATCAACGCCGGAACGGTTGCCGGACCGCGTATCTACCCGTCGGGTGCCTTTCTGAGCACTCGGGGCGGCCATGCGGATTTTGCGAACTACACGTCGCCTGTCGGGGAAAGCTCCAATTTCAGCCGGCTGAATATGGCGCAGGAAGTAGACAATGTTGCCGACGTCCAGAAATTCGGTCGCAACAATTTCCGCATGGGGGCCAGCCAGCTGAAGTTCATGCAGTCGGGCGGCGTGGTATCGGTCTTCGACCCGTGGCAACTGATCGCCGGTTCGCAGGCCGAGATCGAGGCAGCCGTTCAGGTGGCCAATGAATATGGCAGCTATGTCATGGCGCATTCCTACCGGAAGGAAGCGATTCTGAACGCGCTCAATGCAGGCGTCCGCTCGATCGAACACGGCTTCATGTTCGACTGCGAAATCTCCGCTCTGATGGCGGAAAAGGATGCCTATATCACGACAAACCTGACAGCCTTCGATCCGAACCTGTTCGATATCCCAGCCATCAGCGAGGTTCCGGCCAGTTTGCGCAAGGCAAAATCAGCCGCCGCAGCCTTCACGGACTACCTCGACAATATGCGCGAATGTCCGGCGAAACGCGGCCATCACACGGATTGTGTGGGTACGGTTGATGCCTGCAACATCCAAATCGCCTATGAAAAACATCTCGCGAATGAGTTCTTCGGCGCGTACACGTCTCTCGTTGCGTTGACCTCGGTCGGAGGCGAGATCGCGGCCCTGACCGGGGATTTCATGAACCCGTACCCTGAGGGCAAACTCGGCGTGATCGAGGAAGGCGCCTATGCGGATATTCTTCTGATCGACGGCAATCCGCTGGAGGATTTCTCAGTGGTTGGAACGGGTGACCAATGGTTCGGCGCAGAGCCGCGGCCTGACAGCCCCGAAACAATCCGGATCATCATGAAGGACGGTGTAATCTACAAGAACACACTGAACTGATCGAGCATCGGGGCGGTTTCCTATCTCGGCCGCCCCGCCTTTCTTTAATTGAATGGAGAACGAAGCTTCCGGGTGTCGCGACCGTTTTCCTGTCAGACTTGGAGTCGAGACCCTGAAACATCTCAGCCCCTGCATTGCCGCTCTGGCGTTGGTACCCTGTGCAATTCAAGCGCAAGTGGGTCCCAATATCGACGAGCTCGCCAAGGAGTTGGCCAATCCGGGCGCGGCGAATGCCACGCTGAACTTCAAGCTTGAGTACCGGACATTTGACGGCGACCTCCCGGGTGCCGACGATCAGGACAGCCTGACCCTGACGTTCCAGCCGGTGTTGCCCTTCAAGCTGCCAAATGGCAACAATCTGATCTTCCGCCCTGCGTTTCCCTATGTCTGGGATCAACCCGGCTTCAACGCTGAGGAATTGGCGTTCGAGAACGTCGATTCCTTCGGAGATATTCCCTACGATCTTCTCTACTCTTGGCAATCCGGGGCCTGGACACTGGGCGCTGGGATCGTCGGATCAATCCCGACCTACACCGATCTGTCGTCGGAGAACTGGACCCTCGGCCCAAGCTTTCTGGCGGTGAAGACCTTTGACTGGGGGGTGGCCGGTCTGTTCCCGTTCCATAACGAGAAGATTGGTGGAAACGGCCCCGAGACGTCGATAACTTCGCTGCAATACTTCCTGTTCTACGGACTTGGGGACGGATGGCAGATTGGAACCGGCCCCACCAACAGCTATGATTGGAACGCTGAGAACGACGATGCCTGGACCGTTCCGATCGGGGTGACCATTGCCAAGACGGCAACAATCGGCAAACAGCTGGTGAAACTCAATCTCGCTGTCGAGAAGAACGTGATCGCCCCGGACAGTTTTGCATCAGACTTGAAATACACCTTCCAGATCAGCCCGGTGGTCAAGAACCCCTTCCAGCCCAATCCACCTGCATCCCCGATTGACCCACCCACACGCGCGGCGCTTCTTGCGCCCATCAGATAGGAGTGCACATGCGAATCTTTCTCGCCGCCTTTGGGCTGGGCATCTTGGCAAGTGCTTCGATGGCCGACAACGCGCAGATCGGCTGGAGCGATCTGGTCGATGCCTCTACTCAGGTATTCGAAGACCCGTACCGCGACCTCTCGCCAGGCCAGCTTGACGACCTGGTAGAGGTCGCTCGCTTGCGTCAGCAGGTGGCAGCCGGTGATGCCTCCGTATCTGCCCAACTGGCCGCGCGCGAAGCCGAGTTGGCCGAGAATGACGTTGATGCGGATTGGCTGATCTCGCAACGTTGGGTCGTCGCAGAGCGTCGGGAGCAGGCAGCTTTTGCCGGCAACCCGGAACTCGATGGTGCGGAGGTGACGATTTCGGGGTTCGCCATTCCCGCCCCCCCCGCCACCGATGGGACATCCGTCGCCTATCTCGTCGAGCAGCGCGGCATGTGCAGCCACATGCCTCCGCCCATGCCGAACCAGATGATCCGGGTGCGCCTTACATCGGACTGGACGCCCGAATACATGCACCAGCCTGTCAGCCTGACCGGACGGCTTCATATCAATCCGACGCAAGAGGTCTTTCGGGTGGTCGACGGCGATGTGCCGATGGCGGCGACCTGGCAGCTGGATGCCATCGCGGTGGAAACCTACTCCGCGGCGCCACTTGCGGCAGATGCCAGCTCGGAATGGGTTGACCAACTCCGTGCGAAGCTGAAGGCGAACAAGGCCGAGACCGGCGAGTAGGAGACCCCATGTCGAAATCCAGATACGCGGCGGCAACGCTGCTCGCGCTGTCGCCTTTGCCGAATGCCGCATTGGCCCAACAGGGCCTCTCTGGTCCGTCTTCGGTCGAAGCGGACCTGACGCCCGGCGACGGGCTGACCGATCCGCAGCCGCGCACGGACTTCCCACGCAACGTGCTGCCGGGATATTTCGGTTGGAAGGACGGGCTGGCCGAGAACGGCTTCCGGTTCAACCTCGACTACTTCGCGCTCGGCCAGTGGAGCGACAGCGATCTGGGGGAAGGATACGCCGGCGGTGGCGTGCTGCGGTTCTACGGCAACTGGCAGGCCACCGAAAACGGCTCGTTGACCTTCAAGATCGAGAACCGGCAGGCCTATGGCGCCGTTGCGCCCCAGTTCTTCGGCTTCGAGTCCGGCGCGTTGTCGATCACTGGCACGGCCTTCAACGACAACGGCACGATGCTGACGAACCTGTTCTGGACCCAACGCGATCCGGAGGGTCGATGGACATTGCAGGTCGGTCAACTTGACCTGACCGATTTCGTGGACGTCTATGGCCTTGTCAGCCCTTGGACGTCGTTCCAGAATCTCGCTTTCAACACCAACCCGACGATCAACGCGCCCAATCCAGGCCTCGGGATTGCGGGCGGTGTGAAGCTGGGTGAGAATTTCTATGTTGTGGGCGCGGTGGCCGACGCGAACGGGGACCCGACCGAGCCCAGTTTCGATGTGTTCGAAACCGGGGAGACGTTCAAATCCATCGAGATCGGCTATACCAGCGGCTCGGACCGGATCTACTTCGACAACATCCACTTGACCGTCTGGCAGTCGGACGCAGCCAAGGATGGCAGCCGGGCCGAGGACAAGGGCGCGGCCTTCTCCGCCGCCTGGTTCATCGACAATACCTGGATGCCGTTCCTGAGGGCCGGCGTTGCCGAGGGCACGGCCGCGCTCTACGAACGCTCCCTCTCCACAGGTTTGGGATGGTATCGTCGGAACAATGATCTCGCCGGGATTGGCCTAAATTGGGCCGAGGCGAAAGATATCGACGAAACCCAGTTTACCACCGAAGCCTTCTACCGCTTCAACATTTCGCCCGATTTCCAGATCACTCCCTCGATCCAGTATATCCGCGACCCGCTGCTCAACCCCGGCCAGGACGACCTGACCATCCTCGGCCTGCGGGCAAGGATCGTATTCTGAAGTGCCGCATTGAATTCGTCAGAAGCAGTCGCTCAAAAGTGACGTAGGAAATGTCCAGAATGGGCTCCGAGCCGACTTGCGGCAGCGCAGAGAACATCTCGGATTCAGGCGATTGTGGATGTCGGCTTTTGACGTCATTCCATGAGCGGTTCGCGCCTGCAGAGAAAGTCCGGATTCCGCCCTTCTTGCAGGTTTCTGCGTTGCGGCGGGCCTATCAATCCGACCGAGCCGGCCACCGACGAAGCCGGCCCTTCCCGGGCCTTCCCGGGCCTTCCCGGGCCTTCCCGGGCCTTCGACGCACACGGTAGGAACGGCGGCTTCCGCTTCAAGGGATGCTGCTGCGCCTGCGAAATAGTTGAATCCCCAAAACCGAAAGACAACGCGGTCATCGGGACCGCAGGTATGCCAGCAAGGTCCTGGCGTCTGAGACCTGTACAGGAACGCCGGTTGGATTGTCCTGGAACCCGGGTTCCGAAAAGACCTTCCGGATTGCTGTATTCTCCACATACATGGAGTATCGCCAACTCCGGCGACCCATGCCTTGGTTGCTCCGGTCAACCAGCATTCCCATGCCCCTGCTGAAGTCGCCGTTTCCATCCGGCAGCATCGAAACCTTGTCGATGCCAAGGCTTCTTGCCCATTGGTGCATGACGAACGCGTCGTTTACCGACAGGCAGATCACCTGGTCAACGCCAAGGCCTACAAAGGCGTCGTAGTGGGCCTCGAAGCCGGGCAGATGGCTCTCGGAACAGGCGGGTGTGAAGGCTCCGGGCAGTGCAAACAGCACGATACGTCGATCTGCAAATATCTCAGACGAGGACACCTGTTTCCACTCGAACGGGTTGGGTCCTTCCAGGGCGTCATTTCGGACCCGGGTGTGGAACAGGATCTCTGGGACGAAGTTGGGATGCATCGATGTCTCCTCTATGTTGGACGGCCGTCGGGGCCAGCGCTCGTTATGGTGACCCTGCGGGCCGGGCGGTTGTCCTCCTTGCACCGCGGGTTGGAGCGACGCGCAGAGGCCTCCCCGATCCGCGGCGCAATGGCCCGTGGGGCAGACCGTTCATTGCGGTGCCCCCTCTGATCGCGGCCGTCAGCTGAACTGCCGCAGATCGGACATCCAAGGCGATGGCCCGCATGATTTCTCGGCTTTTCACTTTGGCCATGGTCACTGCTTCCTCTGCCTCTGCCTCTGTCACGCCGAGATTCGCCGTTTCCCGCGTTCGGTCGCGCGGGTGTCGCAAGCAGGGATAGGCTGGCGTGTGGCGCCTTCAGAGAAGACTTCCAGCAGACCGAGCGACCGGTCCACAGCCTGTACGGTGCCCGAATTGGGCGTGGGACCGATGTCGACATGCGCGAGGGTTCATTCTGTATCGTGGAATGCGATTTCCGGATTCTGGACAAGTGCGTCGAGAAGATCTTACCTTTCCGCGACGCAGAGACGACTTCGACATGGCCTGTCTCGAACGCGCGGATTGCAGGTTGCCGACGTTCTCGTGGTTCATTGCAGAAGCCCGGTTGTTGCCGGGAACGGGTGTTTCCTCGGAAAGCTCTTGCGGCGATTTCGCCTTCCTGTGGCGGGACCTGGCGCCGCGAATGCGCGTTGGCGCTCTCTTCAAATGCTCTCTACGGCACTGACGCCCAGCCGGGTACGCCACCCAGGAGGCACGATGACCCAGAACGGGTTGAACAGGCTGGCGCCTCGATCGCCTGGATGCCTTCTCCCGGGGCCGCAGCACGGGGCATCGAATCCTCCCTTGATGGCTGACTGGCCGTGGTCGGGGGCGGGCTGCCGGTGATTGGCGACGGAGATGTCGTCGGCGGCTTAGGCGTGAGCTCCGGCTTGCCTGCTCAGGATCTCGAGGTCGGACAAGCCGGCATTGACGCCTTGCTCGCAGGAGCCTGAAACAGGAAAGGGGCAGCACAAGGCTACCCCTTCCTCGCATCGGGTAGCGCACCGTCCGCCCTATCATGCGCTGGTCCGTCGTTGGCCCATGTCCTACCCCGTCTCGCGCAGGCGTTTTACCAGCGAGGAGGTATCCCAGCGGCCTCCGCCGAGCTTTTGCACATCCTTGTAGAACTGGTCCACAAGCGCCGTCACCGGCAGGCTGGCGCCGTTTTCATCCGCCGTGGCGAGGCAGATCCCGAGATCCTTGCGCATCCAGTCCACCGCGAAACCATGCTCGAAATGGTCTTCCAGCATGGTTTCGAAACGGTTCATCATCTGCCAGGATCCCGCCGCGCCCCCGCCGATCACGTCGATGACCGCGCGTCCGTCGAGACCCGCCTTCTCGGCGAAATGCAGCCCTTCGGAGAGCCCCTGCACCAGCCCGGCGATGCAGATCTGGTTGACCATCTTGGTGAGTTGGCCCGAGCCGCTTTCGCCCAGCCGCCGGCAGGCCTTGGCATAGGAAGCGATGATCGGCTCCGCCCGCGAGCAGGCCTCCTCGGTGCCGCCACACATCACGACAAGCTGGCCGTTCTCGGCCCCGGCCTGGCCGCCGGAGACGGGGGCGTCGACAAAGCTGACCTGCAGGGCGTCGGCGGCGGCGTACATCTCGCGGGTCACCTTGGCCGAGACGGTCGTGTGATCGACAAAGACACAGCCCGGCGCCATCGCCGCGAGCGCCCCGGCCTCGCCGGTGCAGACCTGCCGAAGATCGTCGTCATTGCCGACGCAGGCCATCACGAAATCCTGCCCCGCCGCCGCTGCGGCCGGCGTCGGCGCGGCGGTGCCGCCGAACTCGGACACCCAGCTCTCGGCCTTTTCCGCGGTGCGGTTATAAACCGTCACCGCGTGGCCCGCTTTCGCCAGATACCCTGCCATCGGATAGCCCATGACCCCCAGGCCAAGGAATGCAACTTTAGCCATGTCCGGCTCCTTCAATGTCAGAGAAGATCGCCCGGCGTGTCGCCGGCGAAAAATGCGTCGAGATTGTCGAGGGCACGGAAGCCCATCGCGACCCGGGTGCGCGTCGTCGCGCTGCCGATATGGGGCAGCATGAAGATGTTTTCATGCGCCGCGAAAGCCGGATTGCCGCCCGGTTCCACCTCGAAACAGTCCAGCCCGGCGGCGGCGATGTGGCCGCGCGTCAGGGCGTCCAGCAAGGCCGCCTCGTCGACCAGCGCGCCGCGCGCCGTGTTGATCAGGATTGCACCGGCCGGCAGTTTCGCCAGCCGCTCCGCGTTCATCAGGTTGCTGGTCTCGGGTGTTGCGGGACAATGCAGCGACAGGTAATCCGACACCGCCAGAAGGCTGTCGAGATCGGCGTGATAGGTCGCTCCGGCTTCAAGCTCCGGTGCGAGCCGGGTCCGGTTGCAGTAGTGGACTTCCATGCCGAAGCCGCGCGCGCGCGCGGCCATGACGCGACCGACCCGTCCCATACCGACAATGCCGATCCGCGATCCCGTCACCTGTTTGCCGACCATGAAGGACGGGCTCCAGAAATCCCAGGCGCCGGTGCGCACCATGCGGTCGCCGGCCACCGCGTGCCGCGCCGCGCCGAGCATCAGCAGCATCGCGATCTCGGCGGTCGCATCGGAGAGCACGTCGGGCGTGTTGGTCACCGCGATGCCCCTGGCCTTGAGCGCGGTGAGGTCGCAATGATCAACACCGACCGAGTGATTGGCGAGGATCTTCAGCCGCGGATCGAGCCGCGCCACGACCTCGGCGCTGAAATGCTCCGAATGGCAGGGCATGATCGCATCGACACGGGCGCTCATCGCGACAATCTCGTCGGCGCTTGCCGGCAGGTCCGCCTCGTTCAGGATCACGTCATAGCTTTCGCGGGCCCGCGCGACCGTGGCATCGGAGACGCGCCGCGGCAGCCAGAGAACCGGCTCCTCACTCATTTCTTCGGCTTCCGTATGGCTTCTTCCCAGAAGTTGTAGAGGGCGAGACTGATCACGAACCCGGCGATGAGAGTGAAGGGCAGCCCGCCCCAGAAACCGGCGAAGCCGGTCGAGATGCTGTGGGCGAGGCCGATGATGAAGATGGCCCAGAGCGACGTGCCGATAAGGCCCATGGTGATATTGGTCAGTCGGGACATGTCAGGTTTCCTCCTCACTGTCGGAAAGGGTCTTCAGAAGCCAGGACGCCGTGCGCAGGAGCCGGTCGTCCAGCTCGGCGGGGCCGACAAGCTGCGTGCCGATCGGCAATCCATGCGCGCCGACAAGGATCGGCAGGTTCACGCAAGGCAGTCCGGCCAGGGTCCAGATCCTGCAGAAGGCCGGGTCCCCGGTCGTGTTCGCGGACAGGAGCGGCGCCTCGCCGGTGGCGCTCGGCGCGAGGATCGCGTCGAACTCGTTGAAATGTCCGGTGAAGAATGCCTCGGCGGACGCCTTGACCGCCTGCGCATCCTCGTATTGCGCCTGGCTGATCTTGCGGGCACGTTCGATCACGGCCTGCAGGGTCGAACTGAGCCGGTCCCGGTCCCGCTCGATCAGTTCCTCGAAGTTTTGCAGGAACTCGTATTCGTGGATCGTCTCCTGGATCTGCCCCAGCTCGGACAATTGCGGCGCCACGTCGAAGCGTTCCACGCGCGGCCCGAGCGCCTCCAGCACCTGCTCGTATCCCTCCCGTGCATCCGGATCGAGGCGGTCATGGAAGGCAAGGTCGAACCAGGCGATATCCGGCGCCACCGGCGGCTCGGCCTGAACCCCGGCGACCATCGTCGGGCGCGGGCGGGGCAGGCTCAGCGGATCGCTCGGATCGTAGCTGCCCAGAACCTCCGCGAGGAGCGAGACATCCTCAAGCGTCCGGCCGAAGACGCCGACCTGGTCGAGGGTCTGGGAGGTCCGCAGGACGCCCCGCCGCGAGATGACACCGCGCGTCGGCTTGAAGCCGAAGGTGCCGCAGAAGGAGGCCGGACGAATGACCGAGCCGGCGGTCTGCGTGCCGATCGCGAGCGGCACATGGTGCGCGGCGACCGCTGCGGCGGAACCGCTGGAGGAGCCGCCCGGCGTGCGGCCGGCATCCCACGGATTTGTCGTACTGGTCGGATGCGCGAAGGCGAACTCGGTGGTCCGGGTCTTGCCGAGGATCACCGCGCCGGCTTCCCGCAGCCGCTCGACGATGCAGGCATCCGCCGCTGGCCGGTTGCCCTCGAAGATCGGCGATCCGAAACCTGTCGGCGCATCGGCGGTGTCGATGATGTCCTTCAGCCCGACCGGCACGCCGTGCAGCGCCCCGGTCGCACGGCCGGCTCGACGGATCTCGTCCATCTCGCGGGCCTGGGCCAGCGCCGCTTCCGGGTCGAGATATTCCCAGGCCTGGATGGCGCCATCGGTTTCTGCAATGCGCGACAGGCAGGCCTGCGCCAACGCCTCCGAGGTCAGGACGCCGGATCGGATCTCCGCGGCCGCCTGCGCGGCCGGGAGGGTTGTCAGGTCACGGTTGGTCAAGGCACGTATTCTCCGAAAAGTGCGTCCGGCAGCCAGAGCGCGATGCCCGGGAACTGGTACATCAACACCATGCAGAGGATCACGATGCCGAGATAGGGAATGATCCCGCGGAAGATCTCCATCAGCTCGATCTGGTTCTTGAGCACCCCCTTCAGGTAATAGGCCGACATCGCCATTGGCGGGGTCAGGAACGAGGTCTGAAGGTTCAGCGCCACCAGCATGGCGAAGAAATACGGGTTGACCCCGAAGGTCTCGAGCATCGGCAGGAAGATCGGCACGAAGATGATCAGGATCTCGGACCATTCCAGCGGCCAGCCGAGCACGAAGATGATCAACTGTGCCATGATCAGGAACTGCCAGGGTTTCAGCTCCATCGCCAAGACCCAGTGTTCGATCACGTCATGCCCGCCGAGATAGGAGAAGATCGACGCGAAGGTCCAGGAACCGACGAACAGCCAGCAGACCATCGCCGTGGCCTTGGCGGTCAGGAACACGCTCTCCTTGACCCGTTCCCAGGTCAGGGAGCGGTAGATCGCCGCCAGCACCAGCCCGCCGAGCGCGCCCATCGCCGCGGCTTCAGCCGGGGTCGCAAGCCCGCCAAGGATAGAGCCCAGGACCAGCGCAATCAGCACCGTCAGCGGCACGAAGGAGACCAGCAGGTCGAGATAGATCTTGGAGGGTGGCGGCACGTCCTCTTCGGAGGGTTTCGGCGCCAGCGACGGGTTCAGCATCACCCGCACCATCACGTAGACAATGTAGAGCCCGGCCAGCAGCAGCCCCGGGAACACGGCCGCCGCGTAGAGCCGCAGGGGCGAAAGCTCGGCGATGGCCGCATAGACGATCAGCATGATCGAGGGCGGGATCAGGATCCCCAGCGTGCCGCCGGCACAGATCACCCCGGAGGCGAAGCTGCGATTGTAGCCGGCCTGCGCCATGGTCGGATAGGCCAAGAGCCCCATCAGTGTCACCACCGCGCCGACGATGCCCGACGCGGTCGAGAACACCGCGCAGGTCAGCAGGGCGGCAATCGCCAGCGACCCCGGCAGGTTGCGCGCCGCCATGTAGAGCGAAAAGAACAACCGATCGACGATATTGGCCCGTTCGACCACGTATCCCATGAACAGGAACAGCGGGATCGCCACCAGCGTGTCGTTCTCCATCACCGAATAGGTGTTCTGGTTCAGCAGGTAGAAGATGTTGTTGTTAAAGATGTCCGAAAACGTCTCCGGCGCGCCATTGTAATAGGCGTAGTAGCCAAAGCCGACGCCCATCGCGAGCAGCGTGAAAGCGATGGGAAACCCGAGCAGTACCAGCAGGATGAACAGGCACAGCATCAGGATCGCAACATGGGGATCCGTCATTTTGTTGTTTCTCTTGTCTCGTCGGCGTTGCCATAGATTTCGGGATGGTCTTCCTGCATGTGCATCAGCATGTCCTCGGTCTCGCGAACATCGTCGATGCGCGGAAGCCACTCTCCGCTGCGCATTGCCAGCCAGCATCTCATCATTTCCGCAGCACCCTGCAGCATCAGCAGCGCGCCGGCGATCGGGATCAGCGTCTTGAAGAAGTAGATCTGGATCCGGGCCGGGCTGTTCCAGCTGACTTCCTTGTAGCGCCAGCTGTCAGAGGCAATTTCCCAGCCATACCAGAACAGGGCGAACATGCCGGGAAAGAAGAACAGGATGTAGAGCACGAAATCGATGCGGGCCTGCCAGCGGACCGAGAACAGCCGGTAGACCACGTCACCGCGCACATGCGCGTCCTGCGCCAGCGCATAGGCGCCCGCCATCAGGAACAGCGCCCCGTACATCTGCACCATCATGTCGAAGGCCCAGACGGTCGGCGCGTTCAGCGCGTAGCGCACGAACACCTCGTATGACACCGACAGTGTCAGAATAAGAATGCACCATCCGAAAGCCTTGCCGACCCATTGGCTCAGCCCTTCGATGGCGTGGATTGTCTTGATCAACGGCTCACCCCCACCGCAAAGGTCGCATTACGAAGGCCGCGGTCACGCGGCCTCCGTTCCGATTCGAGCGTGCCTCGGCGTCAGCCGAAATAGTGCTTGTAGGCGAGACGGTAATCCGGCTGGTTCAGCCCGAGATAGTACATCACGTCCTTGGCATAGGCCTTCTGCGAGTCGACAACCTTCTTGAAGAAGGGCTCTTCGGCAGAGATCCGGTCGACCACCTTGTCCCAGGCCGCAAGCTGGGCCTCCATGACGCTGTCCGGCGTCCGGTAGACATTCACGCCCTGCTCTTCGCGCAGGGTCCTGAGATCCTTCGCGTACTGGGTGGTGTTGTTCCACCAGAAGTTGGAGTTCTCCGCCATCGATGCGTTCTTGATGATCGCCTTGTGCGCGTCGGACAGGCCTTCGAACTTCTCCTTGTTGAAGGTGATCTCGAAGAATTCCTGGCTCTGGTGGAACGAGGCCAGGTGATAATGCTTCGAGACGTCCTGCATGCCGAATTCACGGTCCGAGGTCGGGTTGTTGAACTCCGCCGCGTCGATCAGGCCGGACTTCATCGCCGGCTGGATCTCGCCGCCGGGAAGCTGAACGACCGACATGCCCATCTCGAGCAGAACGTCGGCGGCCAGGCCGACGGTGCGGTATTTCAGGCCCTCCATCTGGCTGGCATCGGTGATCTCTTCCTTGAACCAGCCCAGCGGCTGTGCCGGCATCGGCGAGTTGAAGAAGGACACGACGTTGAGCCCGAGCTCCGCCATCAACTCGTCGAACAGCTCCTGACCGCCGCCGTGATGGATCCAGCCCAGCACTTCCTGGCTCGACCAGCCAAAGCACGGGCCGGTGCCGAACAGCGAAGCCGCCTTCGACTTCGAGTACCAGTAGGCACAGACGTAATGCGCGGCATCGAGCACGCCGCGATGCACGGCGTCTTGCATCTGGCTGGTCTTCACGACCGAATTGACCGGAAGAACTTCGATCTGCAGCGACCCGCCGCTCATCTCCGCGACCCTCTGCGCGAAGGTGTTTGCGTTCTCGAGCCAGATGCCTCCTCCCCAGGCGGCCTGCATTTTCAGGGTCGTCGTGCCCTGGGCCTGCGCAATTGCAGGCGCGGCGAGTGCGGCGGCGCCCGCAAGCGCGGATCCGCGCAGGAATTTCCTGCGGCTCGTTTGATTGGTCATGATGTCCTCCCAGAATCATAGTTTGTTCGCGGCCCGTCCCGGAGGCCGGAAACCGCCATACCTTGTCGCGGTACAGATCGAACTTAACCTACTCCCAGCGTTTTTCAATTTTTCCGGAAGTATCTGTTCTGAGACCCACATTCACATATAACATATTGAGGTAATTATAAGTTAGTGTTTCCAGCTTTCCTCTGGCGGCAAGAAAATTCTTTCTCTATGAAGCTCTTGTACCGAAAACTGGAGTGCAGGATTGACTGATACCAAGGTCGTGGGGCCTCGCGGCAGGCCTGCCAATGCGTTTTCGGACTCTGGCCAGACCGTGATTGTTGCGCTTGATCGGGGGATGCGAGTCCTTGAATATATCGCATCGAGCAATGGGGCCTCCTTGTCGGATCTGGCACGCGCCACGGGGATCCCGGTGGCGTCGATGCATCGTATCCTGGCAACGCTGAAAGCCAGCGACATGGTCGAGTTCTCCGACACGCTCCAGAAATGGTTCATCGGCACGCAGGCGTTCCGGATCGGGAATGCCTATCTGAACCGCTCGAATATCGTGGAAGCGGCGCGCCCGATCATGCGCGAGCTTTCCGAACAGACCGGTGAGACCTGCAATCTCGCAGTAGAAAACAGCGGCGACGTGGTGTTTCTCTGCCAGGTGGAATCGGACAATCCGATCCGCGTGTTCTTCCGGACCGGCACCCGTGGTTTCATGCATGCATCCGGCATTGGAAAGACGCTGATGGCGCATTTGAGCCCGGCACAGGTCGATGGCATAGTACGGACCAAGGGTCTTCCGTCCTTCACGCCCAAGACGATTGTCGACATCCACGCCTTCCGCAAGGAACTCGACCTGATACGAGAGCGAGGTTGGGCGCTTGATAACGAGGAGCGGTTTGTCGGAATGCGTTGCGTCGCGGCTCCGGTCTTCAATTCCTTTGGCGAAGCCGTGGCCGGCGTGTCGGTTTCCGGGCTCGCCTTGCGGCTGCCCGACGACGCAATCGACCGCATTGGGGAATTGGTGAAAGAGGCGGCTCAGCGCGTGACCGATACCTTCACCGGACGGATCTCCGAATAGTGCCGTGCCTGAGCGCGAACGGCATTTCTTTGTTGGAATGTTTCATGCGCTCGATCGTGGCATGTACGCCCAAAGCTGATGAAGAAACCTGCCAACTCAAAGGATTGCGCTTGTCGCAACGGCTGGACCAGGCGTTCCACGCATTCTGGGCCGCGTTTGTGGGGACGGCCGGCATGCGGCAAGCCCTGCAACCACTTGTGCTCCGCAAGCAACCGCAATGTCCGCCGAGCAGACCTTGCCGTAGACCGCAGCGAAGGTCGGCTCTTCGCCCTTCCTCCCGGATGATGCTCCCGCAGAAGTCGAGATTTCGCACTCGCAGCGAAGGTCCGTAGGGTCCGCTGACTTGCCTGTGGTGTGAGCCACCGCAAACGTCCGGTCTGCTTCTAAACCGATGGCTTTCAGCTGGAAGTTCCGCACAGCCGAGAACGACGCAAGGTCGGTAAACATGACTTTCAAGCATCAACGGAAGTGCGGGCGCGCCACCGACGTGACCGACGGCAGTGAACTGCGCATTGCCGCCGCTGGGCCGGGTGCGCCGCTTCGCTGTTGCAGTAAAGGCAATTAGGGTCAGGGCTCGTTCTTGTCTCAAAGCCAGAACATGACGGTTGCGGCCAATGCGATGGCTGAGAGGAAGACTTTTGGGCACCGGTCGTAGCGAGTGGCCACACGCCGCCAGTCTTTCAGTCTTCCGAACATGATCTCGATGCGGTTGCGGCGCTTGTATCGACGCTTGTCATACTTGATGGCTGTCTTACGCTGCTTTCGGCCGGGGATACAGGCTCGTATCCCCTTGTCTTCCAATGCTTCTCTGAACCAGTCTGCGTCATAGCCCCGGTCCCCGAGCAGCCACTCGACATTCGGCAGGCTGCTCACCAATGCCCGTGCGCCGATGTAATCGCTCACCTGCCCGGCGGTGACGAAGAGATTGATTGGTCGCCCCAGGCTGTCGCAGACGGCGTGCAGCTTTGTATTCATACCGCCCTTGGTTCGGCCGATCAGGCGACCACGCCCCCCTTTTTAACGCCCAGGCTGGACGCGGTGCGGTGTGCCTTCAGATACGTCGCGTCGATCATCACGGTCTTTTCTTCACTGTGTTCGGCGGCCAACCCTGCCATCATCCTCGCGAAAACACCTTTGTCACTTCACCGCTTCCAGCGGTTGCACAAGGTCTTGTGCGGACCGTATGCGGCAGGCGCATCCCGCCAACGTAAGCCATTGCGGTTGATAAAGATAATTCCGCTCAACACGCGCCGATCATCGACGCGGGGCTTGCCGTGAGACGTGGGAAAGAAAGGCGCAAGCCGCGCCATCTGCGCGTCGCTAAGCCAGAAGAGATCAGACATGTCACCGCTCGTTTTTCGAACGGTGAATCACGCTGATCGCCCCAAATCAATGGGTCCTGAGCCTAGTTCGCGCTTCACGCTTCCCAGGGCTAGCGGCTTTCCATTGTCCTTCTTCAAGGAAAGCATGTGGTCACGGAAGTTTCGTCCGTGTTCCCGCCGAAGCTCCGTCAACAGGATCTTGTCCAGCGGCCCCAAGGAATCAGCCAACCGCATGCAGGTACGGTCTAGCCTGACCAGTGCATCCTTGTCGGTGCCCACTCGCTCCGTCGCATAGATGGCCTTGGCATCTGCCACAGTGGCGTTGGGTGGTGAAGCCTCGGGTTCCGTGATGGCCTTCAGAACAAGCGGGTCTTCGCCCCGAACTTCCAAGCCATGCCGAAGGATGTTGCGGGCGTCTGTATCGTCTAGGCCCCGAATGCCGTCCATGAGTTCGTCGGCCCGCGAAAAGGCATCCCGCCACCTCTGGGTCGGTGAGCGTAAGTCTTGTTCAGTTCCCTGTGTTCGGACAGATCAAACGATCTTGTCGAACTCGCGAAGAACGGATTCGTACTCGCGCTGGAAAGCGATACCTGAGCGGTTCTTGAGGTGGACCTGAAGGAACTCCTGACCGGTTGCTTCTGTAACATCTTTCGGGAATCGACGGCGAAACCGGAGGACACCGTTCGGGCGTTGGTCGACGTGCTTGATCTTCATTGTAAATGCCACCTTGTGTGCCTCCTGTGTGTCGAAACACAGGCCGGCAAGGACCAAATCCCAACAAAATAAGGGCTTCACAGGGTGTGGCTAGGGCCAGATGGTGCCCCTAACGAGAGAAACTTCGAACTCTTTTTTTACCGACTTGGCGTGCTGGGAAAAAGTCTGGAGGGGTATCGGGCTCAACTGATATCCCCGTCGATAAGGTGTTCCAAACTGCCCTCGGCCGCGGTAGGGTCCGTTGCAACGGCAAGTGCGTCGCCGTGGCTACTATCGTCCGCACCCTATGAGTTGGCCGACGGCGGTTTCGTCATGCTCTCGAGATCGAAGAGCAAGTTCGGGTTACTTCCTTCTCCTGCCAACTCTTCCAGTACTTGCAGTAAGACAGCATGATAACGCGCGAGATAGTGCTCCTCCTCCAACTGTCGGCTCAGGTGGTCGACAAGCAACTGTGTGGCTTTGAATAGCCTGTCTGCCACCGGGTCACGATCGACAACCAATGCCCACGGGTCAACGAGACGCCATCGCAGAAGCCCAACCAGAAGGAATGGCCCGTAGGAGTAGCGGGACGTGAACCTTTCTCCGACAGCCTCGAGAACCTTGCCTTCAGCAATTCCGGCTATCTTCTCGACTTCCTCCCTCTTCAATAGCTTTGGCGCGCTCTCCGTTCGAGAAAGCAATTGGGACGCGCACGCCATCTGGTCCTTTTTCCACCCCTGTACAGGAAGTGCGAGGAGATAGTCGAAAGTCTGGCGCTGGACCTCAGGATCTTTTGCGGTTCTTCCCAATCCCTGAAGCAACAGTGTGGCCGATTGATACTTTTCGAAGAAAGCGTGATTTTTGTGACCGGCATGGAGGGCCTCCAGCAGCACTGGTGGGATCCAATCTGGGCAGCGGCGGAACAACCAAGTGAGGAAGCCCAGGGAGTTGTTGTCCTGGCTCCCACCGCCGGCGAGACGCTTTGCTACATCTGCTTCCGCGAGTGCCGATGCTTGGTTCAGTATGTCTTCGGCCTCCTCGGGGAGGTCGGAAGAAAGTTCGCCATCGCTCGATACCGAGTACTTTCCGAACGGGCGATTCGACATTTTCCGCGCGAGCAACTGCCAGTTCGGATAGAGTGCAGGTACTTCCTGTTCCAGCAATTCGAGAAGTCCCGGGCGGTTTTTCCTCCCATACCAGTTTTCTGTTCCGCAAGGCAGAACAAGGCGATTGGGTACGGTCGGTTTTTCGGGCTCCAGGCTTTCGATCAGCTCTTCCCAATTCATAGCCAATGGTTCGGCTTGGTCCCAATCGACAATAACTGGCCCCGTTAAGACTTCGGATGTCAGTGTGAGGTGCGCGCGGCCCGCAGCAGGCGCCTGCTGGACGTGCAACTCGACGGTGCAGTTTGTTGCCACCGGAAGCGGGAGTGCCACCACGGCGCGTCGTGGTTCTGCTATGCTCTCCTTCTTCAGGTGGACCTTCACCTCTTCTGTTCCCGCAAGCATTCCAAGTCTCGCAGGATCAGAGCTGCGGTACAGTTGACCAGCTGGCAGAAGTGCATTGGGGGGAATCAGATTGTAGCTCTTTGCTCCATCTGAATCCTGAATGATTGTCGAAATCTGCGGAAGAAAGTCGTAATAGACAGGCAAGCCGTCCGCCAGTCTGCGTGCTGCTTCCAATGCTCCACAGGCAATTGAATTTGGTTCCAACATAACGATAGATCGCCCAAGGGACGTTTCGATAGCTTCCCTGATGCGCTGTCTGATTGAGCCGTTTGTTGGGGTTGCCAGTAGGATTACATCGCATTTCTCAATGCTTGCACCCATGGTGATCGGTAGTTCTCCAGAATTCGGCAAGAACGATTCAGGAGGTTTAATGACCTCCCAACTTCCGTTCCATCGGCGCAGCGGCAGGGGCCCGGTGTCGAGTCCCAGTGCCATACGCCACGACAGGGGTGAGGAAATCACATGGGCGATATGAGTTTGATCTTCGCAGCATTCAAGAAGTGCAGAGAGAGCCTGCCGTTGTATGGCGCCGAGGCCCAATTCACTGGCAATTGGCTCCCCAACGGATTGACGTTCCGGCGCCGGAACGCCTTGGTGTCTAAGTCGAAGCGTTTGCAACGCGAAACCGTCGGTGTTGTGATCGAGTACCCCAACGGATCTTATGGTTTCCCAAGGCTCCTCCTTGAACAAGGAGAGCGCGGCGAGCGCCGCAAGGACAGGCCTCCAAACGAGAAGTCGGCGCCCAGGACGCAGAATCTGCATCGCAGAGAGCAGAGCCTCCTGCCTACCCTCATCCAAAGAGGGAAGATCTGGAATAGCCATGACCATGGTCGACTTCCTGCCGTCAGCCATGGCTTGGATCGCCCGAGCGATTTCTTCGGTATGTTCCTTTGGCTTCTCCAGCAGATCGAGAACCTGCCGACGCCGGGAGGCCTCACCGATCATCTTGCCCCAACCTGCTCCACGTCCGTGCGGCGCACGCTCTGCCTGAATACCGCCGATGTACTCCACACCGTCGGTTTTTTCTCGGACCCGCACTACACTCCCGCCTATGCCGCCATGGATCACTTGGTTTGTTTTCTCGATTTCCTGGCCCGGCACATCAAGCCAGTTTCTCGCAGTGAAATCGTTCCAGCCATTCAGGTCGATACCAACGAGACGCTTCATACGTTCGCCTCCGAAAAACACGATCTGACGAAACTGGCCAATGCGCGCGTGCCGTTGCCAAGGGTTTCTCCGACTGCGTCCAGAGCGATGGCCTGAACCCGGCTTTTTCCGGCTGTTCGTTCGATCTCCTCAAAATGTCCGTGGGCTTGCGTGAGGATGAGACCCTCTCGCATAAGGTCGATATTTGCTCGAGACCTGAGCGCTTCTATCAAACTGGCGGCATCGGCCGCATCTGTTCCAAGATCCATCCTCTCGAAGGAGTGAGGCGTCCATACGGGAACTCGGCGTTCGTATGCGTCGCTATTCAGTTCGGTTACCCGAAGCCAGACATTTGCCTTGGCCGCGAATTGAATTGGAGAAATCCCTTCAGGACGGGCTTGGACTTCGACCAGCAGATTCGAGTTTTTGAGCCAGAAAACGGCCAACGGACGATCATGGAGAAACCGACGACCCTGCATTGCCTCATCCAACCATACGACTGGGGCTTGAGCCAGAAGCTTGGCATCGGCCATCCTGTGCAGAGCAAGTGTCAGTGCAAGCACACAAAAGTCGGTCCAGCTTTCCGCTTGCCAAGCCCAAAGTTCGTCTTCCGCTTTGTCTTGCCGAAGCAATCGCAACCAGGATTCCCTCACGACACGGTACGAACGGTTTTCCAGAAGCACGTAATTCGCTGTCACGCCAGGTTCAGCGATGCCGACGCCAAGTTCATTCAGCTCACGATCAATGCGCCGGCACAGGCGCGAGTAGGACTCAACATCCCGATACCTGTAGCTGTGTCGTGCCCGACGATGCTCCCGAAGCCAGCGACGCGCGAAATGCGAGGCCAGACGTAGATAGGCGTGAAGGACCCGGTTCTCGAGTGTGTCGAAATTCTCGTGCCTTGCGATCGACAGGATGCGCTGATCTGCGCCTGCGCGTTCGGCGATTGACCGGCCCGGTTGTCGAACCATCCAGAGCATGGAGGCTCGATCCATCTCCTGGACTCTGTCAAGCGGCGTAAGCTCCCGAATTCTGCGCAACACCTTGCGCATGTGCCTTTCGAGATCGAGAAGGTACTGCTTGACCTGTTTGGCTTGCCGAACGATCTCTGCCATTCGTGGGTCGCTTTCGTCTTCGGCACGATCCCAAGCCTCTTGGAGGCGCGGCCAAAGATTCTCCGGATCATCCAGAGCTCCTTCCATCTCCTCTATCCGCGCCAGCACCCGGTGCATCCGCCCGGATGCATCAACGGCCCGTCTCTCCTCTTCGTCGTCATCCTTGGGGTCAAGTCCGATCCGTGGGCGGGCGGGAAGACCTTCGATCTGCACTGGGGAACTTGAAGCACCGGACTTGGGGTAGGGAAAAAGCCTCAACTCCTGATCGGCTCGCGAAAGCAAACAGGTATAGCGCGATTGTCCGCCTTCGCCGACCTTGGCTTCTCCCAACATGCAGTCTTCAGGGCCAAGCACCGTGTCACCGACTGACGCCGTGCGCATGGTCCATGGCCGCCGCAGAAGGTTCATTCGCGGCTCACTCCCCGCCAGATGAATTGCCCAGTAGTATCCTCAGCGATACGTGCGGACTCCCGGACTCCTTCGGCAAGGACCGCATCTCCAAGATCGTTTTCGATAAATCCCGACAGGTCCTGAATAGTTCCGCCCGCAGTCTCCATTTCTACACCGCGGAGCTTGGGAAGAAGTCGCATCTCCACCTGATCAGCCAAAGCAGTTCGTACGTCGCGCCGATCGTTGTCAGATGGGTAATTCGCTGCGTAGGCCATGATCGCCCGTCCAAGGCGATGGCCAAAAGGTTTTCCCAAACTCGACATCAGATTCACCATCCGATCGAGATGTTGCTCGACCGCTGGAAGATCAGTGCCAAGCGAAGACGTCGTTCGGACCCAGGCGCTCCACTGGCTCCGGGACAGGGCTTCGGTCTTGACAATATCCCCAATTCCAGCGCCCGAACGGATCGAACGGGGAGCAGCAAACCGCATGACGTTGGCCCGATCCACTACCTTATCAGAAAGCGATTGGGTGCTTTCGTCTTCGTTCATTGTCCCCGCGAAAAGGACATTGTAGCCGGGGAAAATCCTTGGCGAGACCTGCCCCTCTGGCATCGGGATGTCGAGGAAAAGTTCGGCGTCCTTGCGTGTCTCCATCTTGCCTGCTTCACCGATTCCAGGCCGGCTTTCGAGCCGGCTGAGGAAGTCGGAGAAGTAGTATTCGACCCGAGCGAGGTTCATCTCGTCGAGCAAGATCAACATCATGTGCTCTTGAAAATCCCGGCTTTCTTCAGGTCCGTTGTATTGGTCAAGATGATAAAGCGCCTGGGCCAAGTCGGTCGGTCGAAATTTCCCTTCGATGTAATTGAAGAAGCCCATGAGATCCTGCGGACTGTCCCATCTGGGTTGGACAGGAACCTGTTGAAATCCGATGCCCATGGCTTGGGCGTACCGACGGGGAAGCTGGCTTTTCCCTGTTCCGGAGATACCCGCAAGTACAGCCATTTGGGTGGTCTCGTTGACCTTCATGGCGGTGTGGAACGCGCGAATTACGCGGGTGTGGAATTCGAGTCCCAAGGCCTTCATGTGAACCGAGACCCGGTACAAGGCTTCGTTTTCGATCTCTCGATCTCGCTCCGGCCAATCGCGCATATCAGCGAGAACCGGTGGAAGTACCCGCATCTCCGCCAAGGGATCTTCCTCGCCGCCGGCGCCCGCAGCTCCGCCAGCGCCGGTCTTGCCTTTCATTGCTTCGATTTGGGCAAGCAGTTCCGCCCTTTGCGAGTCAATTCGAGCAATCTCTGTCTGAGCTGAGGCGAGTTTGGTTGCTTCCTCGAGATGATGAGCTTTGATGCGCTCTACCCGTTCCTGCGCGGCGCCCGCCGCTTCCTCCGCCTCACTTCTTCGATTTCTGAACGCCTCGGTTTCTCCTGTTAGGCGGGCTGTATCGCGCTCCAATCTCTCGATATCAGAGTGCAGCTCCCGCTCCCGTGTTTGCAGCGTCTGAAGATCCGAAAGGTTGGCTCTCAGATCTTCGACTTCCTTCTCCAGGCGGGCTTGGTCGTCCTCAAGCTGCGAGATTTGGGATACCAGTTGCTCTGCACGGGAAAGCCTTGTCTCAACTTTTTCAAGCTCGGCGGCTTTGTCTTGCAGGTCGCGAGTCACCGTTGAAAGCGCCGTCTGCGCCTCATCGGTTTCCTGCCGAAGCGCCAGAACCTCTTCGCGGCGTTCCTCCAGCTGCATCCACTCTTGCTGCAATTCCTCACGTTGCCGGATCAATGAATCGACTTCTGCCTGGATGTCGGCAACCGTCTTGATCGCTTCCCGCCGTTTTTGAAGTTCATCTTCCAACTCGGTTAGCGTGTTATTTTTTCCGCCGATCTGTGCCTCAAGCTCACCAATTGTCGCCAATGGACCTTTGATGGTGTTCGCATGATCTGCGCGCCAGGAAACCACAACCATGACAATTACGAGTGCCAGCAATGCGAAACCTACCAGGAGGACGGTGAGAAGAAGTTGTCCCATCAGTTTTCCTCCACCATGGTAGGCTCGGCCTCGTCAGGCGTTTCTGGTTGTCCACCCGGAGGAACCACTGCCCCCGATTGCTCTTGTGGCCCAAGGACAGGCATTGGCTGCGACCGTTCGTCCAGTTCAGCCTTCAATCCAGCCAGCTTTCCGCGCTCTGCGGTTACTTGGGAACCGACCGTGTCTTTTCGTGCATTGAGATCGGCAATCTGGGTTTCCAAATTCGCGGCAACTTTTTTCTGGTCTTCGATTTTTTCCAAGACCGTTGAATAATCTGCAACCAGACCATCATTCTGCACTGCCAGGCGAGCTTTCCTTTCCTCAAGGGCACCAACGTCGGCAAGCAGGTCACTTTGTTGTTTCAGCAACGCCTCGATTTTTTCTCCCAACTCCGACACCTGCTCCGGAAATCCCGAAAGGGCTGGTATCGCCGCCTGAAGTTCCGCAAGCATCTGCCGTGCAGCCACGGCTGCATCTCTCGCTTCAGCCTCTTGGGCCGAAAGCGCACTGATTTTCGTTTCCAACTCTGCGATCAGCTCCCGCGCTGCCGAAACCTCACTCTTCCGGGCTGCGATGGAGTTTTCCAGAGCTGTACGTGCTTCCGATAGACGAGCACTCTCTTCGCGAGCTCCTCCCAGGTATTCGAGTAGATCATTCTTCTCGAGCGAAAGTTCATCAACCTCTTGGGATAGGGTGGCAGACTGCCCCCGTAGGCCAACAAGTGCCGGTCTGGCAGTTTTGATTCCAGCCAAAAGGTTCGAATGGGACTCTTGGGCGCTTTCAACCTCCGCCCTCAGTCCCGCCAGTTGAGCCCCCTGTTCCTGGATTTGTCGGGTGAGGAACTCCTGGTGTTCGGTAGCTTCTTGCTGTTTCTGAAGCAAATCTTGGATACGGTCACCTGCCTCGGCCTCCTGCGCTGCAGCCGCTGCGAGCGCGACTTGCAGCACTTGAACCTCTCCTTTTGTGTCGACAAGCGCACTCTCGGCAGTGTCAATTTCGCTCCCAAGTCTTACCTTGCTCGCCTCCATTGAACCGATTTCATCACGGAGCTGCGAATGTCGATCCGAGGCTTCGGCTATCTTCGATTCAATCCCTCTCAGGCGTGCTTCCTCTGTTCGCAATTCGTCAACTTTCGGAGAAAGGGTCGACGTATCCTGGCGCAGTCCCTCCAAGATCGATGTCTGCTTGCCGATCTCGCCTCTGAGTCTCTGGAGCTCTTGTTCCTTTGCGCTGCTTTCGGACAGCAGCGTTTTAAGACTTGCCTGAGCTTGTTGCACGCGCCGTTCTGCGGTTTTGGCGGCCGCTTCCTTCTCCCCAGCCTCTCTCAGAACATGATCATACTGTTCTTTGGTGTCCTCCAACTGGTTTCGGGAATTGGTCAACTCCGAAACGACTCGGTCTCGCTCCAGCTTTTGAGCGCGGAGGTCGACCAATTCGTCTTGCAGGTCATCCAAAGCCTTCTTGGCCAGTCGGGCCTGATCGGCCGCTGAGTCCTTATCACGCTCCAATCGTTCAATCTCGGAAAGCAATTCGTCCCGTTTCTTGGCAATTCTATCCTGTTGAACCCGGTCTTTCTCGAGTGCCCTGCGAACTCCATCCCTTTCGGCAATCAGTCGGTCCGCCTCCGCGATGTCGCCTTGAAGAGCGTGATACGTTGTCTCGGCAGACTTTATCTGTTCGTTACGGCTGCTCAGTTGCGACTGTAGGGTTCGGGATGTAGCAAGATCTGCTTCGAGCCCTTCCCGTTCCATCTTCAAGCCTGTGATTTCGGCTCGGAAACCATCCCTTTGACTTTGCAGGCCAGCGATGTCAGCCAAGGTCTGCTCCTTGTTGACGCGAATGCTTCCATATTCGACTTCCAGTTCATTGATTTTGAACAGCAGGAATCCGAATGCCGCTACGGTGACAACGGCAAATGCGATTGAAATTCGGGTGAAGGTCCGTGACTTTCGCCAGGTATCACTCGTTGAGGTCTCGTTCGACGAGGTCAAGACAACCCTCCATATCCTGTTTCAGTTCATCCACCCAGAATCGCCGGACTTTCCATCCAAGCGAACGCATCTGGTGATCACGCCAGTGATCGTCGAGTTTTCGGTTTCCATCCAAGTCCTGGTGCCAGCGCCGTCCGTCGACCTCCAAATCGAGCTTGATGCCCGAAGAGCCGAAGAGTGCGAAATCCAACCGTCGGCCGGCGATGTCGTATTGCGGCTGCGGGTTGAGGCCGCGCGCATTAAGGGCATGGAAAACAAGTCGCTCCCACTCGCTGTCGAAGATGCCTTCACCGGTCAGAGGGCGAGGTTCGGTTGCACGCGCAGCAAGGCTCTGCAATTGCTTGATTCGACCGGATCTCGCGTATCCGAGATCACTGAACACATGGGCAACAGCGCGAGCGCGGCTGATGGCAACGTTCATTCGCCGCCAATCGCGTTGGAGAAATGTAACGGCACTGGAACGAATCTTTCGGTGAACAGTCGGCGAGAAAAGGATCAGGTCACGCTCCTGTCCCTGGAAGCCGTCTACAGTGCCGACCCGCAGATCCGACTTCTCCCACAATTCTTGGGGAATTGCGGTTTGCAACCCCTTCGTGAGTGCTTGCACCTGGGATCTGAATGGCGAGATGACACCGATGCTTCCAGTATACCCCTTCGTCACGAGCAGGTCGCCGACCTCCTTGCAGATCGCTGCAACTTCGGCCTCGTTGGCGTTTTGGGCGTTGTGCCCCGATACTGCCGGCCCTGGAACATCTGTCCAGGCCAAGCCGGGCTTTCGCCCTTGAGGAACTTTCAAGCCGTCGAGGTTGGCCGATACACGTAGTTTACCGCCATAGAATTGCGTGTTGATGTAGCCAACGATGTCCTCTGCAGAACGATACTGGTCACGCAACATGACGGTTGGAACATTGGGCGTACTGCGCGCGAGATCGAATAGGCTCTTGGCACTCTGCGAGAAACGCCCTGTCCCCTTCTCGGGCAAACCATTTGCCATCATCAAGTTGCGGTCCTGCTTCGCTCCCAGCTGGGGAATGAATGCAAGTTGCCGATCGTCGCCGACCACAACCGCGCGTTTTGCTCGCGCCAACAATGGTAGAGCAGATGCAATGTCGCATTGGCTTGCCTCGTCAAAGATCACGAGGTCGAAGAGTCCTTCGTAGAGAGGAAGCCGTTTGGGCGCTCCGAGGACCGACGCAAGCCAAAGAGGCCTGTGCTGCAAGACAGTCTCAGCAATCTCCCGAGACATGGTCGCACCTTCGTGGAGCGAAAGGTCAGCATACTCGTTCGATAGCGCGATCCGTTGTTCCTCTGTCAGACCGGCCCGATGTGCAACAGTCTGGCGAAGGACGGTCTTTGCCAGGGACTCGATTTCCTCAGTGAGTTTCACTGGGTCTTCTGGTGATCCAAGTTCCTTCAATCGCTCCCTGTTCTTCTTTATCAGGCGTTCCAACCCGAGGCGGGACGTCTCCATCCCACCTTCGGCAGATCCTCCGAATCCGAACAGCTGAGCGAGCCATTTCAGAACCCGACCCCACAGTCCCGAAGCCGGAACAGCAGCATTGTTTGGAAGATTTTGCTCTGCGATTGCCCTACGAGCCTCGATCGTCTCGATTGCATCGGCCAGTTCAGTGTTCAAATTGCGTGTGGTTTCGACATTGTCGAGCGCCGCAAGACGTTGTCGTGCCAAGATCGATAACTCCGATTCCAGCACCAGATCCGCGGCTCCGGCGGGGCCACTTGGTTCCGAAACAAGTTCTGACACGACAGTAGTCAGGTTGACGTCGATTTCTCGAGCAGGGTCCAATGTCCGCACCAAAAACCGAGCATTGGGTGCGATCTCGGACAACCGTTGTTCGACCGCGTCCAGAGCTTGGTGGTTCTTGGACGCAACCGCGACCGCACCGCCACCCAGAATCGTAGTGGCCGCCATTGCGACAATCGCCTGGCTCTTCCCAGTTCCTGGTGGGCCGGTAACGACAGAAAGCGCCTTCAGATTGGCATTAGAAACCGCCCGGATCTGCTCGTGATTGAGTGGACCGACATTGATCGGAGGCCTTTCAGTTTCGTCGCCTGAATAGGACATACCCAGGAGAGGGCCCAACGAGGTGCGCGAGATTTTTTCCGGCTCCCAATAAGCGATCTCGTCAAGATCCCGGACGGCACCCGCGGTAAAAGTGCTTCCAACAGGGAAAAAGAGACCCATCGCGTCGAAAATGCCTACATCGGATGTTTCAAGCTTGGACGCGAAGGACCGACCAGTAATTCGACCGCGAATGGAGCGTGCAGCTGCCTCTCGCAGGCGAGCCGAAAATCTGTCGCGTCCGAGGCCGGTGCCACCCTGGCCGGCGAACACTTCGGAGAGCCCTGCATTCGACCAAGGCGATCCCTGCGCCGCTGCCTTGACCCAATCCGGGTTCACGATGACATCATCGTTTTCGATACGAATTTCGAGGAAATCTGCCTTGTAGTCCCACGTTGCCGCAATGAGTCCGACCGGACGTACCGTGGGAGCACCAGCTCGTCGTCCGATTTCTATCGGCCAACCAACGGCAAGGGCGCGTTCGTTTGCATCTCTGCGAGCAATAGCTTCCCTGAAGCTGTCTGGAAGGTGGTCCAGCTGCACGCGAACGATCCCAACGTCTTCATCAGCTGGAAACGGATCACCGGCTCCTGAAACGAGCTGGAATGCTGTTGTGTGCCGGTCTGGTGCCTGTGTCAGAGCGCCACGAGGATCACTTTGCAATGCTGCCTTGTAGTATCGCAGCAGGTCGTTTGGGTTGATATGGCGGTCACCTGCAACAGCATCGTCAGGGGTCGAAGACGAACTCCGCTCCTTCCCGAAATACGCGGGCACGGCTGCAAGTGAATCTGGTGGTTCTGAAACTGCCAGCCGGTCATCGACGCTATCTGATTTTCTCAGTGCCGAAGGCTTCCGACCAACGACCCTCCACTTGTCGTCTTTTCCAAGGGTCAAAATCCCTTGTTTTTGCAACGACAAGAGTTCTGCGCGGATTTCTTCTCGTCGCCCAAAGCTAAAATCTGCATCCAGAAGCGCAATAAGCTCTCTGGTGGTTCGCCCCCTCGGGAAAGCTTCGACTGTCTTCAAAACTGCGCTCAAGCGGTGTTTCCCTCAGGAATTCGCAAAGACAGTGAGATGTCCTTGCCCTCCACAAATGCCTGCCCCTTCAAGTTGACCCTTGGGCACCTTCGGGCCTTGAATTGGGAACTCTTGGTGGATGGCACTTGCCAAGTTGTTTTTCACACACAACCACATGAAGTTGAGCGCTATTTCAGCGAACTACAAGGAGGTGGTGTGTCGCAATTGGACAACTCGTGGCAACTGTCGCGGTGGCCGGGGGCACACCGAAAGTTATACAGCGTTGATCAACGCCTCGACAGCAACTGCGGTAGCGATCCCGACCCCCATGTTCTCCAGCACGGAGCGTAAACTTCTCTTGTCTATGCGCCGACCGTCCAAGATTGCTCTCGCTTGAATAGCTCCGGTCACCAGGGCCGAAGTGATTGCACCATCCTGGACGATACCTGAAAGAGTCTCGCCAGCAAGGTCTCCCAGGGTTTCTTCGGTCAGCGCAGCCAAATCAACGTTGGAAAACTCTGAGTCGAAAACCAAGTCGGAGAACGAACCCTGATACTGAGAGAACGCCTCTGAAGTAACCATAACCTCGATATCCGGATAGACTTCGAAGTGGTCGGCGAGCGCTGCCGGGTCTTGTACAGCCTTCAACTGAACCTGACCTATCACTTCGCCATCGACGAAGAACTCAAGGTCGGCACCGGGATGGTTGGTTTTATCGAAGAGCGCTGCGGAAACATTATCTCCATCGAAGTCTTCGGCACGTTCCACCAGGAGTTCATGGAATATGCCCTTTACGTTTGATACGACCCCTCGAAGCTGATCGGGGGTCAATGAGTTGAGATACTCTCGCAGTTCGGCTTCACTGGCGGAATGGAGCGAATTGCTCGAACGCCTCAAGGCCTCTATGCACAAGGCTTGGTCCGGCGAGTAGCCGCCGCTCCAACCATCTGCGATCCGCTGCATTGTGACAGCCATGACGACAGCTGCGCTTCTACGATTCATAAGGTATCTCCAGAAGCTTCAAGATAACCGCGCAATACATGGACCTGCCCACGCAGTCTGATGCGGTTGTAGTGGGTAAGCCTGTCAAAAACGCCGACTTCCAAGGCCTTTTGCAAATGTCGGACCAAGGGATTTACGCCGATTTCGAAGAATAAGCTCAACTCGTCCGTTGAAACATCTCTATCTTCAAGAGTTGCTTGCGAGATGGCTGATTTCAGTGCCGCAATCGTTTCAAGCAGACGCTGTTCCTCCTCGGAAATCTCAGTCTCCCCACGAGCAGAACCAAATACGGCCGATCGCATTTTCCGCGCGGCAAGATAGCCCGCCCCAGCGCCGCCAGCCGCCAATACCAGACCTCCTGCGGCAACCCCTCCGCCAACGAGGCCACCGATCCAATACAAGGTCGCTGTGCTCTTTGCTGCTCCCGCCAGAGACGCGATGGCAGTTCCTGTCGATGCAACGCCAAAACTGCCGATCAGTCCGGTGCCCGCTCCTGCCGCCATGGTCCCAGCGACAACGTTGACTCCGGCGCCAAGTGCGACTCGCGCCTTCTTGTCAGAGATCTGCAGAATGCTGCCCACAATTCCCGTCAGAACCGCGCTTACACGGTCAAGAGGGGGCTGGCCGCGGGACCAAATTGGACGCAATCATCGGTTTCGGAAGCCGGGAGATCGGCCTTGACTATGCCTGGCCCTGTTTTCCAGCTTTGGCTGCCGCGATGCGATGCTGTGGGACCTTCGAGCGGTATCGCTCCTCTGAAAGGCGAAGCGCCGCATCAAGCTGCCTCGACTTGCCTTGTATGAAGCCTGCCGCAACACCGTAAGAAGGATAGATTTTTGCGTTCAGCAATTGAAAGCGTGCCTCGAGCTTCCTGATGTCCTCGATGTTACGGGAGAACCGAGCCAAATCGCTTGCCAGCACCAGGGTCTCGGCGCCTTTTCGCGACTCGAGGAAACCCAACAAGTCCGTCAGGCCCGGCCGGGGGGCATTGAAGCCGACTGGAGCATCCACAAACACCTTGGAAACGAAAACACCGGCTTCCTCGGCGAAGCGCTTGCATGCGTCGATCTGACCTTGAAGCTTATCCTCAGTGGGATCTTGGGAGCTACTGGCGCTTCTGGCGTAGATCACGCCAATCTTGGATTTGGTTGTCATCAATAACCCTTCCTTTTCCGGAAGCGAGATCCCAGCACCATGCCGTAATTCTTGCTCACTCCCTAAAGACCGACCGCAGATGCGGCCGATAAATCGTACAGCTCAAGTTCTCAAACCTCTCCTGAAAAACAACGCCTTGTGGGACGCGAGGCTATTGTTGGAGGCCAATAAGGAGAGATCTCCGCGATAGCGCCGGACCTGCGCTTAACGCGCGATGGGAGGCTTCATGGCCGACAATGTCCATTCTCCATACAGGGCGCGAAGCCACGTAGGATGCGGTTCGCGGTTACAGGTTCCGAACGGTGAATAGACCGTGCAGAAACAGGAATAAGTCCTGCGTCAAAAGGTGAGCCCGACTTCACTTTGTCCGAACTGCTGAAGACATATACCTACCCGCAATGCCGATCAACCATCTAAGCCTATAATTTATTTACACAATTTTCTTCCGGTTCTAAGAAAACCGCCAATATACGCGCGCGCGTAGGCGTGCGGGTTGCCCATCTGCGCGGTCATTGATGTGTTCACAAACAACGCATCGGTGACCGAGAAGACAACGACATCAAACCTTCCGTGTGATCCTTCGTGGTCAAGGCGCCCCACGTGAGCCAAACCCTGTTGTCCAACAGCTACTCCGGTCGCTACACAGATGGGGATCCGTCTGCACCGCGGGGGCCATAGGCCGGCAAGACCTGGGCGGCCTTGGCAAATCACACGTCTTCCTATCGCGACTTGGAGAAGAGATACCCTGAGGTGGCACATGAACCGTTCTCGCTGAAGCCATGGCACGGAAGTCCTGCTTGATCCAAACTGATACGCGGAGACGTGAGTAATGTTAGAGTTCGGCCTGGCCGGTTCACTGCGATTGATTGCCAAAATGCAAGTCCCAGCAGTCGCACAACGAGGGGAAACCTCGGAGTTCAAGTCAGTCCCCTTGGTTCGGACAAAGGGGACCACAGAGGTCAGTGTGGGAAGCGTTGCGCGAGGATTGCTGCTTCCCGTTGGCGGATCACCAGTTCCAGCTGCCATTGTTGAAAGTCGACGAGGGCATCGCTGAGCCTCTTGAGGCGCTCGCCCTTGAGCGTATAGATGGGCGTTCTCGAGATTTCGTACTCGATCATACCGGAGTCCGAATAGACCTCCTGAAGCGAGGTTTCTGCTCCGAGAACCTGTTGCAAGATCAGGACCTTCACCAGTTCCTGGAGCAACTCGAGGTTTGCCTCAGTCTCCCGGTTGGGATACTCAGGCATCTCGAGCGCCTTCGAAACCTTGTCGATGAGATTGTGGTGTTGGAAATCAAACAGGGGCCGGGCATCCCCGAGTTCGTCGGTCAGTGTGATGGCGGCGCGGACCATCAGCGACACGATCTCGCCAACGCCAGCGTTGTCATGTTGGTTCTTATGCATTTGGAACTCCTTCCAAGTTTTTCGCGGGAATTCGCGTCAAGAGAGCTCCTGTTGGAGCTCTGGAAGAATGTCATCCGGCCTCATTTGCGGTTTCCCAGATCGGCTCCTTGGAAATCGCAGCCAGACGAAAGGCCAACCGGTCGGTGAGCAGGCAGATTCCCTCAATCCACGGATCCAGTAGATCGAGCTCCGCAAGAAATGCCTTCTCGCTCTGGCCTGGGTTCCTGGCATTTCGAAGCGAAATAAGCGCCATGAGCGCCGAAAGTCGGCGGCGAACACCATGGGTCGCCAATCCGTCTCTGGCGATTCCAACGTAGAGCCCTTCGACGAGGGACAGGCCATCCTTGCCCCCGAGCAACTTGCCTGCTGACAACAATGCTTCTCGATCCTGCTCGAGGGACTGCAACAGAGACCATTCGGCCGAAGTAATCATCCGGTCAGGAACGTGGTGTGTCGTGTAAAAACATGTCATCTGATAGACCTTCCATGGTTCGTAGTTGCCCGCCATCTCGCGGTTCAAGTCCATCGCACCAGCTCTTCGCGGCCCTTCCTTTGCAGCCTTGTCTCGCCCAGACGACAAGGCTGCCAAGGAAGGGCTGAGAGAGCATCTTCCCAGATCCTTCTGAAATATATGTAGCAGCAATGCTGGGCGCTGGATGGGCTTCACCAGAAATCGTGCAGAAGTCCGCAAAAATAGTGAAAGCGCCTTCGATCTATATATGCTGAGGCGGCGTTCGGAGACGATCCCGCTCGCTTGATTGCGGCAACACTTAGTTGCGATCTAAATTTAAAAAAAAACCTTCCGGTTTTTCAAAGTTGGCCAATATATAAACCACTGAGAGAGATGGCGAAAAGGACAATTGGGGGTTGACGGCTGTCGACGGATGTATATGTTTTGTTCCGCAGGCAGATTCGACGCCGCAACACGGCCACACACTTGAAGCGATCGATGATCGCAGGGGGCGAATGCCCCAAATAGAGCGCGTATTTGCGCAAACCAGGAGGCCTGTTGTAAGTGTATCAATCTCTCGAATCTTTTAAGCCTGAATCCGACGAGGAACGTCATTCAGTCTGCGCTTTTGACGCTTGTTCGGATCGTCGACCGGTTTCGGTGAACATCGGCAAGTATCAGGAAATGATCGATGATCCCGATCTTTCAAACGAGCAAAAGAAAGAGCTCGTTCATGCTCTCTGGACGATAATTGTGTCTTTGGTCGATCTCGGGTTCTCGCCGGTTGAAGCCGACGATGGCTGAAAGGTTGGCCATTGCGGCGAAGTGTTTGTTGGGGGAGGACGTTATCTCTCCCCCGGCTTCACTTCGAACCTTAGTGATTGAAGAAGTTCGGTGAGAACTGCTGCTTCATTTGAAGAAAAGGTCAAAGGTATGAAGTCAAAAATGAATAACACCGCTAATTCATCGTTCGAGGGCAAGGTCGCAATCATCTATTGTCGTGTCTCTTCACCCAAGCAACGAATTGAAGGCGAGGGGCTGGAAAGCCAAGAGCATCGATGCCGTGCCCACGCGAAGTCCCGAGGCTACCCTGTTGGGGCGGTATTTCGAGACGACACCACTGCTGGCGGTGACTTCAGGAAGCGCCCCGGCCTTCGGGATTTGCTCGCCTTCATCAAAGCCCAACCGGCCATTCAATACGTTGTCATTTTCGATGATCTCAAACGTTTTGCCCGAGACACCAAATTCCATCTGGAGCTACGAGATGTGTTCAGGGAGCAAGGTTCGGAACTTGAATGTCTAAACTTCAGATTCGACGACTCTCCCGAAGGAGAGTTCCAAGAAACTGTACTGGCGGCTTCAGGGCAACTCGAGCGCAAACAGAACGCTCGGCAGACCATTCAAAAGACGCAAGCCCGTCTGGAACAAGGGTATTGGACTAATCGGGCTCCGATCGGGTATGTCTACACCCGGGACAAGGTCCATAACAAAATTCTCACTCCAGACGAACCTGTTGCTTCAGTCCTGAAAGAGGCCTTGGAAGGATTCGCATGTGGACGGTTCTCGACGCAAGCAGACGTAAAGCGGTTTCTTGAGAGCAGGCCAGAATTTCCAAAAGATCTGCCCAACGGAAAGATTCGGGACTGGAAAATCACTCAAATTCTCGAGCGTCCGATTTACGCCGGATACATTGAGGCGCCCACACAGAATGTTTCGCTCAGGGAGGGCCAACACGAGGGCCTTATCAGTTTTCAAACCCACCTGAAGATCCAAGAAATTCGGCGGGGCCGAAGGCGACCAGGTACTCGCAAGGATGTGGCAAGAGATTTCCCCCTGCGCGGGTTCGTTTATTGCGATGACTGCGGCCGACCTTTGACTGCATCGTGGTCAAAGGGGTGTCGCAAACCCTATCCCTACTACCGCTGCCAAACGAGGGATTGTCCTTCCAAACGCCCCTCCATCCCGCGGGCAACCATCGAGGACGGTTATGAAAGGATCCTAAACGACCTCGAGCCCACGAAGGAACTCTTTCAGTTGGCCGATGAGATGCTCCTTGATGCATGGGAGTCCAGGCGAGCCCAAGCTGTTGAAGACAGAAAGGCCGCCAAGAAGCAACTGCGGACGATCGAGGGTCAAATTCAAGTTCTGCTTGAACGGTTCTTGAGCACATCCAGTTCTGCGGTGGCTGAGGCCATTGAAGAACGTATCGAGAAACTGAAACGTGAGAAGCTCTTGCTCATTGAAAAATCGGAAGAACCGCTGCCTTCA
Organism: Tropicimonas sp. TH_r6; assembly: GCF_033101155.1. Lineage (NCBI taxonomy): Bacteria > Pseudomonadati > Pseudomonadota > Alphaproteobacteria > Rhodobacterales > Roseobacteraceae > Tropicimonas > Tropicimonas sp. TH_r6. The sequence goes on from NZ_JAWMPX010000003.1 coordinate 196,582, forward strand.
GAAGGCAAAAAGGGCGAGATGTTCGAACTATCCCGGAAATTCCTCTCAAGCCCTTGTACTATTTATAAAAACGGGTCTCTCGAAACCAAGCAGACTGTAGCGAGGTTGGCGTTTTCCGAGCCTGTTCGATACTCCGCTTCCAAGGGATATCGAACTGCAAATTCCGCTTTTCCGTTCAGGGTCTTAGCTGATCTCAGCGACCCTGATTGTCAAATGGTGCGGTCGAGAAGACTCGAACTTCCACGGGAGTTACCCCACAGCGACCTCAACGCTGCGCGTCTACCAATTCCGCCACGACCGCACGTGATCAGGTAGGCCGGGCGTAGATAGCGAAGCTGAACGAAGATGAAAAGGGGAAAATGCAGTTTTTTTCACACCGAACGTCTCGGGCCTTGCAGCCCATGCCGATCTGACTGGAACTCCTTGGAATGCATGGATTTTACCAACCGAACGCACCGGCCAGCAGCGCGTGCCGGACTAGGCGTTCCGCGCAGAACCAGGTCTATTGAGTCCGTGCACCGGGCCCCTCCGAGCCCACAACCAGCCTGTCTGCATCGCGATAGACGGTCATGCCATTCACACCGACCCGGGCCGGCCAGAGGCCGTCCGGACCGGGGGCTCCGGTGAGTTCAGGCAGGTCGTCGTCACTGGTTGCGGTGCGCAACTGCGCTTCGCGTTGAGCGGCCGCATTGATATGCCGGGTCGCCTCCGGAAGGATCACCTCTCCGGACGGGTTCGGACCGTAGCCCTCGCAACCGGCGACCGTCAGGACCAGCGCGGCCAGCAGAGTGCTGCGAGAGAGAGCTTGGGCTCCGGAGAGAAACGGACGGGTTCGCATGTCTTATTCCTTCAGTGGACCGCCGGGGTGGAACGGGAAGGCGACCATATCCCCGTCAGCTTATGTCCAGGCGCGGCCATTGTCACGCCGTTGGCTTGACTTGCCGGCAATCGGTCAGGCGAAGCCCCTGCCTTGACCTGGCTGCCAGAACAGGATGAGCGCCGATCAGATCGGAGCAATTCGATCGGGCGAGGTCGGATCGGAAGCCGGGATGCGGAGCGGCCAACGTTGCTGGATGGGGTGTCGGGGCGCGCGGGGCCAAGCAAAATCTGGACAGCGTGCATGATCCGGCCGGCTCCGGCGAGGTCGAAAACCTTGCACAGGACTGCACGAGCACGCGCCCTACCCCCAGTCACCTCGCGCGCGGATCTCGCTGGAAGAGATGTCGCGCATCGGCACATTGATGAAGCACCAGCACGGCGCCTCGGCGCGCGCCAACGCGGCACTGTTGCGCGCCGGCAACCGCCAGGGGGCGGCAAGCCGCGCCGCCGGTGAATTGAGCGCGGCCATCCGGTCGCCCGGGCGGGCGAGGATACCGATCGGGACATGGCGCAGGATCCAGTCCCAGCGATCCCAGAGGTGGAACTGCGCCATGTTGTCTGCCCCCATGAGCCAGACGAACCGACAGGACGGGTAAAGCGCCTGAAGCGCCTGCAAGGTCTCGGCCGTGTAACGCGTGCCGATCCGTGCTTCGATATCGGTGACCTCGACTTTCGGATGCGCCATCACCCCTCGCGCGGCTGCCATCCGGCGCGACAACGGTGCGGGTCCGTGCGGCTTGAGCGGGTTGCCCGGGCTGACCAGCCACCAGACCCGGTCCAACCCGAAGCGCTTCAACGCCTCGCGGGTGACATGGACATGCCCCGCATGCGGCGGATCGAAGGACCCGCCCAGCAAACCGATCGTTTGTCCCGGCCGGGCGTGGGGCAACATATCTCTCATCGCCAGAGCCTTTCCGATCCGAGATGCCATTCCCGTCCGTAATGTTTCCCTTCCCGGGTCCTGTCAATCTTGCGTTGCGACCGGGGGGCGACACCGTGGCTTCAGGCCGGGCAGCGTGACCCGAAGGCCCCGAAACAGCGCTGGTCGGAGGCAGTTACCCCGAGACCTCGTCCGATCACGACGCCCCGACCCGTCGCCCCGAGCGACATACCTGACGACAGTTTGCGATCTCTAGTTGCGCAGCGTCAGACTTGATCCTCATAGTTGTTTCACCTCAGTTTGCCCCCCAATGCCGGGAGGGCGAGAACAGGGAGGAGAACGGGATGGGCTTTGCGACCGTCGCCGACAGGGATGCGATTCACACCGAGATGGCGTGGGAGGAACGCGATGTTCCTGTCACCATGTACCAATTTCTGAACCAGGCGAAGGAGAAGCACGGGTCCCGTCCCGCCGCCTCCTTCCAGCTCATGTCCGGGCCGAAGGACCCGGCCGAGACGCTGACCTGGGCCGAGATGCACGGAAAGGTTCTCCAAACCGCGAATCTTTTGCGGTCCCTGGGTGTGCAGGAGGGCGACACGGTCGCCTATATCATGCCGAACTCGAACGAGACGATCTACACGCTCCTTGGCGGCGCCATTGCCGGCATCGTCAGCCCGATCAACCCGCTGCTCGAAGCGGACCAGATCTCTGCCATCCTGCGCGAGACAAAGGCCAAGGTCGTGGTCACGCTCAAGAGCTTCCCGCGAACGGACGTGGCGCAGAAAGTCGCCGAGGCGGTCGATTTCGCACCCACGGTCAAACATGTGCTGGAAGTGGACCTGCTGCGCTACGTGACCGGCGTCAAAAAGCTCGTCATCCCCTTGATCCGGCCGAAAAACGTCGTCCACCACACCGCCGCGATGCGCGATTTCAACAAGGAGATCGCCAAGCATCCCGCCGACAGGCTGACCTTCCAGGACAGCACAGGCGACCGCGTCGCCGCCTATTTCCACACCGGCGGAACGACCGGCATGCCCAAGGTCGCGCAGCATCTTTATTCCGGCATGGTCTACAATGGCTGGCTTGGGCACAAGCTGCTGTTCAACAAGGACGATGTCATCATCTGTCCGCTGCCGCTCTTTCATGTCTTCGCGGTGGAGCCGATCCTGATGTCGATGATCGCATCGGGGGCGCATGTCGTCTTCCCGACCCCGCAGGGCTATCGCGGCGACGGGGTCTTCGACAATTTCTGGCAGCTCATCGAACGCTGGCAGGCGACCTTCATGATCGGCGTGCCGACCGCCTTTGCCGCGCTGATGCAGCGTCCGGTCAATGCCGATGTCTCGTCGCTCAGCATGGCCTTTTCCGGTTCGGCGCCGCTGCCGATCGAACTCTATCACCGCTTTGAACAGGCCACCGGCGTCGAGATCACCGAAGGTTACGGACTGACCGAGGCCACCTGTCTCGTCTCCTGCAACCCGCCCAAGGGCGACAAGAAGGTCGGTTCCGTCGGCATCCCATTCCCGCATACGGACGTAAAGATCCTGACCCATACGCCGGACGGCCCGGTGGAATGCGGCACCGACGAGGTTGGCGAGATCTGTATCGACAATCCGGGCGTCTATGCCGGCTCGACTTATACCGAGGCGGACAAGAATCACGAGCTGTTCCACCACGATGTCTACCTGCGCACCGGCGATCTTGGTCGGATCGATGAGGATGGCTATCTCTGGATCACCGGCCGGGCCAAGGACCTGATCATCCGGGGCGGGCACAATATCGATCCTGCGATCATCGAAGAAGCGCTGGCCGGGCACGAGGCGGTGGCCTTTGCCGGAGCAATCGGCCAGCCGGACGCCTTTGCCGGCGAGTTGCCCTGCGCCTATGTCGAGCTGATCGACGGGGCGGAGGTAACGAGCAAGGAACTGCTCGAGTATATCCGACCCCGGATCACCGAGCGGGCGGCCGTGCCGAAACATCTGGAGATCGTCGAGGAGCTGCCGAAAACGGCGGTTGGCAAGATCTTCAAACCGGATCTTCGCAAGATGGCGATCCAGCGGGTCTACCAGCATGCGCTCGATCACGCGAAGATCGCTGCCCATGTGGACACGGTTGTCGAGAGCAAGAAGCGGGGTCTTGTGGCGCAATTGAGAAAGACCGGCGAGGTCGACGAGGATGCGCTCGGTCATCTGCTGGGCGAGTTCACCAACCCGTGGGAATGGGCGGACTGAGGGTATAGGCGCCGCTCGGGGACAGATCCTGCGAGCGGCGCTGTGGTCGGCCAGAGGGCCATCAGATACCGTGCCGATCAGAGGAGCGTGGCTCGGCGCAGGGAGGCGGCTCAATCCGCACTTGCTCTGGGCAAGCGGACCGCAGAGTTCGGTTTGGTTAGAGATCCCGTGCTGACAGGCGCGCCTTTTCGACAAAGACCATTGCGAGAATCGCGAAAGGCCGACACTGCTCGGATCATTGATCAAGACAACAGAAATGATTGGAGGGCCAGGTGAGGCTGTATAACTGCCCGTCCTGCGGCGGAATGCTGTATTTCATGAATTCCGCGTGTAGCGCCTGCAATGCCGATGTTGCGTTCCACCCCGGCAAGGATGCGTTCGTGGAGGCCGATGAGGCGTGCAGCAACCGCGACGAGATCGGCTGCAACTGGGCGCGCGACCTTGCCGACGAAAGCCTGTGTCACGCCTGCCGGATGACCGACGTGGTGCCGGATCTCTCCGTGATTCCGAACGGCGCGCTCTGGGCCGAGGCTGAGGTCGCCAAACGCTGGGTTCTGGCGACGCTGGCGCGTTGGGGCTGGTTCAGAGCCGGTAGCCCCGAGCCACTGCCCGCCTTTCATTTCAAGTCGGCGCAGACGCGCGACGGCACCAAGCGGGTGATGATGGGTCACGCGAACGGCGTCATCACGATCAACGTGGCGGAGGCGGATGACGCCATCCGGGTGCGCAACCGCCAGATGCTGGATGAGGAGTACCGCACCATGCTCGGCCACATGCGCCATGAGCTGGCGCATTTCATCTTCGACCGGTTGAGCACCGAACCCGGGTTTTCCGAGCAGTTCCGGGCTCTCTTTGGCGACGAGCAGGCCGATTATGGAGCGGCGCTGAAGCGGCATTACGCCAAGGGGCCGCCGGCGGGATGGCAGGAGCAATACGTCACCCCATATGCCAGCGCCCATCCCCACGAAGACTGGGCCGAAACCTCGGCCCATATCCTGCATCTGGTCGACATGGTCGACAGTGCGGTCGCCACCGGCCTGAGCTGGCCGACGCAATACCGGCCGCCGGCCGATGCCTACGCGGCAACGGATGGGAATGAACTGATCCATGTGGCGATCGACCTCGGCATGGCCTCGAACCAGTTGACGCGCGCGATGGGTCTCAACGATCTCTACCCGTTCGTGCTCACCCCGGCGGTGCGCGACAAGCTGGAATTCGCGCAACACTGGCTGAACCGCGCCGTGCGCGAGCCAATCCTGCCCGCGTCGGGCCAGCGCGGCCCGGATGGCTGAACGTGTACGGCTCTGTGGATGCCACGGCGTCGCCCGACAGCAGGGTGCCGTCAGGCCGGTTTCGCCCCATTCAGACCTTCGGCCAGCCTGTCCAACGCTTCGATGTCGCGATCGGTCCGCGCCGAGGCTCGCAGCCGGGCGACAAGCACGGATGCATGGTCGCACACCATCCTGTCGGTGACGATATAGGGACAGCTCGCGGCAAAGGATCTCTCGAGCAAGCCGCAAAACGTCGTCCGGTTCCGTCCCATCTGCCCGTACTCATCCTGCGGTGCCCCGGTTGGGCAGGTCAGCAGGACATCGAGCGCCGCGTACATCCGGTTGAGGCAATCACAGGCGGTAAACGGGTCATTCACGCCGGATGACAGGGCCCGGGCCGTCATTTCGACCAGTTGATCGACCAGGAAGGTCAGATCCTGGTTTTCGGTCCGTTCATCCCCGATGGCAAAGCAGGCACAAAGCGCTCCATGATCACGGTCGTCCGGCGCTCTCGCGCCGTCTTCCGCGAAGACCTCGAGGACCGGCATTCCGGCCGCCACGAAATCGCCGGGCTGTGCGCAGAGGCGGAGACGCCATTGGTTGCAATCCGCGATATCCTGCAAGCGATCCGTGTCGAGGGTCTGCACATAGCCCGAGCGTCCGAGGCTGGGCCGCGCCACCGGGTCGCCCGCCGGGATCTGCCACGCAGCATCGCTGGGAGCGGCGCCGATCTCTTCGCGCAGGCAGGTTTCGAGCCGGCGGCCAAGCGCGGCCGCAATATTGCTCACCTTGATGATTTCGGGGACGTGATGCACGAAATAGACCATCGTGCAGGTCGAGATCAGGGTCAGCCACAGGGCCGCGTTAAGCGACAGGCTGGGCAGGAAACCGTCCGCATTACTTCCCGGCTGTACGGCCCTCAGGATCTGGAGGCAGAAAGCGAATGTGCCGACAAGGATGCCGAGCGACCATTGGGTGCCACGATCGCGCATGAAGTTTCCGATCAGCCTCGGGCCAAAATTCCCCGATGCAAAGGACACCGCCACCATGGTCATCGAGAACATGACACCGGCCACGCCGATCACGGAACTGGCCATCAATGTCAGGAGCCCCCGCGCGCCCGCGGCCTGCATGTCCGGGAAGGCGGTGGGCATGGCGGCGGCCAGCTCCGGATGGTGCCGGTCCGCCAGCAGCGTGAGCGCGGCCAGCAGATGCGCCCCGACGAGGCAGAGCCCGGGCACGGCCCAGTAGCTCGCACGCAGGTCTCCCAGCACCTTGGCCAGCCAAGCGCGCGACCCCGTGAGCCGTTGTCCGGACATCCCCGCCCCGCCCATCACATCCGGCCCCAGCAAGAGGGGCTGGATGCCAGGCCGGTTTCAAATGACTGAAGACGCATGCATATCTCCTCTTCACACGGCATCCCTGCCGATTTTCCGGCGCCGCCTCGGGTCTGTCCCAAGCCGCAACCTGGATCACGGTAGGAAAGCCCGGTTCTTGCGCCGAATCGACATCATGAGCGCGCGCGTCGGCACCTTCAAACGAGAACGGCCCGGGACGCACCCTGTTCCGCTTGACAGCGCCGGTGACCTCCGGCGCTCCGCAATCGCTGCTTTCCGGCATCCCGGAAGAGCGCGGCAAGATCCTTCCAATGCCCGGCCCCGACCCCTACCTCTTCCGCTTCTTCTTCGCCTCCATCACCGACCGGACCATCTTCCCGAACGCCTTGTCGTTGGCCCTGCGCTCGGCGAGGCTGGCGGAGTTGAATCGTTCCTCGGCGGCCAGTTTCTGCCAGCGCGAAAGCCGCGCCGGATCGACCTCGCCGCTCTCCAGCCCAGCCCGAATTGCACAGCCCGGCTCTGTCTCATGCTGACAGTCGTTGAAGCGGCAGCGCGTGGCCAGGTTTGCGAGATCGTCGAACAGATCTGCGATGCCGTCCAGCGCATCCGCGAGTTGCAACTCCCGCATCCCCGGTGTGTCCAGGACCGTGCATCCCTGCGGGACGAGGTGCAACTGGCGACGGGTCGTGGTGTGGCGTCCCTTGCTGTCATCCTCCCGGATCCCCGAGGTTTCGACGGCCTCTTCCCCAAAGAGCGCGTTGACCAATGTGGATTTGCCAACACCGGACGAGCCAAGGAAGGCGACCGTCTGGCCGGGCCGGCACCACGGGGCAAGCCGGGCAGCGGGCTCGGCGCTCAACGCATTGAGCTCCACCACCACCACGCGATCCGAGATCGCGCCTGCGGTTTCGGTGAAGGGCGCAATATCCGAACAGAGATCCGTCTTGGTCAACAGGATGACCGGCTCCACTTCGGCCTCGAAAGACAGCGCCAAATAGCGTTCCAGCCGCGCGACGTTGAAATCGTCATTGCAGGAGGTGACGATGAAGGCGGTGTCGATATTTGCCGCGATGAGCTGGAGGTGCCGCTCCTTGCCGGGCGCGCGCCGCTTGAAGAGGCTCTTGCGGTGCAGAAGCTCGCTGTCGGCGGGATTCTCCCGGTCGAAGAGCAGCCAGTCGCCAACCGTCGCCTCCAGCCGGGGCGGAACCAGCGCGTCGATCCCGTCGCCAATCACGTGCAAGCCGTTGCGATGCACCTCGACCACGCGGACGGGGGGCGTCTGTGTCAGCGCGTCGGCATTGGTCTGCTGAGCGAAAAAGGGCTGCCAGCCGAGTTTCTCGATCAGCGGTCGGTCCCGGCGGGCGGAGTCCGGCGTCGCGGCGGAGGAGAAGAATTGGGAAAAATCCCGTGTCATTGGGTCATGCTTTCATGATGCCGTCCCGGCTTTCGCCGGAATTGTAAGGTTTTGGAGAAAAGACGCAAAACAATAGCCACACTCCGCGCTTGTCGGGCGTGTCTCGCGCTGTGTTCTGCAACGGGACGGCCTGCTGCCATCCCCACCCTTACCAGGCCATAAAAGCTCCATCTTCGATGCCCGGAAGGTAGGGGGTCCGCAGGGCGGTTTCAACCCGTGGCACGTGGCCACGCTGTCAGGGTTTTGGCAGTGTGTCCGTTTCGCCCAGCCCGGCTTCGGCCATCAGCCGTGCCGCTTCCTCGGCCAGCAACCGTTCGCGCCCCGCGCCCTGCACCGGCACCTTGCCGACCTCCAGCAAAAGCGGCGCGGCGAAGGGCGAGACGCGGTCCAACGCGACATGGTCGATCCGGTTCCCCACCCGGTCGAGCATCTCCTCGATCCTGCCGAGATCGACCAACCCGCGCAGCGCCTCCTCCCGGGTGATCTGCATCAGCAGGTGGTCGGGGTCGTATTTCAGCAGCGTGTCATAGAGAATGTCGGAAGAAAATGTTGCCTGCCGCCCGCTCTTGCGTGTTCCGGCCATGTTGCGCTCGATCAGCCCGGCAATGATCGCCGAGGCCCGAAAGCTCCGCTTCATCACCGCATTGCCCGCAAGCCAGCTCTCCAACCCGTCGCGCAGGGCAGCACGGTCGAAGAGCGGACCTGCGTCGCGCAGGGGCTCAAGCCCCCAGATCAGCGTCGCGTAATCGGTGGAAACGAAACCGAGCGGGTCCAGCCCCTCTTGCTCCATCCGCCGCGTCAGCAGCAAGCCGAGCGTTTGCTGCGCGTTCTTGCCGGCAAAGCCGTAGAAACAGGCATGTTCCCGGCCGTCCAGCGGGAAGCTCTCGACCAGCAGCCGGTCGCGGCGGGGCAGACGCGAGAGGTCCCGCTGCAACGCCAGCCAGTCGCGCGTGTGTTGCGGCAGGGCCGGCCAGTCCGGCTGGCGCAACATGTCGAGGATGCGGTCCATCAGCCGGGTCGAGGCGGAAAACTTGGAGCCCGAGAAGACGGCGACACGGGGGCGTTTCGCGGCATGGCGCGTGACCTCGACCGTCATCTCGCGCAACCCCTCGTACCGGACGATCTTGCCACCAATGAGGAAGGTGTCACCTTGGCTCAAGGTCGCCGCGAAGCTCTCCTCAACTTCGCCCAGTGGCTTGCCGCCGCCACGGTTCTTGAGCCGGACCTTGAGCGTATCCGTGTCCTGGATCGTGCCGATATTCATCCGGATACGCTGCGCGGCACGCGGATCGCGCAGCTTCCAGAGCCCGTCCGGGCGCTGCTTCAGCCTTTGCCAGCGGTCATAGGCGCGCAAGGCGTAGCCTCCGGTGGCGCAGAAATCGAGACAGGCATCGAAATCCGCGCGGGACAGTGCGGAATAGGCGCCGACGCGGGAGACTTCTTCGTAGAGCGTATCGGCGCAGAAGGGGCCAGAGCAGGCGGCGATCAGGATCTGCTGGCAGAGCACGTCGCGCGGGCCGGGGCCGCGCGGTTCGCCGTCGAGATCGCCGATCCGGGCGGCTTCCAGCGCGGCTTGGCATTCGATGATCTCGAAGCGGTTTGCGGGGACGAGCAGCGCCTTGGAGGGCGCATTGTAGCGGTGGTTGGCCCGCCCGATACGCTGAACCAGCCGTTTGACATTCTTTGGCGCGCCGACCTGCAGGACAAGGTCGACATCGCCCCAGTCGATGCCGAGATCAAGCGATCCGGTGCAGACGATCCCGCGCAGTTGGCCTGCCACCATGGCCGCCTCGACCCGCTCGCGCTGTTCGCGCGAGAGAGAACCGTGATGGATGCCAATGGGCAGGCTGTCCTCATTGGCGAGCCACAGGTGATGAAAGAAGATCTCGGCCTGGGCGCGGGTGTTGTGGAAGATCAGTGTGGTCCGGTGCTGGCGGACCTGCTCCAGCACTTCCGGGATCGCGTAGCGCCCGCCCCCTCCGGACCACGGAGGCGGGGTCTCGGTCTCCAGCATGGCGATGTCCGGGGCGGGGCCGGGATCGGCCTGAAGGATATCGACCGGGTCGGGGTGACGGGCAAGAAGGTGGCCGATGGCCTGCGGATCATCCACCGTGGCCGAGAGGCCCACGCGGCGCAGCCCCGGCGCGAGGGTTTCGAGCCGCGAGAGGGCGAGCATGAGTTGATCGCCCCGCTTGCTCTCGGCCAGCGCGTGGATCTCGTCGATGATGACACGGGAGAGGCCGGCGAAGATGCGCGGGGCGTCCTCATAGGAGGTCAGCAGCGCGAGGGATTCGGGCGTGGTCAACAGGATATGCGGCGGGTCGGCGCGCTGGCGTTTCTTCTTCGTGGCGGAAGTGTCGCCGGTGCGGTCCTCGATGCGGATGGGGAGAGCCATCTCCGCAACCGGCGCAGAGAGGTTGCGGCGAATATCGGCGGCGAGCGCCTTGAGCGGAGAGATATAGAGCGTGTGGAGGCCGGTATGCTGGCCGTCGGCGAGTTCGGCGAGGCTGGGCAGGAAGCCGGCAAGGGTCTTGCCGCCGCCGGTGGGAGCGACGAGGAGGAGGGCCGGTGCCTCTGCGCGGTCCAGCATCTGTTGCTGGTGGGGGTGAATGGTCCAGCCACGGGTGGCGAACCAGTCCCTGAAAACTGGGGGGAGCGGGGCGGGCATGAGGGCAAGGTAGCGCTCTCGCGGCAGGGCTTCCAGATCGTATCGCATCGCGGGGAGTGGACGTGTTGGGATATGCGAGATCAGTCGCAACGCCTTGAAGCCATGTCTGCCCGTGCGCGCTCCGTCAGTCCAGTCGATCCGGAAGGGTCAGTCCACGCAGGATCTCCCCAGTCGGCATCGGCCGCTTTCCCTGCCGCTGCGCTTCGAGAATCTCGATGGCCCCGTCACCGCAGGCAACCGAGAACCCGTCCAGCACCTGTCCCGGCACTCCGGTCCCATCCGCAAGCCGGCTGCGCAGGAGCTTCACCCGCTCGCCCGCCACCTCGCACCAGGCGCCCGGGAAGGGCGAGAGCGCGCGGATCTGGCGGTCGATTTCGGCGGCAGTCCGGGTCCAGTCGATCCTTGCCTCGGACTTGTCGATCTTCTCGGCATAGGTGACGCCCTCGTCGGGTTGGACCTCCGGCGACAGCTCGGACAGGCCCGCCAATGTCTCGACGATCATCTCGCCGCCCATCCCGGCAAGCCGGTCGTGCAGATCGGCGGTAGTGTCCCCGGCACCAATCGGCGTCGCGCGGCGCAGCAGCACCGGACCTGTGTCGAGCCCGGCCTCCATCTGCATGATGCAGATCCCCGTCTCCGCATCGCCCGACATGATCGCGCGGTGGATCGGCGCCGCGCCGCGCCAGCGCGGCAGCAGCGAGGCGTGGATATTGAGGCAGCCATGTTTCGGCGCATCAAGCACCGCGCGCGGCAGGATCAGGCCATAGGCCACCACGACCGCAATATCGGCGCCAAAGGCAGCGAAGTCGTCCTTCGCCTCCTGTGGGCGCAGCGAGACCGGGTGGCGCACCGGCAGACCAAGCGCTTCTGCGCGCGCCTGAACCGGGCTTGGCCGTTCCTTCTTGCCACGTCCGGCCGGTCGCGGCGGCTGGGAATAGACCGCGACGATCTCATGTCCGGCCTCGACCAGCGCATTCAACGCCGGGACCGAAAAGTCCGGGGTTCCCATGAAGACGATCTTCATAGCTTATCCTTTCGCCTTGAGGGCCTTCTTCAGCAGCATTTCGCGTTTCATGCGGCTCAGCCTGTCGAAATACATCCGCCCGTTCAGGTGGTCGATCTGGTGCTGAACCGAGGTCGCCCAGAGATCCTCGAAAACCCGCTGAACGCGCGCGCCGGTCGGATCGGTGAAGGCGATCTCGACCCGCGCCGGGCGCTTCAGGCGCGCATGCACGCCGGGAAGGTTCGGGCTGGCCTCGTCATGGGCATAGAGCGCCTCGGACGCCTCGAGGATCTCCGGATCGGCCAGGCGGATCACCTGCCCGCGCTCGGTCGAGCAATCGACAACCGCCAGCCGCAGCATCACGCCGATCTGCGGCGCGGCAAGGCCGAGCCCGGGCATGGCTTCCATCGTGTCGACCATATCGTCCCAGATGGCTCGGATCTCGTCGGTGATCGCGCCAACCGGTTCGGCAGGTGAACGCAGGCGCTTGTCTGGCCAGGGCAGGAAGGGGCGTGGGCTCACGCGCGATATTCCTCGATCAGGGCCAGGCGGGTTTGGCGGTCGATGCGGTCCAGCGTGATGATGCCGTCGAGATGGTCCAGCTCGTGCTGGGCGCAGATGGCGGCGAAACCGTGCAGATCCTCCTCTTGCGGAGAGCCATCGATCGCAGTCCATCGCATGTGGATCTGCGCCGGGCGCTCGACACGGGCCTCGACCCCCGGGATCGACAGACACCCTTCGGCGGTGATCTGCGTCTCTGGCGAGGTCCAGGTGATTTCGGGATTGATGAAGATGCGCGGCGCAGGGGCGCGCTCCTTCCAGCCCTCGTCCATCACGAAGAGCCGAAGCGCATGACCGACTTGCGGCGCGGCCAGCCCGCGCCCCTCGGCGGCATACATCGTCTCCAGCATGTTCTCGGCGAGAGTCCGGATTTCGGCATCGATCTCGCCGACGGGGAGGCAGTCGCGCGCCAGCATCGGGTTCGGGAAGGTGACGATATCCAGTCGCGCCATGTTCAGCCCCGCGCGCGCTCGCGCTTGAGCTTCTGCATCTTTCGAGTGATCATCTGGCGCTTGAGCGGCTTGAGATAATCGATGAAGAGCACGCCGTTCAGGTGGTCGATCTCGTGCTGCACGCAGGTTGACCAGAGCCCGTCAAAGCTCTCCTGCTGCTCGGCGCCGTTGCGGTCTATCCAGCGCACGGTGACATCGGTGGGGCGCTCGACATCAGCATATTGCTCGGGGATCGAGAGGCAACCCTCCTCATAGGTGTTTTTCTCGTCCGAGGACGCCACCACTTCCGGGTTGAACATGATCATAGGGCGCGGCGGACCTTCTTCCTCGCGCACACAATCGAGCACGATCAGGCGCTGGTTGATGCCGATCTGCGGGGCGGCAAGCCCAATGCCGGGCGCGTCATACATGGTCTCAAGCATATCATCGGCGAGCAGGCGCAGCTCGTCGGAGAGATCGGCGACAGGATCGCAGACCTTCTTGAGGCGGGGGTCGGGGTGGATGAGGATCGAACGCAAAGCCATGCAGGGGATGTAGGCGATGCCTGACGAGGGCGCAACATCGTGGCGACGATCCTTGACGCCAAGGGCGCAATTTCGAGCAGTTTGGAGAGCTGTCGGGGAGTTCGTCGAATGGGCCGGCCGGTGTTGCTGGGAATCCCGGACAGAGATCGGTCAGATCACGGGAGCGGTGTGCATCCGCGCGACCGACGCGAGTATCCGCCCCGTCCGCACGAACCGTGTGCGGACGGGGCGTTTGATCAGGCGTGGATCGGTCCGTCGCCGCAAGCCATTGCGGCTTCGCGCACGGCTTCCGAGCAGGTCGGGTGCGCATGGCAGGTCCGGGCAAGATCCTCAGCCGAGGCGCCGAACTCCATCGCAACGCAGATCTCGTGGATCATCTCGCCGGCAACCGGGCCGATGATATGAGCGCCGAGAATGCGGTCCGTTTCCTTGTCGGCAAGGATCTTCACGAAGCCGTCGGACTGCATCATCGCCTTGGCGCGGCCATTGCCCATGAAGTTGAACTTGCCGGCCTTGTAGGCGCGCCCGGCCTCCTTCAGCTGCTCTTCCGTCGCGCCGACAGAGGCAACCTCCGGGGTGGTGTAGATCACGCCGGGGATCAGGTTGTAATCGATATGCGGCTTCTGCCCGGCGATCATCTCGGCCACCGCGCCGCCCTCGTCCTCGGCCTTGTGCGCGAGCATCGGGCCGTCGATCACATCGCCAATCGCGTAGACGCCCGGAACGTTGGTCCGGTAATGTGCATCGACCTCGACCTGGCCGCGCTTGGACATCTTGACGCCCAGCGTGTCCAGCCCCAGCCCTTCGGTGTAGGGAAGACGGCCGGTGGCCACGAGAACGACATCGGCGTCGAGCTGATGCTCGCTGTCATCCTTGCGCTTCTTGTAGCTGACCTTGGCCTTGGTCTTGAGCGTCTCGACCTTGGAAACAGCGGCGCCGGTGATGATGTCCAGCCCCTGCTTCTTGAGGATCTTCTGGAAAGCCCGCGCAACTTCGGCATCGGCGCCCGGCGTCACGCCATCCATGAACTCGATGACCGTGACCTCGGAGCCGAGCCGCTTGTAGACCGAGCCAAGCTCCAGCCCGATCACGCCAGCACCGACAACGATCATCTTCCTGGGGATCTTCGGCAGCTCAAGCGCGCCGGTGGAGGTGACGACGATCTTCTCGTCGATGCTCACCTCGGCACCCGGGATCGAGGCCGCGTCGGAACCGGAGGCGATGATGATATGCCTGGCCTCGTGGACCTCGTCCCCGACCTTGACCTTGCCGGCCTCCGGGATCGAGCCCCAGCCCTTGAGCCAGTCGATCTTGTTCTTCTTGAACAGGAACTCGACACCCTTGGTATTGGTGTCGATCACGCCCTGCTTGAAGCCCAGCATCTCTTTCCAGTCCACGGAAGGCGACTTGCCCTTGAGGCCCATGGCTCCGAAATTATGTTCTGCTTCGTGCAGCATATGCGAGGCATGGAGCAGCGCCTTGGAGGGGATGCAGCCGACATTGAGGCAGGTGCCGCCGAGCGTCTCGCGCCCTTCGACAACGGCTGTCTTGAGCCCGAGCTGGGCGCAGCGGATAGCGCAGACATAGCCGCCGGGGCCGGCGCCGATTACGATGACGTCATAGCTTGCCATGGTTAGTTTCCCTCAGGAGTAGTTGCGACTTCAACGACCGTGTTCGTTGTCGCTGTGTGATTTGGATCGGTCGGCGTGTTTAAGGTCACGCGGCTTTCGTCTCGGGTTGAGTATTGCTGAAAGGCAAGAACGACCTCGTCAAACTCGCGATTTCTTTGATCGACCTCACGCCAAAAGGTCCAACAAGAGCTACACGCGACCGCCAAGCCGATCAGTGCGAAAGCCCACCCGTTCACTTGGCTCATTGCGGCAGCCGACGAGGCAAAGAAAAAGAAGCTGGAGATCCCAAGCCCGTCAAGAATGCTATTTGCTGCCTTCAACTCCAAATAGGACTTTTGCAGGAACTCGTTCCGAGATTGAGCTACAAAGGCCGCCCTTTGCGGATCAAAACCGCCCCAAAAACTGACCCTTAGACGCCCGCCCAAGCTTATCATAGCCAAGCCAAGAGCGTAGGCGAAGGCAAGCCCTGCGAAGGCCAACGCGATCGGAAAGAGCGACGATAGAGTCTCTGAAGTTGCCATCTTCGAGGGCAGATCGACCTTCTCGATCCCAAGCCTCTCAGGCGGCCACGTTGAAACCAGAATTGCCGCAGAAACGAACCCAACAGCACCTACTCCGAGTGCGGAGAACGCACTCGGAATAGAAGACGTTAGTGCTACGGCACTTCCTAGCATTTTTTCCTACAGATCCATCAGCAGGCGGCGCGGGTCTTCCAGCGCTTCCTTGACCTTGACGAGGAAGGTCACGGCGCCCTTGCCGTCGACGATGCGGTGATCGTAGCTCAGCGCCAGGTACATCATCGGGCGGGCGACGATCTCGCCATTGATGACCATCGGGCGCTGCTGGATCTTGTGCATGCCGAGGATGCCCGATTGCGGCGGGTTGAGGATCGGCGAGGACATCAGCGAGCCGTAGACGCCACCATTGGAGATGGTGAAGGTGCCGCCCTGCATCTCGGCCATGGAGAGCTTGCCGTCGCGGGCGCGGCGGCCCTTCTCGGCAATCGCGGCCTCGATCTCGGCAAAGCCCATCTGGTCCACGTCACGGATGACCGGAACGACGAGGCCCTGCGGCGTTCCGGCGGCGATGCCCATATGGACGAAGTTCTTGTAGACGATCTCGTCGCCGTCGATCTCGGCGTTGACCTCCGGGACCTCCTTGAGGGCGGCGGCACAGGCCTTGGTGAAGAAGGACATGAAGCCGAGGCGGACGCCGTGGCGCTTCTCGAATTCTTCCTTGTACTGGCTGCGCAGGGCCATCGTCTCCGTCATATCCACCTCGTTGAAGGTGGTCAGGATCGCGGCGTTGTTCTGCGCGTCCTTGAGGCGGCGGGCGATGGTCTGGCGCAGGCGGGTCATCTTGATCCGCTCTTCGCGCACCGCATCCTCGGCCGGGACCGGGGCGCGCGGGGCGGCCGGGGCGGCAGGCTTGGCGGCGGGCTTGTTCAGCGCGGCGATGACGTCTTCCTTCATCACCCGGCCATCACGACCGGAGCCGGAAACGGCAGCAGACTCGATGCCTTTCTCGGCCATGAGTTTGCGCGCGGAGGGCGCGTCGGCCACGTCCTTGGCAGCGGCCGGGGCAGCAGCGGCGGGCGCGGCAGCAGCCGGGGCGGCGGTGCCTTCGCCGGCGGAGATGACGGCCAGCCGGGCGGTGGCATCGACGGTCGAACCTTCCGGCGCGGAGATCTCGGTCAGCACACCAGAAGCGGGCGACGGCACCTCGACGGAGACCTTGTCCGTCTCCAGCTCACAGAGCATCTCGTCCTGCGCGACGGCATCGCCAACAGCCTTGAACCAGATCGAGACGGTGGCTTCGGTGACGCTCTCGCCCAGCGTCGGCACCATGACATCGACAGCAGCGCCTCCGCCGGATGCGGTCGGCGCAGCAGCGGCGTCGGCCGGCGCTTCAGCGGCGGGAGCAGGTGCTGCGCCGTCACCGGCGGCCAGAGTGGCCAGCAGCGCATCGACACCGACAGTTTCACCTTCCCCGGCGACGATCTCGCCCAGCACGCCAGCGGCGGGGGCGGGCACTTCGACCGTTACCTTGTCGGTCTCCAGCTCGCACAGCATCTCGTCGACAGCAACGGCATCGCCGGGCTTCTTGAACCAGGTGGCGACTGTGGCCTCGGTGACGCTTTCGCCCAGGGTGGGCACGCGGACTTCAATGGTCATTGCTTCACTTCCCTTCGATAGTCAGCGCTTCATCGATGAGCGCCGCTTGCTGTGCTTTATGGATGGAGGCCAGGCCCGTGGCGGGCGAGGCAGAGGCGGAGCGCCCGGCATAGGACGGACGTTTATTCGTTGCGCCGATACGGGTCAGCACCCATTCGATATTCGGCTCGATGAAGGTCCAGCCGCCCTGGTTCTTGGGCTCTTCCTGGCACCAGACCATCTCGGCGCCCTTGAAGCGCTCAAGCTCCTTGACCAGCGAGATCGCCGGGAACGGGTAGAATTGCTCGATCCTGAGCAGGTAGACATCGTCCAGGCCGCGCGCATCGCGCTCTTCCAGCAGGTCGTAATAGACCTTGCCCGAGCACATCACGACGCGCTTGATTTCGCTGTCGGGCTTGAGGTCCATCTCCGAATTGCCCTTCTGGGCATCGTCCCAGAGGACGCGGTGGAAGGACGAACCCTCGACGAAATCCTCACGGTTGGAGATACAGAACTTGTGGCGCAGCAGCGATTTCGGCGTCATCAGCACCAGCGGCTTGCGGAAGCTCCGGTGGAGCTGGCGGCGCAGGATGTGACAGTAGTTCGCCGGCGTCGTGCAGTTCGCGACGATCCAGTTATCCGAGCCGCAGAGCTGCAGCCAGCGCTCGAGGCGCGCGGAGCTGTGCTCCGGCCCCTGCCCTTCGAAACCATGCGGCATCAGCATGACAAGCCCCGACATCCGCAGCCACTTGCTCTCGCCGCTGGAGATGAACTGGTCGAACATGATCTGCGCGCCATTGGCGAAATCGCCGAACTGCGCTTCCCAGAGCGTCAGCGCATTCGGTTCGGCCAGCGAGTAGCCATATTCGAACCCGAGCACGGCATATTCGGACAGCGCCGAGTCGATCACCTCGTAATGCGCCTGGCCCTCGCGGACATTGTTGAGCGGGTAGTAGCGCTCTTCCGTCTGCTGGTTGGTGAAGCCCGAATGGCGCTGCGAGAAGGTGCCGCGGGTGGAATCCTGCCCCGCAAGGCGCACCGGATAGCCCTCGGTCATCAGCGAGCCGAAGGCCAGCGCCTCGCCCGTGGCCCAGTCGAAGCCCTGCCCGCTCTCGAACATCTTCTTCTTGGCGTCGAGAAGCCGGCCAACCGTCTTGTGCAGCGGGTAGCCCTCGGGCGCGGAGACCAGCGCCCTGCCGACCTCGTCGAAGGTCTCGCTCTTGATCGCGGTTTCGCCGCGCTGGTAGCTGTCGCCCTCGCGGTCGAGATGCGACCAGCGGCCGTCCAGCCAATCCGCCTTGTTGGGCTTGAACTCCTTGCCGGCCTCGAACTCGTCGTTGAGCTTGGCCTGGAAGGCCGCCTTCATATCCTCGATCTCACCCTCGGGGATGAGGCCGTCCTTAACCAGCCGCTCCGTGTAGAGCGCCAGCGTCGTCTTGTGACGCTTGATGTTGTTATACATGATCGGGTTGGTGAACATGGGCTCGTCGCCCTCGTTGTGACCAAACCGGCGGTAGCAGAAGATGTCGATCACCACGTCCTTGTGGAACTTCTGCCGGAACTCCGTCGCCACTTTCGCAGCATGCACAACCGCCTCGGGGTCGTCCCCGTTGACGTGGAAGATCGGCGCTTCCACGACCAGCGCGTTATCCGTCGGATAGGGCGAGGAGCGCGAGAAGTGCGGCGCTGTGGTGAAGCCGATCTGGTTGTTGACAACGATGTGCATCGTGCCACCTGTCTTGTGCCCTTTGAGGCCCGAAAGCGCGAAACACTCGGCCACGACCCCTTGCCCGGCAAAGGCGGCATCGCCGTGCAGCAGGATCGGCATAACGGAGGTGCGCAGCTGGTCGTTGTTCTGGTCCTGCTTGGCGCGGGACTTGCCGAGAACGACCGGGTTCACGGCTTCGAGGTGAGACGGGTTGGCGGTCAACGACAGGTGCACCGAGTTGCCGTCGAACTCACGGTCCGAGGAGGCGCCGAGGTGGTATTTCACATCACCCGAGCCATCCACGTCCTCGGGCTTGAAGGAGCCGCCCTGGAATTCGTTGAAAATCGCGCGGTAAGGCTTGCTCATCACGTTGGCGAGCACGCTCAGGCGCCCACGGTGCGGCATGCCGATCACGACATCGGTCACGCCCAGCGCGCCGCCGCGCTTGATGATCTGCTCCATCGCCGGGATCAGGCTTTCGCCTCCGTCCAGGCCGAAACGCTTGGTGCCCATGTATTTGACATGGAGGAACTTTTCGAAGCCCTCGGCCTCAACCAGCTTGTTCAGGATCGCGCGGCGACCTTCACGGGTGAAGTGGATCTCCTTGCCGAAACCCTCGATCCGCTCCTTGAGCCAGGAGGATTGCTCGGGGTCGGAAATATGCATGTATTGCAGCGCGAAGGTGCCGCAATAGGTCCGCTTCACGATCTCCAGGATCTGGCGCATCGAGGCCACTTGCAGGCCGAGCACGTTGTCGATGAAGATCGGACGGTCCATGTCCGCGTCCTTGAAGCCATAGGAGGCTGGGTCGAGCTCCGGATGCGGTGTCGCATCGCGCATCCCGAGCGGGTCGAGCTCGGCGACGAGATGGCCCCGGATCCGATAGGCACGGATGATCATCAGCGCACGGACGGAATCGAGCACAGCGCGCTTGACCTGGTCGTCGGAAATCTCGACGCCCTTTTCGTTGGCCTTCGCCTTGATCTTCTTTCCCGCCTCGCGGACCTCCGGCTCGGCCCATTCGCCGGTCAGCGCCGCGGTCAGTTCGTCGGCCATGAAGTTCGAGGGCCGCGCCCAGGACGGGCCGGTCGCTTCAGCCTTCACTTCTTTCTCGCCATCGCCGAGTTGCCGAAAGAACTCCCCCCAGGCCTCGTCGACCGAACTGGGGTCGTTCGAATAGCGGGCGTAGAGTTGCTCGACATATTCTGCGTTATGGCCCTGCAGGAAGCTCGAGGCGTGGAAGATATCGTTGGGGCTGTGTTCGGTCATCGTCGCACCTTTGACTTTGTTCTTCTTGCCGCCTCCGCGCGGCCGGTTGCGTTCAGTGGGCCGGTTGCCGGCCATATTCGTTCGGGCCCTTCACGCTCGGCCGGATCAGCCAGACGAGGATCAGGATCCGCATAGCCAGCAGAAGCACCAGCGAGCCGATCAGCCCGGCAATCCCCATCGCGCTCGCAAGCGCCCGGAGCACCTGTCCGTCAAGCCCGATCATTTCCAGCAGGCTGAACCCAAGTACCCCCAGGAAAAGGAAAATTCCAGCGGCAAGAGAGATGATTATTGGCAAAAGCAGGACGGAGCCCGGACGGCCCGTATCCTGCATGCGGCGCCAGGCGGCGGCCAGCAATGGCAGGAAGAAAACAAGCCAGGTTATCGACTGTACCGGGTGGTGGCGGGTGGTAACTTCGACGTTGGCCGCAGCCGTGCTTCCCGCCTCCGTCTCGGTGCTGGCGACCGTGCTGACGGTCTCGCCGAATGCCGAGATGTCTAGGAAGGAGGCCACGCCCATGCAGATCGCATAGGTCAGCATGAACCACCAGAACTCGGGGCGCGATGCACGACCCGAGAATGTGGCGTATTTCGAAAAGCAGGTTCTCGTCGCTTCGATCAGTCCCATCTCAGTCCCCTCCTCGCGAGGCAAGACGCGTTCCCGATACAGGCCCTTTACCGCCAAAGGGTGTCAAATCGCGAAGCCGCCTCTGCACGTCCCTGAAGTCATTTCGAAAACCCGGCGCCCTGTGAGAGGGCGCCGGAAGGTTCAGTCTCAGCCAATCGCCTTGAGGACGGCCTGCCCGAGATGTGCCGGGCTTTCGGCGACGGTGATCCCGGCCGACATCATGGCCTCGATCTTGTCCTCGGCGCCGCCCTTGCCACCGGCGACAATCGCACCGGCATGGCCCATGCGGCGGCCCGGAGGCGCCGTGCGGCCGGCGATGAAACCAGCGGTCGGCTTCCAGCGGCCCTTCTTCTTCTCATCGGCGAGGAACTGCGCGGCTTCCTCTTCGGCCGAGCCACCGATCTCGCCGATCATGATGATCGACTGCGTCTCGTCATCGGCCAGAAACATCTCCAGCACGTCGATATGCTCGGTGCCCTTGATCGGGTCGCCGCCGATGCCGACAGCGGAAGACTGGCCCAGACCGGAATCGGAGGTCTGCTTGACCGCCTCATAGGTCAGCGTGCCGGAGCGGGAGACGACGCCCACCGAGCCGCGCTTGTGGATATGGCCGGGCATGATGCCGATCTTGCAGGCGTCGGGCGTGATGACACCTGGACAGTTCGGGCCGATCAGGCGCGACTTGCTGTCCATCAGCGCGCGCTTGACGGTCTGCATGTCCATGACCGGGATACCCTCGGTGATGCAGACGATCAGCTCCATCTCGGCATCGATCGCCTCGAGGATCGAATCGGCGGCAAAGGGGGGCGGCACGTAGATCACGGTCGCGTTGGCCTCGGTGCGGGCCTTGGCTTCGTGGACCGAGTCGAAGACCGGCAGGCCGAGATGGGTGTTGCCACCCTTGCCCGGCGTCACGCCGCCGACCATCTTGGTGCCATAGGCAATCGCCTGCTCGGAGTGGAACGTGCCCTGCGAGCCGGTGAAGCCCTGGCAGATCACCTTTGTGTTTTCGTCAACGAGAACAGCCATTCTTCTTATCCTTTCACCGCTGCGACGATCTTCTGGGCGCCATCGGCCAGATCGTCCGCCGCGATCACGTTGAGACCGCTGGTGGCAATGATTTCCTTGCCCTTCTCCACATTCGTGCCCTCAAGACGGACAACCAGCGGAACCTGCAGGCCAACTTCTTTCACCGCGGCGATCACACCCTCGGCAATCACGTCACAGCGCATGATGCCGCCGAAGATGTTCACCAGAATGCCCTTCACGTTCGGGTCGGAGGTGATGATCTTGAAGGCTTCGGTGACCTTCTCCGTGGTGGCGCCACCGCCAACATCGAGGAAGTTCGCCGGCTCGGCGCCATAGAGCTTGATGATGTCCATCGTCGCCATGGCCAGACCTGCGCCGTTCACCATACAGCCAATGTCGCCGTCCAGCGCGATGTAGTTGAGGTCGAACTTGCTGGCTTCCAGCTCCTTCGAGTCCTCTTCAGTTTCGTCGCGCAGCGCGGCCACGTCCGGGTGGCGATAGAGCGCGTTGCCGTCGAAGGCCATCTTGGCATCGAGGCACTTGAGATCGCCGCTGTCGGAAACAACCAGCGGGTTGATCTCCAGCATGTCCATGTCCTTCTGGACGAACATCCGGTAGAGCGTCTTCATCAGCGCAACGCATTGCTTCACCTGCGGGCCCTCGAGGCCGAGCATGAAGGCGATGCGGCGGCCATGGTAGCCGTGGTAGCCGGTGGCCGGGTCGACGGAGAAGGAAAGGATCTTCTCGGGGGTCTCGGCAGCGACCTCTTCGATATTCATGCCGCCCTCGGTGGAGCAGACGAAGGAGATGCGCGAGGTCTGGCGGTCGATCAGCAGGGCGAGGTAGAGTTCGCGCTGGATGTTGCAGCCATCCTCGATATAGACGCGGTGGACTTCCTTGCCCGCCGGACCGGTCTGCTCGGTGACGAGCGTGCGGCCGAGCATCTTGCGCGCCTCTTCCGCGGCCTCCTCGACCGACTTGGCGAGGCGAACACCGCCCTTGTCGCCAGCTTCGGGCTCCTTGAAGGAGCCTTTGCCGCGGCCACCAGCATGGATCTGGGCCTTGACGACCCAGAGCGGTCCGTCGATTTCACCCGCGGCGGTTTTTGCATTCTCCGCCTTGTAGACGATACGGCCGTCACTGACCGGGGCGCCGAAGTCGCGAAGGAGAGCCTTCGCCTGGTATTCATGGATGTTCATGAAACTGTCCCGTCTTGCTTCGATTTTTTCCTGATTGGCATGCCACGGTGTGCAATCAAACTGTTTTATGTGTTCAGACAGGGGAATCCGGGAAAAAACCGTCATTTGTGATCACAGCGGAAAAAACTGTGATCACAAAACTTTGGAATTGGTATCACCCCGAAGGGAATCAACCTCTGCAGGCAAGGCCCAAGATAGCGCAAACATGTGTCATCGTGGTATTTCCGGCCCCGAAACAGCGAAAATGCAGGCTGCATCATTCGACGCGCCGAGGGCCCCGAAAAGCATCAATGCGAATGCGTCGGCTCCTCGACCGGCTCCGTCAACAGCCCGCGCCCGTCCAGCAATGCCTCGACCGCAGGCAGCCGCCCGCGAAACGCGGTGTAGAGCATGTCCGGCTCCCGCAGCCCGCCGGCGGAGAGGATATTAGCCTCCAGCGCGGCGGCGGTTTCAGCGTCGAACGGGTCCCCGGCATCAAGGAAGGCCTGGAACGCGTCCGCATCCATGACCTCCGACCACATGTAGCTGTAATAGGCCGAGGCGTAACCGCCACCAGAGAAGACATGGGCAAAATGCGGCGTGGCGTGGCGCATCCGGATCGCCTCAGGCATCCCGATGCCTTCCAGCACCTCCGCCTGTTTCTGCATCGGATCCGCCGGCGGCTCGCCGGCATGGAACTCCAGGTCGACCAGCGCCGAGGCGATGAATTCCACTGTCTGGAAGCCCATGTCGTAATTGGCCGCTGCCAGCACCGCGTCGAGCATCTCCTGCGGCATGGCCTCGCCAGTCTCGGCATGGGTGGCGAAGCGCCGGAGTACGTCCGGCACCTCAAGCCAATGCTCATAGAGCTGGCTCGGCAGTTCGACAAAATCGCGCGGCACGGAGGTGCCGGAGATGCTCTCATAGGTCACGTCGCTCAGCATCTGGTGCAGCGCATGGCCGAACTCGTGGAAGAGCGTGCGCGCATCGTCATAGGAGAGCAGCGCCGGCGATCCCTCTGCGGGTTTGGCAAAGTTGCAGACATTGAGCACATGCGGACGGATCTCGCCAGCGAGCTTCTGCTGGCTGCGCATCGCCGAGCACCAGGCCCCGGAGCGCTTGCCGGAGCGAGCAAAATAGTCGCCGATGAAGACGGCCATGTGCCGACCGTCGCGGCTCACCTCCCAGGCGCGGACATCAGGGTGGTGCAGCGGCAGATCGAGCGGTGCGAATTCGAGGCCGAAAAGACGGTTGGCGCAGTCGAAGGCGGCCTCGATCATCCGGTCGAGCTGGAGATAGGGCTTGAGCTCGGCCTCGTCGAGGTCATGCTTGGCCTTGCGTCGTTTCTCCGAATAATAGCGCCAGTCCCAGGGCTGCAGCGGCATGTCGCCATCATCGGCCACCATCGCGCGCTCGAGATGGAAATTGTCATAGCTCGCCCGCTTGAGCGCCGGCGCCCAGACCTGCATCAGCAGCTCCCGCACCGCATCCGGCGTCTTGGCCATCTCCGGCTCGAGCCGGAAATCGGCGAAGCTCTCATAGCCCAGCAGCTGCGCGCTCTCATGGCGCAGCGCCAGCATCTCTGCGACCATCGCCCGGTTATCCGTCTCGCCCCCGCCGGCCCCACGCGAGACCCAGGCTTCATAGGCGCGCTGGCGCAGGGCGCGGCGCGGCGAGAATTGCAGGAACGGCACGATCAGCGAGCGCGACAGCGTCACAACTGGCCCGTCTATCCCCTTCTCGGCCCCGGCGGCCCGCGCCGTGTCCACGACGAAGCCGGGCAACCCGTCGAGATCGTCTTCGGAAAGCTCCATGTACCAGTCCCGCTCATCTGCGAGCAGGTTCTGGCCGAAGGCTGTGCCCAACTCGGCCAGACGGGTGTTGATCTGGCGCAGACGCGCCCGCCCGGCGGCGTCCAGCGCCGTGCCGGAGCGGCGGAAGCTGCGATGCGTCAGCTCCAGAACCCGCGCCTGTTCCTCGGAGAGATCCAGCGTCGCGCGCGCCTGCCAGAGCGTATCGACCCGTTCGAACAGCGGCACATTGAGAGACACATCGGAGCCGTATTCCGCCAGTTTCGGCGAGAAATCCCGTTGCAGGGCCTCCCGCGCCGGGTTCGAATCCACCGCCGCCAGCAGGAAGAAGACCGAGAGCACATCCGACAGCTCCTTGCCGGCCAGTTCCAGCGCCTCGATGGTATTGGCAAAACTCGGCGGTTCCGGGCAGTTGGCAATGGCGTCGATCTCGGCCCGGGCCGCGGCCAGCGCGGTCTCGAACCCCGAGGCGAAATCCTTGTCGGAAATGGTGGAGAAGTCGGGAAGCTCGAAGGGCTGCGTGCGCTCGGCAAGAAGCGGGTTGGTCATGGGCGGGGCTCCGGTTTGACTTGCGCCGATACCTAAGCTGCCCCGCCCGGGCTTTCCAGCCCCTCTGCCCCGCGGTTACTGAACGGTGATCGTGATCACCTCGGACACGACCGGCGGGTCATGCGGGATATGGTTGTGGTCTCCCAGGACTAGTTGCAGCGTATGCTCGCCCGGCGACAGGTCCAGCACGACCGCGGTTTGCCCCTTGCCGAAATGCACGTGGTTTTCGTCCGCAGGAAGGCTGTAGAGCAACTCGTCGGCGCCATCCTCGCCCTCGCCGAGCGGCGGGCGATCGACGAGGATATGGTGATGGCCCGAACTCTCCATCTCGGTTCCGGCCGGGGCGACTTTCATTCCGTCGAGACCAAATTGGATCTCGACCGGGGAGGACAGGGTCGCGCCATCTTCGATATTGGCGAAATACACTTTCGCACCTTCAGGCGACATGCTGGTCTCGGCAAGAACGGGACTGGCCGCCAAAAGGGCGGCAAAAAGAACTCTCTTCATGATGCGTCGGCTCCTCTGTTCACGCACAACCGAGGATAGCCGCCCACGGAAGGAACTCAATCGGAAGCTAACCTAACGGAAAGTCGGTCAGATGCGGTCCATCGTCTGTACCGTGACCTCGACGTCCGGATCCATGATCCCATCCAAGGCATCGTCGCCCGTCCTGCGCGCCTTCATCATTTCGAAATGCGCTTCCAGATCGGAATGGGAGGCAAAGATGCCGTAGCCGGTGAACCGGGTCGGATCGTCCAGGTTCTGCAGGTGGTGATATTGAAGGCATCCGGCGCGGGACAGAACGTCCTTCTCCAACAGCCGCATCT
This sequence comes from Tropicimonas sp. TH_r6, assembly GCF_033101155.1. Lineage (NCBI taxonomy): Bacteria > Pseudomonadati > Pseudomonadota > Alphaproteobacteria > Rhodobacterales > Roseobacteraceae > Tropicimonas > Tropicimonas sp. TH_r6. Next base: position 222,582 of record NZ_JAWMPX010000003.1, read on the forward strand.
GCCGGCGGGCATCGTTCAGACGTTCTTTACGGACCTTGACGCTCACAAGACAGTAAACTGGCGGCTTCACGCTGCCCTCCTCCTTGGAATTGAATGTCACGTAAGTGCGTGACTCGGTCGCTGCAATCCCTGAACGGCGGAGAAGGCCTGTTCCGTCGGAAGGTCAGCCCGGCTTGCGGCGCATATGTCTTTCCAACCGACGCAGCAGCAGGGACAGCGTGACCGTCATCGTCAGGTAGAGGAAAGCGACGACGTTATAGGTCTCGAAATAGTGGAAGTTGCCGGCCGCGGTGACCTTCCCGAGCTGGGTGATGTCGAGCACGCCGAGCACGGAGACCAGCGAGCTGTCCTTGATCATGGCGATGAAGTCATTGCCCAGCGGCGGCAGGATCGTGCGGATCGCCTGCGGAAAGACAATGAAGCGAAAGCGATGCCAGCCATTGAGACCGAGCGCCTTGGCGGCCTCAACCTGCCCCTCATCGACCGAGAGCAGGCCGGCGCGGAAGACCTCGGCTATGAAAGCCGAATAGCCCAGCGTCAGCGCGACAATGGCGCGCCAGAGCAAGGAGAAGTCGCGCGTCCGGATCGTTTCCTGTCCCAATCCTTCCAGAACCCAGTTGATCGCTGCGACCATCCCCGGCGCAATGACGAACGCGACATAGAGAAGAAGCACGAGGATCGGCAGGCCGCGCAGGATCTCAGTATAGAAGCGCGCCAGCTCGCGCAGCAGACGGTAGCGCGAGAGGCTGGCGACGGCGAGGCCGAGCCCGATCAGGCAGGCCGAGGTGAAGGCCACGGCTGTCACGAAGAGCGTGATGCCGACACCGCGGGAGAGCGTGGTCAGGACCTGCCGGTAGAGATCGTCGGCAAGGATGCGATAGAGAAAGAAGGCGCCAAGCGCACCGGCGACGACCAGCCACCAGGGAAACTCTCTTTCGTCATTCTTGTTCCGGGGGATCATGGATGCCTTTCGGGAAGGGCGCGCAGCAGCCCGGCTCCGATAGCAAGAATTCCCGCCTGGCCGCAATGGCCACCCGACGCCCCGCGCCGGAATGTTGCAGGTGGCGCGCCCCGCCCAGAGCGTGGCGCGCCGGACAGGCTCAGCCGCCCATCTTGAAATCGAGGAACCACTTCTTGTTGAGCGCGTCGATGGTCCCGTCTTCCTTCATCTCGGCGATGGCTGCATTCATCGGCGCGACGAGATCCGAACCCTTGGGGAAGATGAAGCCGAAATCTTCCGTCCCCAAGGCCTCGCCGATGATCTTCAGCTTGCCTTCGGACGCGGAGACATAGCCATTGGCAGCTGTGCCGTCGGAGAGCGCGAGATCAATGTCGCCGGTGCGCAACGCCTGGATGGCAGCACCAAAGGTCTCGAAGAGCTTCATGCGCGGGTTCTGTTCATCGCCGTCCAGCACCGAATAGATGCCGACATAGAAGGGCGTGGTGCCAGGCTGGGCACCGATCAGCAGGTCTTCATTGGCGGCGAATTCGGTGTGGTCCGTGAAGCGGTCCTCGTCGCCGGCAACGATCATCCGCATCTCGGAGCGCAAGTAAGCGTCGGAGAAATCAACCTTCTCCATCCGGTCTTCGCGGATGGTGATACCGGTCATGCCAAGATCGTACTGGCCCTCCGAGACAGCCGGGATCATCGCATCCCAGGAGATGTTTTCGTAGACCACCTCGATATTGAGACGCTTGGCGATCTCTTCCATCGCGTCATATTCCCAACCTGCCGGTTCGCCCGTGTTCGGGTCAACGAATTGCAGCGGCGGATAGGCATTCTCGGTGACGACGGTCACCTCTCGCCCGCCAAGATCGGGCGTTTCGGCCAAGAGCGGGCCGGTGGCGAGCGTGACCAGCGCGGCAGCGGCGAGCGTTCTGACAAGATGCATCGAGGTTCTCCTTTTTTCTTCGCGCGCAGTATGGCCAGCCTTTGGAAAAGGTCCAGCTATGCTGGAGGATTCCGAGCATGGCAGATTTGCGCGTTACGCGATTCCCAGCCCGTTTCGTCGGTCTCCGGGCCGGAACGCCAGACGGGTTCACAAGATCCTGACTGCCGCGTCGAACGCACCGGCGGATCTTGAGTTTCGGATGCTGGTGAAGGACGCGCCCCGGTTCTGCAAGCACATCCGGCGTGTATGGATTGCAATCGGCCTTAGCCCTGGATGCCGCCGGCGACATCCAGCAGCGTGGGGAGGATCTTGTCCATGATCGTATCGATGTCATAGCTGAGGCTCGACACGGAGACCTGAACGGCGGCGTCTGCCCGCCTGTCGATATTCAGGATCGGGGCGGCAATACTGATCTCCTTCAGGATCATCTGATCCTGCGTGATGGAATAGCCATCGCGTGCGGCCTGCGCGGCGCTCTGCGCGATCTTGCTTCGATCCGTGATTGTCTTAGGGGTAACCTGATGGATCGACCAAGTCTCGAAGGCGGTTCGGGCCTCGGCCTCGGGCCATGTCGCCAGCATTACCCGTCCCGCCGTGCCCAGCGCATTTATCCGGCGCCCGATGAGACTGGCGGCGAAATGCATGCGCTGGTTTGGCAGGCGCAGCGAGTAGATGATGTGATCTCCGGAGATCTGGGCGAGGGTCCCGGTCTCTCTCATGACCACGATATCGACCAAACGTTCCGCAGCACTGGCTCTCATTCTGGCAACGACAGCGGCCATGCCGGCCGTCGCCGAAAAGGCGTCCGGCACGCTGAAAGTGGCCTTCACCAAGGAGCTTGAAAACGTCGACAGCTATTTCAACTCCTCCCGCGAAGGCGTTGTCCTGCAACGCGCGGTCTGGGACGGGCTGATTTATCGTGATCCGGACACGAACGAATATATCGGCAACCTTGCGACCAGTTGGGAGTGGATCGACGACACCACGCTGGAGTTCAAGCTGCGGGAGGGCGTCACCTTCCACAACGGCGAGCCTTTCAACGCCGATGACGTTGTCTACACGGTGAATTTCGTCGCCAAGGAAGAGAACGGCGTGAAGACGCAGCGCAATGTGAACTGGATGGACTCGGCCGAGAAAGTCGACGACTACACCGTGCGCATTCCCCTCAAGGACAAGTTCCCGGCGGCGATCGAATTCCTCTCCGGCCCGGTCTCCATGTATCCCGACCAGTACTATGCCGAGGCCGGCCCCTCCGGCATGGGGCTCAAGCCCGTCGGCACCGGCCCTTACAAGGTCGTCGAGGTCGTCCCCGGCCAGCATTTCGTGCTGGAAAAGAACCAAGCCTACCATGACAGCCCGAAAGGTCAGCCAGAGGTGGAGCGCATCGACATCCGTACCATTCCGGACGTGAACACGCAGATGGCCGAACTGTTCTCGGGCTCGCTCGACCTGATCTGGCAGGTTCCGGCGGATCAGGCCAACAAGCTGGCGCAGATGGACCAGTTCACTGTCGCCAATGAATCCACCATGCGGGTGGGCTACCTGCAGATGGACTCGGCGGGCCGCACGGAAGACTCCCCCTTTGCCGACCGGAAGGTGCGCCAGGCGGTCAACCACGCGATCAACCGTCAGGAACTGGTGGATGCCCTGTTGCAGGGCAAGTCCCGGGTCGTCTACACGCCGTGTTTCCCCAGCCAGTTCGGCTGCATCCAGGATGTGACCGAATATGAGTACGATCCCGAGAAGGCCAGGGTGCTGCTGGCGGAAGCAGGCTACCCGGACGGGCTCACGGTCGATTTCTACGTCTATCGCGACCGCCAATATGCCGAAGCCATCGCGTCCTACCTGAATGCCGTGGGCATCCAGACGGATTTCAAGATGCTGCAATATTCGGCCCTGCGCGAGCTGAACATGGACGGCAAGGTGGCGCTCTCCTTCCAGACCTGGGGCAGCTATTCGATCAACGATGCCTCGGCCATGGTCAGCCAGTTCTTCAAGCATGGTTCGCTGGACTATACCCGCGATGACGAGGTTCTGGAGTGGCTGGAGGTTGCGGACAGCGCGACCGACCCCGCGCAGCGCATCGAGTACTACACCAAGGCGATCCAGAAGATCTCGGGAGACGCCTACTGGGTACCAATGTTCAGCGACAACACCAACTATATCTTCACCGGCGACGTCGACTACACGCCGACGCCGGACGAAGTGTTGCGCTTCGTGGACATGACCTGGAAGTGAGCCGAACAACGTGAGGGGGCACGCCTCCCTCACGCTTCCATTGGCTTTGCGAGACGATCCCCCCTTCCCAGATGCACGGGCAACAGGCCCGCGGCCCGAGGTGCACCATGCTTCCATTCATCCTGAATAGACTGGGCCTTGCCTTGCTGGTGGCCTTCACGGTCAGTTTCATCAGCTTCTCGCTGCTATTCCTGTCCGGTGACCCGGCCGCAGCCCTGGCGGGCGAAACCGCCAGCGGCGAGGATATCGAGGCGATCCGACGCCTCTACGGGTTCGACCGGCCCATGCTCGTGCAATATGGCGAGTGGCTGTTCTCGGCCATTCGGGGCGATTTCGGCGAGAGTTACTATTTCAAGCTGCCGGTCTCCGGGCTGATCGCCGAGCGCCTCAAGGTGACCATGACGCTGGGGGTCTGCGGTATCGCCTTCGCGCTGCTGACCGCCGTGCCGCTGGGCGTGGCGGCGGCGATCCGACCGAATTCCATCATCGACCGTATCGCGCTGTTCCTGTCTGTCGCCGGGCAGGCTATGCCCTCCTTCTGGTTCGGGCTGATCCTGATCGTGGTCTTCGCGATTCAGCTCGGCTGGCTGCCACCCTCCGGCGCAAACAGCTGGCGCCATTTCATCATGCCGACCATCGTTCTGGGCTATTGCGCCATGCCCGCGATCATGCGCCTCACCCGTGCGGGCATGTTGGACGTGCTGAATTCCGACTTCATCCGCACCGCGCGGGCCAAGGGCGCCGGCGAAGGCCGGGTGCTGTTCAAACACGCCCTGCGCAACGCGATCATCCCCGTGGTCAGCCTCGCCGCTGTCCAGATGGGCTTCATGCTAGGCGGCTCGATCGTGGTCGAATCCGTCTTTGCCCTGCACGGCGCGGGCTTCCTCGCCTGGGAGAGCATTGCCCGCAACGACCTGCCGACCGTGCAGGCGCTGATCCTTGTTTTCTCGATGTTCTACATCGTCTTCACCTTCCTCGCCGACGTTCTCAACGCCTGGCTGGCCCCCCGCATGCGGAGCACCTGACGTGACTGACAGCACAGATCCCCTGTTCCGCGAAGTGCAGGGCCCCTCGCCTGCCGAGATGTTCAAGACCCGCGCGATGGTCCACAAGGGCCTTCTCTTCGGCCTCTCCGTGGTCGGGCTCCTCGTGCTCGTCGCGCTTTTCGCGCCGCTGCTGGCACCGCATGATCCCCACGCGCAGAGCCTGATGAACCGCATGGTGCAGCCGGTCTTCATGGGCGGCACATGGGACCACCCGCTGGGCACCGACCACCTTGGCCGGGGCTACCTGTCCCGGCTGGTCTATGGCGCGCGGGTATCGCTGATGATCGGCGCCGTGGCCGCGCTGATCTCGGGCATTATCGGCACGGCGATGGGGGTCGCGGCGGGCTATTTCGGCGGCTGGGTCGACACGGTCGTGACCTTCCTCATCAATGTGCGGCTGGCAATGCCGGTCGTGCTCGTGGCGCTGGCCGTCGTCGCGATCCTCGGCGGCTCGCTGACGGTGGTGATCTGCGTGCTGGGCCTGTTGCTCTGGGACCGTTTCGCGGTCGTCATGCGCGCCTCGACGCTGCAAGTCAGCCGCCGCGATTACGTCGCCGCGGCGCAGGTGATCGGCGCCTCCACGCCGCGCATCCTGCTGGCCGAGATCATGCCCAATATCTTCAACAACCTGATCGTGGTCATCACGCTTGAAATGGCCCATGCGATCCTGCTGGAAGCCGCGCTGAGCTTTCTCGGGCTGGGCGTGCAACCGCCAACCCCCTCCAGGGGGCTGATGGTCAGCGAGGGCAAGAACATGATGCTGTTCGAGCCCTGGCTGGTCCTGCTCCCGGGGGCCGTGCTGTTCGTGCTGGTGCTGGCGATCAACCTGATGGGCGACGGGCTGCGCGACGTGACGGCTCCCGAAGGACGGAACTGACCCATGACAGACACGATCCTTTCCGTGAAAAACCTCACGCTCGACATCCCCACCGGCAGCGGAATGCTGCATGCCGTGCGCGGGATCGACTTCGATCTCAACCGTGGCGAGACCCTGTCCATCGTCGGCGAAAGCGGGTCGGGCAAGTCGCTGACAGCGCTTGCGGTGATCGGGCTGCTTGGAATATCCATCCAGCGACGGGCCGATGCGATGCGTTTCGAGGAGGTCGATCTTCTGAAGGCGAACCGCCGCACCCTTCGCAATCTGCGCGGCAACCGCGTGGCGATGATCTTTCAGGAGCCAATGACCTCGCTCAACCCCGCCTACATGATCGGCGACCAGCTGATCGAGACCTTGAAACTGCACCGGACGGTCTCGACCGAGATGGCCCGCCAGCGGGCGCTGGAATTGCTGGAAAAGGTCGGCATCACGGCGGCCGAGAGCCGGCTGGGGCAATATCCGCACCAGCTTTCCGGCGGCTTGCGGCAGCGGGTGATGATCGCGCTAGCGCTGATGTGCGAGCCGGACCTGCTAATCGCGGATGAGCCGACAACGGCGCTCGACGTGTCGGTCCAGAGCCAGATCCTGAACCTGCTGGGCGAGCTGCGGCGCGAATTCGGCCTGACCTACCTGTTCATCAGCCATGACCTCGCGGTGATAGAGCATCTCGCGACGCGGGTCGCCGTGATGTATCTGGGCCGGATCGTCGAGGAGGCCTCGGTGGCGGACCTGTTCGACCGCCCGCGCCACCCCTATACCCGCGCGCTGCTGGGCTCGGTCCTGACGCCGGACCCGACGCAGGGTGTGCCCGAAACCGCGCTCGGCACAGCCTATCCCAACCCGATCGATCCGCCCTCTGGCTGCGCCTTTCACCCGCGCTGCCCCTTGGCGACCGCGCATTGCAAGACTGTCGGGCCGCGCCCGCTGCACAGCCCGACAGGCCGCGTGGAATGCCATCTGGAAGACCCCGAAAGCCCCTTGTTCAAAGGAGACACGGCGTGAGCGCATTGTCCCGAACCCAGCATGTCTGCAAGCATGTGATCCAGACCGCCGGCGGCGTTGTCGCGTCGCAGCACCGGCAGGCGGCGGAAGCCGGTGCCGAGGTCCTGTGCGCCGGGGGGTGACGCGGTTGATGCCGCCGTGGCGACCTCTTTCGCCATCGGTGTGCTGGAGCCGTGGATGAGCGGTCCGGCCGGCGGCGGCGCGGCGGTGCACTGGCGCGCCGGGACCGGCGAGGCCGTGGCGATCAATTTCGGCATGCGCTCCCCGAAGGCGCTGGACGCGGCCAATTACCCGCTCTCCGGCGAGGGCAAGGCCGATGATCTCTTCCCGTGGGAAAAGGTCGTGGAGGATCGCAATGTCGAGGGCGCGACCGCGATTGCCGTGCCCGGCACGGTGGACGGCATCGGACAGGCCCATGCCCGCTGGGGCCGCATTCCGTGGTCGGAGCTTCTCGCACCCGCCATCGCCCATGCCCGCGAGGGCATGCTGGTCGACTGGTACGCGGCGCTGATGATCGCCTCGACCGCCCGCAACCTCGCCCGCGACCCGGATGCCGCGGCGCTCTTCCTCGATGACAGAACCTGGCCCAAAGGCTCCGGCTGGACCGCCATCCCCGACAACCGGCTGGATCAACGGCGCCTCGCCGACACGCTGGAGCAGATCGCGCAGGGCGGCGCGCGCAGCTTCCATGAAGGCGATCTGGCCCGGTCCATCGCCTGCGACGTGCAGGACAAGGGCGGCTGCCTGACCGCCGAAGACCTCGCGGGGTACCGGTGCTGGGTGGGCGCGGCGATGCCCGTTCCCTATCGCGACGCGCTGTTCCACGTGCTGCCCGGCCTGACCGCCGGCCCGACCTTTGCCCGCACGATGGAGCTTCTGTCCACGGCGGACCTCTCCGCGCCTGTCACGGCCTATCCCGCCTATGCCACCGCCTTGCAGCAAGCCTATGACGAACGGCTCGGCAGCATGGGCGACGATGGCGAGGTGCCGCAGGCGCCCGGTTGCACCACGCATTTCTCGGTCGTCGACCGCGCGGGCAACATGGTCGCCCACACACAGACGCTGCTGTCGATCTTCGGCAGCCGTGTCGTCTCGCCCTCCACCGGACTGCTGATGAACAATGGCATCATGTGGTTCGACCCCGAGCAGGGTCGCCCCAATTCGCTTGGGCCGGACAAGGCCTGCCTGATGAATGTCTGCCCGATCCTCGGGACCGCCGGCGACCGGCGTTTCGCCATTGGTGCCTCGGGCGGGCGCAAGATCGTCTCGGCGGTCACCCAGCTCGCCTCCGCGATCGTCGATGACGGCATGGGGATCGAACGGGCCTTCCACCGGCCGCGCATTGACATGTCTGGCGGAGACCGGATCATTGCCGACGAGACGCTCGACCCCGCCACCCTCGACGCCCTGTCCGCCTTGCTGCCCACCAGCTCCACCCGGCGCACCGTCCTGCCCTATGCCTTTGCCTGCCCCGCCGGCGTGCTGCGCGAGGGTGGTTCCAATTCGGGATGCACTGAAATCATGTCGCCTTGGGGTGACGCCGTTCTCGAGGAAGACGCATGAGCCGCGACGCCGCCATTTCCCGCGTAACAGAGTATTTCGACGCCGGAACCTTCCAGTCTGACCTCTCCGCGCTCGTCTCCTATCGCAGCGAGATCCAGAGCCAGACGCCGGAGGCGCGGGCCGAAAGCCTGCGATACCTGCAAGAGGCCATGCTGCCCCGGCTCTCGGCCATGGGCTTCGCCTGCGAGATCATCGACAATCCGGACCCGAGCGGCGGCGCGCTGCTGATCGGGGAACGGGTCGAGGGCGACGACCTTCCGACGGTGCTGACCTATGGCCATGGCGACACGGTTCTGGGGCAGGAAGGCATGTGGCGCGAGGGGCTGGAGCCTTGGCGCATCGTCGAGGAAGGCGAGCGCCTCTACGGGCGCGGTACGGCCGACAACAAGGGGCGGCACCTGATCAATATCGCCGCGCTGGAGGCCGTCCTGGCGACGCGGGGACATCTCGGTTTCAACACCCGGATCGTGCTGGAGATGAGCGAAGAGGTCGGCTCGGTTGGCCTCGCGGAAATCTTCCGCAGCCACAAGAACCGGCTGACGGCGGATGTTTTGATCGCTTCGGACGGGCCGCGGCTGCAACCCGATGTGCCGACCATGTTCATGGGGTCGCGCGGCGGAACCACCTTCGATCTTCTGGTGGAAACGCATGACGGCGCGCATCATTCGGGCAATTGGGGCGGGCTGCTGGCCGATCCGGCGATCATCCTCGCCCATGCGCTGGCCTCGATCACCGATGCACGCGGCCAGATCAAGGTGCCCGCCTGGCGGCCCGACAGCCTGACCGACAGCATCCGCGCCGCCTTGCGTGACCTGCCCGTGACCGGTGGCGAGGGCCCCGAGGTCGCGCCCAACTGGGGGGAAGCGGATCTCACGCCAGCCGAACGCGTCTTTGGCTGGAACAGCTTCGCGATCCTCGCCATGGTCTCCGGTGTGCCCGAGGCCCCGGTGAACGCGATCTCTGGCTGGGCGCGCGCGACCTGCCAGTTGCGCTACGTGGTGGGCACGGACCCGGAGGCGATCCTCCCGGCGCTGCGTCAGCATCTCGACGCCGAGGGGTTCGCAAATGTGCAGATCAAGCCACATGACCGGGGCCTTTTCACCGCGACGCGGCTGGACCCGGAACACCCCTGGGCGCAGTTCGTCGGAGCGTCCATCCGGGCGACGGCGGGCGGGCTTCACGTCCTGCCGAACCTCGCGGGCTCGCTGCCCAATGACAGCTTCACCGACATCCTCGAGCTGCCGACGATCTGGATTCCGCATTCCTATCGCGGATGCTCCCAGCATGCGCCGAATGAACATGTCCTGAAACCGCTCTGCCGCGATGCGCTTCGCGTGATGGCCGGCGTGTTCTGGGATGTTGGCGCCACGGGCGGTCCGGGCCGACACTGACGTTTCTGACGCTGAGAGCTCTCGCAGGGGGCAACCGGCGAGAGCGACCTGCAGTCAAAACGGTGGCCGCCGTGTCACCGCCTCCTGTTTGAATCCGCGCCATGGAGCACAGCCACAGACTCGCACAAAAGCTCGTTTCAGCCGCCACAGACCGGACAATCCGCACGCGGTTTCAAGGCAATCTGCCGCGTCTCGCCATAGAGCGCGTCATAGATGAACATCCGCCCCCGGAGCGGTTCGCCGGCCCCGGACAGCAGCTTGACCGCTTCCACCGCCATCATCGTGCCAACCACCCCCGGCAGCGGCCCGAGCACGCCGGCCGCAGCGCAGGAGGGCGCAAGCTCGGGCGCTGGCGCCGCAGGGAAGATGCATTGATAGCACGGCGCGTCATGGGCCGGATCGAAGACCGAAAGCTGCCCTTCCCATTGGCTCAGCGCGCCGGAAACCAACGGGATTCCCGTCGCAACGGCAATCCGGTTGACGAGATAGCGGGTGTCGAAATTGTCCGTACCATCGAGGACGAGATCATAGTCGGAAAAGAGCTCCGCCGCGATCTCTTCTGTCAGCTCCCGGTGATAGGGCTTCAACGTTATGAAGGGATTGCGGGCTGACATCGCGCGAACAGCGGAGAAAACCTTGGGCTCGCCGATATCCTCCTCGCGATGGGCAATCTGGCGTTGAAGGTTCGAATTGTCCACCTCGTCACCGTCGATCACGCCGATGGTCCCGACCCCGGCCGCCGCAAGGTACAGCAGCGCGGGGGAGCCGAGGCCACCAGCACCCACCACGAGCACTTTCGCCTCTTTCAGACGCTTCTGTCCCGGTCCGCCCAGCTCGCGCAGCACGATATGACGGGCATAGCGCTCCAGCTCGCCCGCCTCGAAAGCACCAACCTTCGCCGGAATTGCGGGTTCGACCGGCTCGGCCGGCTGCGCGCGCGCCTTGAGCCAGGACAGGCCCCGCGCGTAGATCAGTGCCAACACGGCGAAGCCGCCGAGAAGGAGCCAGGGCGCAGGCGAGCCGCCCGTCGCCTCGCGCAGCGGATGGCCGCCGGGTAGAAGGCTCTGCTCCAGCAACACGACGGTGTAGAGCGCACCGATCATCCCCCAACGCGCACGCTTCGTGGCGCCCATGAAATGGCCCAATCCCCAGAGGCCGGCCGCGATCAGCAGGACAAGCATCATGTACCCTGCCCCTCCCCGTCGAGATAGTTCCGCCCTGCCGGGCCGCGATATTTTACGGTCAGTTCTTCCGGCACTTCCGAGCCGTCGAACAGGAATGGCAGGATGCCCTTGCGTCCGGAGGCGTCACGCCCCGCCTCGATCTGTGCATCCGATCGCGTCACCCTTTGCGACATCCGCCGGCCCCAGCCTGCGAGCTGTTCATAGAGCCGGTCGCGGATCTCTGCATGGGACGCGCTCGCGCCGAGATCGTGGAATTCTTCCGGGTCGGTCTCAAGATCATAGAGCATCGGGCGAAAGCCGCCCTCGGCATGGATCAGCTTGTAGCGCCCGTCGAACACCATGAACAGACGCGCATCCGTCGGCGAGACGCCAAGCGTGACGCAATGCCCGGACGAGGCATAGTAATATTCACTCACGACAAACTCGCGCCAATCGGGCTGCTCCCCATGCAGCCAGGGCAGCAGCGAGCGGCCTTCGACGACATGCTCAGGCACGTCCCCCCCGGCCGTTTCGATGAAACTCGCGGCCAGGTCGATGGACTCGACCAGCGCATCGCAGGTTGTCCCACGGGTCGCGTCCGCCTCCGGGCGCGGGTCATAGATGATCAGCGGGATCTTCACCGAGGGATCGTGGAACATGTCCTTCTCGCCCAGCCAGTGATCGCCGAGATAGTCGCCGTGATCCGAGGTCAGCACGATCATCGTGGTCTCCGCCTTTCCCGTCGCGTCCAGGTGATCGAGCAACACGCCGAGCTGGTCGTCGCACTGCTTCACAAGCCCCATATAGGCCGGGATCACCTTGCGGCGAACCTCCTCACGCTGGAACGCCTCGGCCACGCTCGACCCCATCCAGGCGTCGAGCAGCGGATGCGGGTCCTCCCGCTCGCAGGCATGGCGCGTTGCCGGGAGGACATGCTCGGGGCCATACATGTCGTGATAAGGCGCGGGCACGATATAGGGCCAATGCGGCTTGATATAGCTGACATGGGCGCACCACGGCCCCTCGGCCTGGTCGATAAAGGCCATCGCCTCGCGGGTCAGCCAGGGTGTCTCGCTGTCCTCTTCGCGGATATTGGCCGGCTTGTCGGCATTGTCGAACATCCAGCCAGAGGCAACCTCGCCATCCGCGTGCAGCCCGGCATTGGCGAAACGTGCCCAGGGGTTGTCGGCCGGGTAGCCTTTCGATTTCAGGTATTCGTTATAGGGCGATGTTTTCGGATCGTAGAAACCGTCCGGCCCCTCGCCCCAGAGCCCGTCATCGCGGATCCAGACATCGAATCCGCACTCAGCCTGCCGTCGCCCGATCTTGCTCGCAGGGTCGATCCCGAGCCGCTCCAACCCGTCGTGATCGGCTTGCATATGCGTCTTGCCGATCAGCCAGCAGCCCATCCCCGCTTGCCGCAGATGGTCGCCCAGCGTCTGCTCGCCAACGCGCAGCGGGTAATTGTTCCAGGCCGCGCCGTGGGAGGCGACATAGCGCCCGGTATAGATCGACATCCGCGACGCACCGCAGATCGGCGATTGCACGTAAGTATTGGTGAAGCGGCCCCCGCGCGCCGCGACCCGGTCGAAATTCGGCGTCTCCAGATGTGGGTGCCCGGCGCAGGAGAGGTAATCGAAGCGCAGCTGGTCATACATAACGAAGAGGATGTTCATCTTCTCCGCGTCTGTCGATTGCCCGTCCTGCATCGCCGCGCCTCCTTCTCAGCCGTGACGCATGGAATACATGGGGTGCCGCGCGGCGCAAGGCGTCACGAGGGCGGCGGATCGTCGTCAGGGAAGAGGCGGAACACGAGCGGCGCGCAGGTCACGACGAGGATGACCCGGAAGATATGGTGCAGCACGATATAGGTCAGGTCCGCGCCCGCAATGATGGCGAGCACAACCATCTCGCCCTGCCCGCCCGGCAGGAAAGCGAGGAACGCTTCGAGCCCGGGCGCGATGCCGGCACGGGCGACAAATTCAATGAAGGCAAGGCTGATCGCGCCCAGGAGCAGCGAATTGACGACGCCGGCCAGCACGGTCCAGCGCAGTTCGGCCAGAGTCACGCCTGTATATTTGGCCCCAACCGCGATGCCGATGAAAAACTGGCACGCCCAGATCATCTCGGCCGGCGGGCGGTTGTGGATGAGCCCCGCGAGGCTCAACACAGCGGCAAAGATCATCGGGCCGATAATCGAGGCGCCGAAGATCTTCAACCTCAGCGCGATACGCCAGCCTCCGAGCCCCGCCAGCACCATCAGCGCGATCTCGACGGGTGGTATTTCCGCCGCCGGACGGCCTGGCCGGGTCGTGAGGTCGACGTTCCAGATCAGGCTCAGCAGGACCGGCGCGAGGCTGACCAGCAACAGGATCCGCGTCGCATGGACCAGCGACAGCACCCGGAGATTGGCCCCCGCCTCCTCGCCATAGACCACGATATCCTGCAGGCCGCCAGGCATGGCCGCATAGTAGCTCGTGACGCGGTCGAAGCGGAAAACGCGCCTCAGCAATGGATAGCTGGTCACCCCGATCACCAGGATAAAAAGCGGGATCATGGCGAGAGAAAGCGCCATCTCGGGAGCGCGTGAGACCACGTCCGGGCTGATCGAGGCCCCGGCCGCCACGCCGAGAATCGTCCGGAACACCGTACCGATCACCCCCATCCCCTCAAGGCGCGCACCGCCGAGCGCGCAGAGCAGACAGGCGAACATCGGCCCAAGCAGAAATGGCAGCGGCAGGCCCAGCCAGTGAAAGACCCCCGCCCCGGCGAGGGCTATGCCGGCGGTCTGCCCTCTCCGGGCGATCTGCGACTGGTATGGCGACACGGCTCCGGGTTCCCTTCGGATATCGTCTTGGACGCTCGCGGCGCGATCGACAATGCGACAGCAAAGCCCGGCCGTTCCGTCAGACGCGTGGCGAAAATTGATTCATCGCAATGCAAAATAGTATTCAATTCGATATATACTGGACTCGGAAGCTCGTCAGGATGTGAGTGGCCTGACGATGTGAGCGCATCCGCTTCCACAAGGGGTGCTCCCGCGATTTCGGGAGCTCCCCGTTTTCTGTCGTTTCGATGCGGCAGACGCGCCTCACATTCCAATCGAACATGAAGACGCGGCGGTTCTTCTCTTGGCCTTCCGGTTTTCACCCCATACCAATTGTCCCAAATGCCGGTGCGCCCCTGCCTTGCCCCGGTTGGTAATGTGATTGCGGAGAAAGCTGAATGAACACCCGTCCCCTGGCCCTTGCGGCTGCCATGCTGTCGATCCTCGGCGCCTGTACCGAAATGCCTGTCGAGGACGGTGGTGGGCCGCTTCCGGGCTTCGTGGACCTGCCGGAGAACGTGGTTGCTCTTGCGGCACCGAGCCAGGACCTGAACCGGGTGAGGGTCGCGCCGGAGGATGGCTGCTACTGGTATCAGTGGACCGGTCCTGTCGAGACGACCTTCCTGCCCCTGCGCAGCCGTGACGGCCGGCCGATCTGCACCGTGTCTCAGGACGCGGCAGCGCCGCAGAGTTAAGTCAAAGCCTCTAGGATCTTTCGGCCGGCTCAGGGTGAGCCCCGGCCGGAGGATCGGTCCAGCGCAGGAGGCCGGCCATAGAAGCGGTCGAAACGGTCAGGTGGGGCTACTGTGCCAGCACCGGACAGCGGGCTGACAGCTCGACATCTGGTTCCTGCCTGCTCCCGGTCAAACCCGCGAGAAATTCCAGAGTTTTGAGCGCGGACACCCGCAAACTCCAGACCGCTGGTGCGGTCCAGTGCTGGCAGTGCGGGATTGTATCCGTTAATTCGTGCTGTCCGGCGTCGCGCCTCGAAGGGCTGCTGCCAGCCCCTCGCAACACGCCAACCAGGGCGCGTTATCAGCTCGCGGCGGTCACGAAAGTCTCACCGGGATGCAGCGTTGCCGTCGTGCCGGTGGAAACCTGGTCATAGAGACCGATGATATGCGCCATGACCATACGCACGCAGCCCGAGCTGGCGCGGCTTCCGATGGACCGCGAGAGCGGCGTGCCGTGGATGCGCAGATATGTGTCGCGATTGCCGACATAGAGATACAGCGCGCGCGAACCGAGCGGGTTGCTCGGGCCGCCGGGCTCGCCGTCGGCAAATTTCGCGTAGATATCCGGCTGACGCTCGACCATCGCCGCGGTTGGCGTCCAGGACGGCCATTTCGCCTTGCGCTTGACCGTGTAGGTGCCCGGCTCATAGAGCCCCCCGCGCCCGATTGCGACGCCATAGCGGGTCGCCGAGCCGTCATCCTGTACGTGGTACAAATAGCGGGCGACCGCGTCGACATGGATATCGCCCGCGTTCAGACCGGGATGCGCTTCAACCCGGCGCGGCAAGAAGCGCGGATGAAGACCCCAGGGGTTGGACGTCGAGGGATCGAAATTCGCGGGGGTAACCTGCGCGTCCCAAGCCGCCCACTGGTCGGTAGCGGCGAAGACGGGCGAGGCAATCGGCTGCGAAAACAATGCGGCGGCCGAGATGACGAAATGACGTCGGCTCAACATGGTGGGTCCCTTTCTCGGTCACGGACTCAACGGAATAACGGAACTTCCGCTCCTACCGCCGTTTTTGTGAATCACCAATGATTCGCGATCCGATGCACGCGATTGTGTGTTCATGATGCCGCAGCGCGAACAGGCAACACCGCCCTATTCGGCAGGCATTTCGGCAAGACCCGCCGCGTTGCGCACGGATTTGGAACGCTGCCCCCCCACCAGGCGAAGGTGAAATAGATCACGGTGCACCAGATGGTCAGTTCGTAGAACAGCTCGCGTTTCACGAAATAGGCATAGAGATCAGGGCTGTTGAAGAGCACGCGCCATGCAAGCACGGCCGGCACCATCAGACCGATCACGATCCACACCACCTTGATGAGTTTCGACAGGGGCCTGGTATCGTGGATCGGCTCCAGCACTTCCCGCGCCGCGAGACCCGTGTGATGCACCGCGACCGCCGTACCGAATTCCGCAAGCCGGGTTTCGGCCTCCGGCCAGCTTCCGCCCGCCCCGGCTCGCTTCGCCAGCATGGTGTCGCAGAGGATGGAGACGACCCAGGTCGGCACGAAGAGATAGTAGAAGGGGAAGAGATTGACGATGTTAAGCCCGAACCCGAAGATCAGCGAGATCCCCCAGGTGACCAGCGCCGGAACGTTCTGACGAGGGCCGCTGAGCTTGTACCAATAGGTCTTCATCCCGATGCGCGGGAAGAGTTGTTGCTCGGCAAAGACAATGCCGCCAATCGGGACCAGCAACAGCCCTGCACAGGTCACCAGCGGCAAGAAGGAACGGTAGATGATCGGAAAGCAGCTTCCGACCACGACCACGGCGCCAACCATCAGCGTGACCTTGCCGCGATGGGTGTTGGGAAAGACGGCCTGAGCCGCGAGACCCGCGCGGTAGAGATTGGAGTTGGCGGTGGTCCAGTCGGCGACGATGACGATCACGAAGCCCGACAGCGTGGTGTAGCCGGTGAGCGACTCGTTCAACGCCGGGACCAGCACCATACCGCCAGCGGTGAACATGACCATGAGCCAAGGCGCGCAGATCGGGGCAAATTCACTGAGAACGTTGAATCCGCAATAGGCAACGAGCACCGCAATCACGCTGGCGGAGGCGGCGATCAGAATGAAGGCGGGGCTGGTCGGATAGGGCATGATCTGGGGCGGGATGCCGAAAAGCGCGCGCAGTGCGGTCGCGGAGACGGTGATCATCGCCGCCGAAATCACCACGAATATCAACACGTTTGCACCGTTGTAGAGGCGAGAGAAGGTCTCGCCGATATTCTGTTCGAGATAAGTGTAGAGGCTGAGCCGCGTCTTGACGGCAATCGGCGCGGTGATCAGCCAGAAGCTGAGAACGGCCAGCGTGTTGCCGATGAGCAGGCCGATCAGGATGTCATGGATCGTCGCGCCGAGCGCCATGAAGGCGGCGCCGATCACGAACTCCGTCGCCGCGACATGTTCGGCGGCATAGAGCCCGAGGAAATGGCCCGGCCCGTGCAGGCGGTGCTCGGGAACCGGAAGTTGCTCATCATCCTTCCGGGCAATGGTCTCGGAAAGGTCTGTCTGGTCGGTCATGTGTCTTGTCCGAAAATCCTGCCCTTGCGGGGTGCGGAGCTCACTCCGCATTCATGAAACGAGCGCGTTCGATCACCTTCTCGGAGACCCATTGCGCATTGCGCAGCGCCTGCTGCGTCGAGATTTCGCCGGCGAGCGCCCTGGCGAATTGCGTTCCCACCGCCGTCGCAATGCCGGGGAACTCCGGGATGGCGACAAATTGGATCCCGGTATAGGGCAGTCCTCGACAGACGGGCGCTCGGGCTCGGCGGTCTCGATGGCGGTCAGCACGGCCTTGGCGAAGGGCGCGGCGGCGAGATAGTCCGGCGTCTCGTAGAGCGACTTGCGCGTGCCCGGCGGGACTTTTGCCCAACCAGACTCGGTGGCGACCCGCGCCGTGTAAGCCGGTGAGGTTGCCAAGTCGCCGAAGCGGAGCGCGGCGTCTTGGCTCGGCGCGCCCTCCGGGATTGCCAGCGCCCAGGCCCAAAGCCAGTTGCTCCGCCGCCCCAGCCCGCGATCGGGCGCCTGCGCGAAGCCGACCTTGCCCGCGACGGTGGAGTCGTCGGGCGCGCTGACGGCCGAGGCGGGCACGGTGGCTTCGATCCAGATCCCGCAACGCCCTTGCTGGAACAGCTCCAAAGTCTCGAGATAACCGTTTTCTGCCGCGGTCTCGGGGCCGAAATCCCGCAACAGCTTGACGTAGTCATTCGCCGCGCTGGCCCAGGCTTCGCTCTCGAATTGCGGTTGCCAGTCCATGTCGAACCGGCGCGCCCCATAAGAGCCCGCCATGGCCGAGATCAGAGCGATATTCTCGCCCCAGCCCGGCTTGCCCCGCAGACAGATACCATGCACCTCCGGGTCGAGCGCGTCGATCCTCGCGGCAGCCATTCGGATGAGATCCCAATTCGGCGCGGCGGGCATTTCCAGCCCGGCCTCGGCGAAGAGATCGGTGCGGTAGATCGTGAAGGAGGAGTCGCCGTAGAACGGCGCGGCATAAAGCTGGCCGTCACGGCTCAGCGCGGCGCGGATCGGCGCTAGCAGGTCATCCACCGCATAGCTCTCCGGCAACCCGTCCAGCGCCGCGAGCCAGCCGCGTTCGGCCCAAATCGGCGCCTCGTAAGTGCCGATGGCAACGACGTCGAAGCGGCCGCCGCCGGTGGCAATATCGGTCACGACGCGCTGGCGCAGGTTGTTCTCGTCCAGAACAACGAATTCGAGTGCGATGTCCGGGTTCTGCTCGGTGAACTCCGGTGACAGCCGCTACAACCGCTCCATGTCCGGGTTGGCAACCGTCGCAATGGTCAGAACCGTCTCGGCACTGGCCGGAAAAGCAAGCACCGACAAAAGGGCGGCCCTGTGAATTGCACGTCTGCTTGGCATGTCTCCTCCGGTTCGACTGGTGTCCATCGCAGAAAACAGTTCCCGCCGCAGGCGACGTCGAGCATTTGCTTCAGTTTTGCCCCTGTCCTCAACGAAAACCCATCTGCCCGAGTCCATGGTTTTCACTCAAGGCGACAAATTGCATCTGCTCGACTCTTGCAAGCGAT
Organism: Tropicimonas sp. TH_r6; assembly: GCF_033101155.1. Lineage (NCBI taxonomy): Bacteria > Pseudomonadati > Pseudomonadota > Alphaproteobacteria > Rhodobacterales > Roseobacteraceae > Tropicimonas > Tropicimonas sp. TH_r6. Next base: position 241,367 of record NZ_JAWMPX010000003.1, read on the forward strand.
CCTGAGGCCGAAGACTAAAAGATGGCCGCCAAACATCTCCAGACCCGAAGGACAAACACCCTCCTGAGACAGCCTTTGGCGCGGCAACCTGGCACACCCAAGTCCCCATCGCTGGACGGCCCATATGCTACCGTCGCCACCACGACCGAAGAAGCATTCCCGACCTCAGGCGGTTTGGAACCCGACGCCGCGCGCCACTTTTCTCGCGCGCGACGCGAAGAGCGCCGATCCTGGCGCCGAGAGGCGGGTCGCGCCCAGGGTGACGACCCGTGCGCCGCTGCCGAGCTTGAACCGCGCAAGACCCGGCGTTGTCCGCGTGTCGATCAGGTCCAGGTCGAGTTGCTTGCAGCCCTGCCGGGCCAGCCAGCGCTGCGCTTCCCACAGGAGAAGAGTATGCGCGCCCGTGGCGCGCCCCTCCGCCCCCGACCAACCGATATGGTAGCTCGCGCATGCGCCGTGACGCAGGAAGAGCATTGCAGCGACGGTCTCGCCGGCTTTCTCCGCCGTGAAAAGTCGCGCCGCCTTGCGGCCGCCCTGAGCGATCCAGGCAAGGGTGAATTCCTTCGGCAGGCGACGGTAGCGCCGCGCGCGGGCCTGCGCTTCCTCCCGTTCGAGCAGCCAATGCCTCGGATCAAGCGGCATCGGCATATGCCGGATCTCTAGCCCCGCAGCCTCCGCACGCACCAGACGATTACGCCATTTGCCATGCTGGCGGGCGCGCATCTCCGCTGCGCTGGCGTCAAGATCCAGCGTAGCGAAATGGCAAGGCGTCATCGCTTCCAGCCAGCCACTGCCTGCCATCGGGTCTTCCCCGTCGCAGGACTCGGGCGTGACGGCGACAATGCGGTGGCGTGCGCGCAGAAGATCCAGCAGGCGCAGCAGAGCCTCGCGGCGCCGATGTACCGGCATGACCGGCCCCCAGACCGGCCCACGGGACAACAGTGCCGCCCGCCCCAGAAGCGGCACGGGCCGTTCCAGAACCTGCGCGGCCCCCAGCACGCTGCCGTCGGGTCCGGTCAGTTCATACCAGCGCGCAACCGAACCAATCAGCCCGCAGGCCGCGCCATAGGTCGGGTGTTGCTGCATGGGCGCCAGCGCCCCCTCGGGGAGACGCGGGCGGTCCGTCACGATCCAGTCGCTCATCATGACCGCATTAATTCCCTGCAAACCTAAGGCATGGTTAATGAACCTATGAAACCGTTCCTGAAACAGGCCGCGCCCCCGGTGCTCGGCATCGACACCGCCCCGCCCCGCCCAACCTTTCGCAGCGCGCTCTGGCTTGCCTGCGCGCTCTCCGTCCCGGTCTTCCTCATGCTCGGGCTTCTGGAGCTGCTTGTCCGGTTGGCGTTCTGAGCGGTTTTCCCCTTTTCCTCCGCCCTGACGCCCATTAGAGCGAAACCTCCCGGCCGGTCCTCGATCCGTCACGGAGACGCGCATGTCCCGTGGCACGAGAGGCAGACGGCCGGAGAGCAGAGCAGGAGACACCGCGTGGCGCATATCATTGTCGTCGGCAACGAGAAGGGCGGGTCGGGCAAGTCCACGACCTCGATGCATGTGGCAACCGCGCTGGCGCGGATGGGCCACCGGGTCGGCACGCTCGATCTCGACCTGCGCCAGCAGAGCCTTGGCCGCTATATCGAGAACCGCCGCGCCTTCTGCGCCAAGGACGGCCATTCCCTTGCGGTGCCAGACTATATCAACTTGCCCGAGATCGCGCCCGAGGACGTGCCTGAAGGCACCAATATCAACGATCACCGCCTTTCCCTCGCGGTTCAGGAACTCGAGGCCAAATCCGATTTCGTCCTGATCGATTGTCCCGGCTCGCATACCCGGCTGAGCCAGCTCGCCCATGCGATGGCCGACACGCTGATCACGCCGCTCAATGACAGTTTCGTCGATTTCGACCTGCTCGCCCGGACCCGACCGGAAGACGGCGCCATTCTCGGCCCCTCGGTCTATTCCGAGATGGTCTGGTCGGCCCGCCAGACCCGCGCGCAGGCGGGGTTGAAACCGATCGACTGGATCGTCACCCGCAACCGGCTCGGGTCACAGCAGATGCACAACAAGCGCAAGGTCGGCGAGGCGCTCGGCAAGCTGTCGCGCCGGATCGGCTTCCGGGTTGCGCCCGGCTTCAGCGAGCGGGTCATCTTCCGCGAGCTTTTCCCGCGCGGCCTCACGCTGTTGGACTTGCGCGACATCGGAACGGACCGCCTGAACCTGTCCAATATCGCCGCCCGCCAGGAGGTGCGCGACCTGATCAAGACATTGTCGCTTCCGGGTGTGAAGGTCACGTTCTGACCCCTCTGACCTGCGGCCGGATCTCTGCCAAGAGGCCTCCGATCGTCATCCGGAATGCACGCGCGCAATGTTGCCGGATGCCGTTTTCTCATGACATCGACCGACCCGTTTCGCAACCTCCGGGCAGACGCGCCGCGCGCGATTCCAGGGCACCACCGGCCATGCATGCGGGCCAACCCAGTTCAATCCATCTGTTGAAAGATTACCGACCTGCGCATAAAGATCATTCATTTGCGGCCACAGGGCGTTTCAGGACCACACCCCATGAACCACATGCGCACCAATTCAGACGATGCGAGAGGGACGTCAGGCGGTCCTTCCGGCAACTACGAACTCGATGTGCTCTCCCTGTTTCGGACGCTCTGGTACGGCAAGTGGCTGATCCTGCTTGGAATCCTGGTGTTCGGCTTTTTGGGGGGCTACTACGCCTTCGTGCTTGCCGAGGAACGGTTCAGGACAGCAGCCATTGTCGAGGTCATTTCCGACGAGGTTTCGCCGATCAATTTCGACAATCTCCTCTCCGGCTCCTCGACCGACAGCGCAACGCTCAATACCGAGATCGAGAACATCAAGTCGCGGGAGCTGGCCGAGAAGGTTGCAACCCGGCTCAACCTGATTGAAGACCCGTTTTTCAACACCGCGTTGCAGGAGAAATCCGAGTTTTCGAAAGCCGTCCGGGCAACGCTCTCGCAACTTCGCGGCAATACGGACGGGACGCCGAAAACGCCCGAGGAGGTCGAGGCGTACCAGTTCCGGGAAACGGTCAATGAACTGCGCAAGACGCTGACCGTCATGAACGAGTTTGACACCTACCTGTTCAAGATCTCGGCCACCGCCAACACACCCATCCGCGCTGCCGAAATCGCCAATACTCTCGCCAATGTCTATATCGAACAGCAACTTGACGATAATGCCACGGACGCCCAGCAGGCGATCAGCTGGCTGTCGGACCGTGCGCGCGAACTGGAAGAGGAGGTTCGCCAGAAAGAACGCCAGATCACCGAACTGCAATCGGAAACCGATCTGGTCAACCGTGACTCCCTCGACGTTCTGAACCTGCAGACGAAAAAGTTCCGCGAACGGCTCACCGAACGCAAGGGCGACCTCGAACAGGGGCAGCAGCGCGTCGCCTCTATGGAGGCGGCACGGGATAGCAGCAGCAAGGCGCAGATTCGCGAGACCTTCACCGATTTCACGATCGACAGGATCGCCCAGCCGCTTGAAGAGGATCTGAGCGGCGATCCCGATGCCAAGGTTGTGCTGATGCGACGGCTGGAGACGCTGATCCTGACGGAGCAGAACAAGGTCAATCGCGCCAATGATGAAATCAGCGCCCTGTCCCGATCGCTCGAAAGCCTCGAGCTCCAGCTCGAGAGCCAGAATGCCGATCTGCAACGGCTCGAACAGATGCAGCGCGAACTGGAGGTCACGGCCGATCTCTACCAGACCTTCCTGACCGGCATGCAGGAGGCAACGGTTCAGCTGGGCCTTGTCCGCGCGGAAGCCCGTATCATGTCCGCCGCGCTGGATCCCCTGCGCCCGGTCTCGCCGCGCCGACTGCGCATTCTCGCGGCGTCGCTCCTGCTCGGCGCCTTTGTTGCCTCCGCCTACCTGTTGCTGCGCGAAGCCTCCCAGAGCGGGCTGCGCTCGGGAGACGAGCTTGAGGCAGCGACCGGACGGCCGGTGCTGGGCCAGATCCCGAAACGCGCCTCGCGCCGCCGTGTCCAGGTGATCGAGTATGTCGCCAAGCGGCCGACCTCGGCCATGGCAGAGGCGGTCCGAAACCTGCGGACCTCCATCGTCATGTCGCGAGAGGGCGACCCTCCCAAGGTAATCCTGACCACCTCCGCCGTGCCCAGCGAGGGCAAGACGACCGTCTCGCTGCTGCTGGCGCAGAACTATTCCGGTCTCGGCAAGCGAGTGCTGCTTATCGAATGCGACATCCGCCGCAACGTTTTCAACGAGTATTTCGTCAACGAATCCGGCACCGGCATCATGACCGTGCTCGAAGGCAAGCAATCTCTCCAGGAGGTCGCGGCCTATAACGAGAAGCTTGGCGCCTATGTGCTGCGCGGACAGGAGACCAAGGCCAACCCCGCTGACCTCTTCTCCTCCGATGCCTTCACGAAGCTGATCCAGCAGGCGCGCGAGGAATACGACGTGATCCTGATCGATTCCGCGCCTGTCCTCGCTGTTCCGGACGCGCGGATCATCGCCCGTCACATGGATGCGATCCAACTTGTCGTGCGTTGGAACCATACGCCCAAGTCGCAGGTCCTCGAGGCAATTCGCCAGATCGAGATGACCGGCAACCGGGTGTCCGGTGTAATCCTGTCGCAGGTCGATCCGAGGGGGATGAAACGTTACGGATATGGCAAGGGCTACGGCTACGGCTATGCCGATTACAACAAATACTACAAATCCTGACCTCTTGTGGAGCGGACAGGGCCTCGCGCAGCGAATGGCAATGTGCCATCGCTTGCCCTCCCGTCATCCCCTGGCAGCAACAGATGCGGGAAGACCCTGACCCTTGCGATTTCTGCGCAAAAGCCTCGACAGCGATTCCCGTGACCTGATCACGAGCGCCGGCATGGCCTTCGCCCTTCGCGGCGCGGGCGCTGTTCTGGCCTTTGGTTTCAACGTCGCCATCGGCCGGGTTTTCGGCGCCGAGGGGACCGGCCTCTTCTTCACTGCGCTGGCAATGGTGGTCATCCTCTCCGCCATTTCGCGGCTCGGGCTCGACAACGCGATGCTTCGTCTCATCGCCGCCTCCGCCGCCATCCCGGACTGGGCGCGGGTCAACGGTGTGTTCCGGATCGGCATGCGCAGCGCCACGCTGGCCAGCCTTGTGCTGGCTGCCGCCCTGCTCGGACTGGCCGCGCCGCTGTCGGAACGGCTTTTCGATACGCCCGAATTGACGAGGCCGATGCAACTCATGAGCCTTGGCATCGTCACGTTCTCCCTGATGATGCTGCTCTCCGAGAGCCTCAAGGGCCTGAGCCGGATCCCGCAGGCCATGCTCGTCTCCGGCGTGCTCTGGCCGCTTTTCGGTATCCTGCTTGTCTGGCCGCTCGCACAGGCTTTCGGACCTGACGGCGCCAGCCTGACCTATGTCGGGGCAACCGGCGCGGCCGCGCTGTGCGGTTGGCTGATGTGGCGCCACCTGCGGAACGACACCCCCGCCGACACAGCAGTCGCCCCCGAGCTCTGGTCCTCCGCGCGCCCGCTCTGGGCCATGGCGATCATCACCACCGGTCTCCTGCCCTGGGCTCCGATCCTGCTGCTCGGCATCTGGGGCAGCGCCAGTGAAACCGGCCTGCTGGGTGTCTCGACCCGGGTGGCCAACCTCGTCGCCTTCTTCCTTGTCGCGGTCAATAACGTGCTGGCGCCAAGATTTGCGGCCCTCTACCAGATGGACGAAACCGCGCGTATTCGCCAGCTGGCCCGACGCTTTGCCCTGCTGACAGCGCTCGCCGCGTCACCGCTGCTGCTGGTGCTCATCTTCGCGGGCGATGTTGTCCTTGCCCTGTTCGGCCCCGAGTTCACAGACGGCACCACGATCCTTGCCATCCTCGCGGTCGGGCAGGCCTTCAACGCCGCCACCGGCTCCGTGGGCGTCCTGTTGATGATGACCGGCAACGAGCGCGCAGTCCGCAACGGCGCCCTGCTCGCCGCCGCAATCGTCCTTGTCGCATCGGTGGTGCTGATCCCGACCCTCGGCGCGATCGGCGCGGCCATCGCGGCGGCGGGCGCCGTAATCGCAATGAATCTCTTCTCTGTCTTCATGGTCCGGCGTAAGCTCGGGTTTTTGGTGATCCCATGGATCCGCTGAGCTGTGCACTCATGCGGGCCGCCCGTTTGCACACCGCCTCTGGCTTGCCTCTCGTGGAGTTTCTCTATGCGCATTCTGCTCGCCCATAACAATTACATCGTCCAGGGCGGCGCCGAGGTCTTCTTCCACGAGGTTGCTCGCGTGCTGGAGGCCAACGGGCACGAGGTGCTCCGCTTTTCGGCCGCCGAGCCCGGGCTTGACGATGTGTCCCATGCCGAGCATTTCCCCTCAGCCGCGGAATACAAGTCCGGCACATTGCTGTCGCGCACGCTGCAACTGCCGAAGATGATCTACAACCGGGAGGCGAAGGCCGCCTTCGCGCGCATGATCGAGCGCTTCAAGCCGGATGTCATCCACGCCTTCGCGATCTATATCCGCCTGACGCCGTCGATCCTCGATGCGGCGCGCGAAGCGGGCGTTCCGGTCGTTCTGAGTTGCAACGATTACAAACATATCTGTCCCAATTACAAACTCTTCCACCACGGACATATCTGCGAGGATTGCAAGGGCGGGCGCTTCTACAAGGCGCTCGCCAATCGCTGCTGCCACGGATCGCTCACCGTCAGCGCGGCAAGCATGACAGAAGCCTATTTCCACGAGTGGAAGAACCTCTGGCGCCGGAATGTCTCCATGTTCCTCTTCGCCAGCCGCTTCATGGCGGACAAGACCCTCGACTTCTGGGGCGAGGACAGTGTCCGGATCGACTACCTTCAGAACCCGTTCGACGCCGACAAATACCATGTCGATGCCAATGTCGGCGATTACATGCTCTATTTCGGTCGCCTGATCGACGAGAAAGGGGTCGATACCCTGGTCGATGCGGCCGAACGGGTCCCGGAGATTCCGGTCGTTGTCGTGGGCGACGGGCCGGATCTGGAGAAGCTCGAAATGCGGGCGCGACAGCTGGACAACCTGCGCGTCGTCGGACCGGCCTGGGGCGCGGACCTTGCACAGTGGCAGCATGGCGCGCGCGCGGTTGTCGTGCCCTCGATCTGGCACGAGAATTTCCCATACGTGATCCTCCAGGCATTCGCCGCCTCGAATCCGGTGATCGGCACCAGACGCGGCGGCATTCCCGAACTGATCGAGGCAGGTCCGCATGGCTGGACCTACGAGGCCGGCGATGCGGAGGCGCTGGCGGCACTGATGCGCGAGGTTCGCGACATGCCCGATGCCGAGATCGCCCGGATGGGGGCGGCCGCATGCAGGTACACGCATCTTTCTTTCTCTGATGCCGCAATCTATGAACGTCTCCGGAAAATATACGGACAGGTAATCTCGTGAAGATCCTAATTCTGGGGGGGAGCGGTTTCATCGGCTCCCACGTCGTGGACCGGTTGCTCGCCACGGGCCATGACGTCCGGGTCTTCGACCGTTCGCGGGAGCGGTTTCGGCCAACGCCCGCAGGGGTCGAGTTCGTCGCGGGCGAGCTCTCCGACAGCGCCAGCCTCATCGAGGCGCTCGCCGGGATCGACATGGTCTTCCACATGGTCAGCACAACCGTGCCCGGGACCGCCAACATGGACCCGATCGCCGATATCCGGGACAATCTGATCGGCTCGGTCCGGATGCTGGAGCTGATGCGCGCGCAGGCGGTCACACGGCTGCTCTATCTCTCCTCGGGTGGCACGGTCTATGGCATCCCCGGGCGCAACCCGGTTCCGGAAACCCACCCGATCGCGCCGATCTCCTCCTATGGCATCGTCAAGGCCGCGGTCGAGAACTACATCCGGATGGAAATCGACCTGCACGGGCTGCGCGCGGTCGTGCTGCGCCCGTCCAACCCCTATGGCCCGCGGCAGGGGCATGGCGGCGTACAGGGCGTGATCGGCACCTACATGCATCAGCTCGCGCATGGAGAGACACTGAATCTCTGGGGCGATGGCAGTGTCGTGCGAGATTTCATCCACGTTCACGACCTTGCGCGCCTCTGCGTCACCAGCGCCGAACAGGACATCACCGGCACGTTCAATGCCGGCGCCGGGGAAGGGCATTCCCTGCGCGAGATTATCGACGGTATCGCCACGGTCTCGGGGCGCCCGGTCGAACCCGTCATCCGGCCCGGCCGCGCCATAGACATCCCCCGGATCGTACTCGACACGAGCGCCGCCCGAGACGCTTTCGGCTGGCAACCGGCGGTCGCCTTCAAGGACGGGCTGCGCGACACTTGGAAATGGGTCCTGCAGCAGCAGGACAAGGCGTCATGACACGGCTCGCAGGGCAGCGCGTTCTGATCGTCGCGGGCGAACCAAAGGCCGGGACGACATCTCTTTTCGACTGGCTCGCCCACCATCCCGATATCTGCGCCTCGACGCTGAAGGAGACCCGCTTCTTTCTCGACGCGGATTACCCCCTGTCGCGACCGGAAGGGTTTTCCGGTGACAATCTGGACGCCTATGCCGCGCTCTTCGCCGATGCCGGGAAACCCGTCTGGCTCGAAGCGACCCCGGATTACATGTATTGCGAAACCTTTCGACAGGTCGCGACGCTTTTGCCGGAGGCCCGCGTGGTTGTGCTGCTGCGCGATCCCGTCGACCGGTTGATCTCCGCGTACCGGTTCTTTCGGCAGCGCGGCCTGCTCGCCAACGGGCTCTCCTTCGATGACTGGATTGCGCAACAGGGTGACCTTGGCGTCGCGCCGGACACGCCGGTCGCGTTCCGGACGCTGGACCAGTGCGACCTTGGCAAGTACCTGCCGCCCCTGCGCGCCGCGTTTGGACCCCGCCTGCTGGAGATCGGCTTTGCCGAGCTGAAATCCGAACCGCAATCCGTGCTCGACCGTGTCTGTGCCCATTGCGGGCTGGCGCCCCTGCCGCTCGATCCGGCGCGTTTCGCTGCCAGCAACCAGACAACCAGGGCCCGGCATCCTGGCACGACACGCGGTTTCAACAGGCTGCACCGCCTCCTGTCCCAGAAGACGCTCGCAGCACCGAAGCTGCGCGCCGCGTTGCGTCCGGTCGCGCGAGGGATCCGGGGCGCATTGACCTCCAGCGCACCGCCCGAGACGATCCATCCCTCGGCGCACAGCCTCGAAATCATCCGCCGTCACGCTGGCGCGGGTGCGCCGGCCAGGATCTGACATGCCCGAGCAGCACGTGATCTTCGTCGTCGGTAACAGCCGTTCGGGAACCACCATGACTGGTCGGATGTTCGACCGTCACTCCGAAGTGCATTGCTTCCAGGAGCTGCATTTCTTCGAGCAGATGGTGGAGACCGGTAGCATCCGGGATCCCGGTGACTGGTCCGAGGACAGGTTGCTCGCGATGCTCGAGAGGTTGCTGACCTCGGAGCGCGACGTGCTCTTTGCTCCGGTCGTGCCGGGACGGTACGGCGCGGATGCCCGGGCGATCCTCGACAGGTCCCAAGCCCGCGATCCGGTTTCTGTCTATGGCGCCTTCCTGCAGGCAGAGGCCGAACGCGCAGGCGCCATCCGCCCCTGCGAGCAGACGCCGCGCTATCTCTTCCAGGCCGAAGAGATCCTCGACGCCTTCCCCGAGGCCCGAATGCTCTGCCTCCTGCGCGATCCGCGATCCGTCCTGCTGTCGCAGAAGAACAAGTGGCGCCGCCGCAAGCTGGGGGCGTCCAACATGCCCGCCTTCTGGGCCTTTCGGGCCTGGGTGAACTACCATCCCTACACCATGTCCAGAATGTGGGTCTCGGCGAGCCGCCGGGCCCGACGCCTGCAATCCCATCCGCGCTTTCTCGCGATCCGTTTCGAGGATCTCGCCCAATCGCCCGAGACAACGGTGCGAAAGATCTGCGATCATGCCGGGCTGGCCTATGAGCCGACCATGCTCGAAATCGGGCAGATCGGCTCCTCGACCGGCAAGGACCGCCCTGACGAGCGCGGCATCGACCCCGGCCGGATCGACGCCTGGCAGTCGGGCGGGTTGAGCGGAAGCGAGATTGCGCTCTGCGAAAAGGTCGCGCGGGCGGACATGGCCGAATGGAACTACGCCACGAGCGGGCGCCGCCTGTCGCCTCTGGTCCAGGCCGGCCAGATGACCATCTTTGTTTTCAAATCTTTCGCCGCGCTGCTATTGAACCTTCGGCGCAGCAAGAACCTGATCGGGACGATACGGAGCCGCTTCTTTTCCTGACCAGCTTGCTACAAACAACAGATAGACAGACGTTTTTCGGATAACATGGTAGCCCAGATCGACAGTCACTACATCAGGACCCGCCCGACACGGCTCTGGTCCCGGCTGCTCAGCTATGGGCTCTTCGAAGGTCGTCCGCTGACGACGAAGGGACAGTGGATCAACCCGCTGGTCTTCAGCCTCTTCGCGATGGAACGCCGCCTGCCGCAGCTCAAACGCGCAGAGGCGCCTATCTTCATCCTCGGTGCCGGGCGGAGCGGGACGACCATCCTCGGCCTCCTGCTGTCGATGCATGGAAAGGTCGGTTTTCTCAACGAGCCCAAGGCGATGTGGCACGCCGCCCTCGGCGGCGGCGAGGACCTGATCGGCAGCTACGATCGCGGTCCGGGCCGCTACCGGCTCGACGCTGGAGACGCAACGCCCGATGTCGTCCGGGCGATGCACCGGATCCACGGCGCCTATCTGCGCGCGACCGGCACAAGCCGCGTTGTCGACAAGTATCCCGAACTGGTCTTCCGCCTTCCTTTCGTGCGCGAGATCTTCCCGGATGCGAAATTCCTTTTCATTTCCCGAAACGGCTGGGACACCTGCGGTTCCATCGAGGGTTGGTCAGACCGGCTTGGCGTTCAATCGGGCGACGAGATCCATGACTGGTGGGGCGCCGACGGTCGCAAGTGGCAGCTCCTCGTCGACCAGCTCGTGCCGGAACATCCCGACCTCGCCCCGCATGCCGGGGAGATGCGCGACTGGCAGGCCCAGACACAGCGCGCCGTGGTCGAATGGATCGTCACCATGCGCGAAGGCGTGCGGCACACCCAGGAAGCGCCGGAAACGATCCTGCATATCCCCTATGAAGCGCTTTGCGAGGATCCGAGCGGCTGGATGGGCCGGATCGCGGCGTTCTGTGACCTTCCCGCGGACGAGACCTTCCTGACCTATGCCGGGCAGAAACTCTCGACAGTGGCGCCCAGACCGGCCTTTCCGCTGGAACCCTGTCTGGAAGAGGCCTTCGCGACGACAATGCAAATGCTTGGATACAAGGACGTGGCGGCGTGAGCGAAGAGAAGAGACTTCGCGTTGCCGTCGTCGGCACGGTCGGCCTGCCGGCCCGCTATGGCGGCTTCGAAACGCTGGTGGAAAATCTCGTCCGCTATCACCGCCGGACAGATGCTCCCGAGGCGCTCGCGGTCTATTGCAGCGCGAAAGCCTATGAGGACCGGGCGGAGCGCTTTCTCGATGCCGAGCTGCGCTATATCCCGCTCAACGCCAATGGCGCGCAGAGCATTCCCTACGACATGTGGTCGATGCTCTCGGCCGTCTGGCGCGGCTGCGACGTGATTCTGGTGCTCGGAGTTTCCGGGACGATCCTCCTGCCCCTGATCCGGCTGATCTCGAAGGCGCGGATCATCACCAATATCGATGGGATCGAATGGAAGCGCGACAAGTGGGGATGGCTGCAACGCCATATCCTCAGGACCAGCGAGGCGCTGGCCGTGCGGATGTCGCATGAGGTCATCGCCGATAATGGCGCCATCGCAGAATACGTCGCCGAGACCTATGGCGCCGATTGCGCCGTGATCGCCTATGGCGGCGATCATGCGCTGGAGTCGGAAGCCCGGGCGCTGAGCGAGATCGACCTGCCGGAGCGCTATGCCTTCAACGTCTGCCGCATCGAGCCGGAAAACAATGTCCACATGATGCTCGACGCCTTTTCCCAGAGCGCCGATTTCCCGCTGGTCTGCGTCGGCAACTGGGACCGTTCGGCCTATGGAGTCGACCTCAAGGCCCGCTATGCGGCGGCGCCCGGCATCCGGATTCTCGACCCGATCTATGACATCGGAAAGCTCAAGACCCTCCGGGCCGGAGCCTCCGCCTATATCCACGGTCATTCCGCCGGCGGCACCAACCCATCGCTGGTCGAGATCATGCATTTTGGCGTGCCGGTCTTCGCGTATGACTGCAGTTTCAACCGCCATTCCACGGAGAACCGTGCTCTCTTTTTCGCCTCCGCCGACCAATTGCGCGAGCAGCTTGAAGCGACCGGCACGGATCGTCTGGCCGAGATCGGCGCCGCGATGCGCCAGATTGCGCAGGCACGCTACACCTGGGACGCGATCGGCGCGGCCTATTTCGCTCTACTTCGGAACATACCAGCGGCAAGATTGCCCCTGATAAACGAGACACCCATTTCAAAGGACTGACGACATGACACAGCGCAAGGGCATTATTCTCGCTGGCGGCTCGGGCACGCGCCTCTACCCGATCACGATCGGTGTCTCCAAACAGCTGCTGCCGATCTATGACAAGCCGATGATCTATTACCCGCTCTCGGCGCTGATGCTGACCGGCATTCGCGAGATCTGCATGATCACCACGCCGCAGGATCAGGAGCAATTCCAACGCACGCTCGGCGATGGCAGCCAATGGGGGCTGGAGCTGACCTATGTCACCCAGCCATCGCCGGACGGGCTGGCGCAGGCCTATCTGCTGGCCGAGGTTTTCCTCGACGGCGCGCCCTCGACCATGGTTCTTGGCGACAACATCTTCTTCGGTCACGGCCTGCCCGGCCTTCTGCGCGCGGCCGATGCCAAGACCGAAGGCGGCACGGTCTTCGGATACAAGGTGGCCGACCCCGAACGCTACGGCGTTGTCGGTTTCGGCGCGGACGGCAAGGTCAACACGATCATCGAGAAGCCGGAGGTGCCGCCGTCCAACTATGCCGTGACCGGCCTCTATTTCCTCGATGGCACCGCGCCCGAACGCGCCCGCGAGGTCAAACCCTCCCCGCGCGGCGAGTTGGAGATCACGACGCTGCTGGAGATGTATCTCGCCGAGGGCTCGCTTGGCGTGCAGCAGATGGGCCGGGGCTTCGCCTGGCTCGACACCGGCACCCATGCCTCCCTGCTCGACGCAGGCAACTTCGTCCGCACGCTCTCCGAACGCCAGGGCCAGCAGGTCGGCTGTCCGGAAGAGATTGCCCATGAGCAAGGCTGGATCGACGATGAAAGCCTGCTCAAGCGCGCCGAGCTGTTCCGCAAGACGGCCTATGGCCGTTACCTGCGCGGTTTGATCGAGTAGACCGCCGGGTTCGACCGGGTTTTCCATAGCGCGGAATATGGTGCCGTTTGCTCCGGTTGCACTGCAAGCCGTGTCAGCGCCTGCCCGGGGCGGCGCCGGCGCGAGCGTGGTCTGGCGCTATCCCGGCCAGGTCCGAAACAGGTCGGCGCATTCGAGCCGGATCAAAACGCGCTCGCCCGGTCTAGGGTGAGACGTCGTAATACTCGCGATACCAGCGCACGAAGCGGGCCACGCCCTCGCGGAAGGGCGTCTGCGGTCGGTAACCGGTGAGGTTCTTGAGCAGCGTCGCATCGGCCCAGGTCGCCTTCACATCGCCGATCTGCATCGGCATGTAGTTCCGGATAGCCTCGCGTCCGAGTTCCGCCTCGATCGCATCGATGAAGTCGAGCAGCCGCACCTTGTCCGAATTCCCGATATTGACGATCCGGAAGGGCGCGGCAGGCGAGAGGCTGTCCTGCGCGACCCGCGTCTCCTCGCCGCCCGGAACCGCATCGATCAGGCCGAAAATCCCACGCACGAGATCCGTCACATAGGTAAAGTCCCGATACATCTCGCCATTGTTGTAGATATCGATCGGCTGCCCCTCGACGATCCCGCGGGCGAACTTGATCGGCGCCATGTCGGGACGCCCCCAGGGGCCATAAACGGTAAAGAAGCGGAACATCGTCACCGGCAGATCGTGGATATGGGCCCAGGAATGCCCCATCGCCTCATTGGCCTTTTTGGTGGCCGCATAGATCGTAAGTTGGCTGTCCGCCTTGTGAAGCTCCGAATAGGGCATTTCGGTATTGGCGCCATAGACCGAGGAGGTCGAGGCCATCAGCAGGTGTTCGACACCGGCCGCGCGGGCGCATTCCATGACATTGAACGTGCCGACGATATTGGCGTCGATATAGGAGCGCGGGTTTTCAAGGCTGTAGCGCACGCCGGCCTGACCGGCGAGATGGACGATCACGTCCGGCTCGAACGCCTCGACCGCCTTCGACAACGCCTCCATGTCCTCGAGCCGGGCTTCCGTCATCGTGAACGCCGGGTGCTGGGCCAGAAGCGTGTTGCGATCCTGCTTGAGCCGGACATCGTAGTAATCGGTCATGCCATCATAGCCGGCGACCGTCCAGCCTTCCTGCAACAGCAACTCGGCAAGATGAAAGCCGATAAACCCGGCGGTTCCGGTGATGAAGGCGCGTCTCAAGGCTCTCTTTCCTCCAGGCTGTCCACGGCACCCGGCAGGCTGGACACCCAGCCAACCTTCGGCGTCGATGCCGCGGTATAGGAGAGCCCCAACACTGTCCAGTCCGCAGGATCCGCGAAACCGGACCGGCGCGGCGCAGCATGTCCATTCAGCCCGGGGACAAGATACGATAGGCATGAGTTGCAAAACCCGGAGACGCCATGCCAGCTTCCCAAATCAGGCCGCCCCTTTTCAGTCCCGACACGCTGCGCTGGAGCGCCCTCGTCCTCGTGACCGCGCTGATCACGCTGTTGTTCTTCGGCATGATCAAGTCGTTCCTGATCGCGCTCATCATGGCGGCAATCGTGGCTGAACTCACCCGCCCCCTCTTCCGCCGAATCCGCGACGGCCTCGGCGGGCGGCGTAACCTTTCCAGCGCCATCACCATGGCGATGATCCTTGTATTGGTCATCTTTCCGGTCACGCTGATCGCGAGCGCGGCCGCCGAACAAGCCTTCGCGCTCTCCCGCTCCATCGTTTCGATGGTAAACCGGGTCACGGAGAACTCCCTGGATGCCCGGATCCCGGATTGGGTCCCCTACCAGGAACATCTCGACGGTATGGGCCCCGAGATCGCCAACAAGATCGCCGATATCGTCACCGCGATCGCCCGCTATACGGTCACGACGCTTTCGCAGGTGACGCGCGGAACGGCCCGGTTCTTCCTCGATACGTTCATCTTCCTCTACGCTCTCTTCTTCTTCCTGCAGATGGACACACCGGTGATGAAGCAGATCCTGCGTTTCACCGGCCTCGCGCCGACAACGCAGCGCAAGATTGCCGACCGCGCGATCTCCGTCAGCCGCGCCACGATCAAGGGGACGCTCGTGATCGGCATCGTCCAGGGCGTGCTCGGCGGGGTCGGATTCTATGTTGCAGGCATCGAAGGCGCCACCTTCTGGGGCGTCGTGATGGGAATCGTGTCGATCATCCCCGGGATCGGTCCCAGCCTCGTTCTGACCGTCGGCGTCATCTACCTCGCCGCCATCGGCGAGACCGGTCCCGCCATCGGGCTTGCGCTCTGGGCTGGTCTGGTCGTCACCACGATCGACAATATCCTCCGCCCGATCCTCGTCGGCCGCGACACCCAGATGCATGATATCCTGATCCTGGTCAGCACCTTCGGCGGGCTTGGCATGTTCGGCGCCGTTGGCCTGATCCTGGGTCCCGTTGTTGCCGGCCTCTTCGTCACGATCTGGTCGACGCTCGCGGAGACGCTCTCCACACCGGCGGACAGCTTCGCACAGGATGCGCCCGAACTGGACGATCCACCAGACGCCTAGCCGCCCTCCCGGCCTCCGCATTCAGAACAGGGAGCAGGCGTGCCGCGGCCCAAATGGCCTGCTCCGGAGAACGCCGCGAAGGCGTTCCCCCGGCCCCGTAAGCATGCGGCGCCCCACCACATCGCCGGCCTTTGCGCTGTGCGCGAAACCGGTGGAAGGCCCAACGCAGCAATCGGATTCGCTGCAAGACGCCGATTCTTCGCCCCCGGACAGGGAAAATACCCAGTACTACGCAACTCCATTTCAAATCCAACGCACTTCCCGCAAGAAAAATTCGCCGCATATCGTTCTTTGGGGGTTTGATCTCTCCTCCGAAACCCATAAGTAATTCCGGAAGCCACAGGTTCAGGCAGCCGGGCCCACCCGCGCGCCCGCAGTCAGGGAGACAAACAATGCTGAACAATATCGGCCCCATGGGCCTGCTGCTCATCGCCGTCGTCGTGATCGTACTCTTTGGCCGGGGCAAGGTCTCCTCGCTGATGGGCGAAGTCGGCAAGGGCATCACCGCCTTCAAGAAGGGCGTGAGCGAGGGCAAGGAAGAGATCGAACAGGAAATCGAACAGGAAAAGGTGGAAGCCGCCCGGGACGTTACCCCGGAGGAAGAGATCGAGACCGAGAAGGACAAGGTCTGATCGTCGTCGCCCCGACGGTGACACTGGCTGGACCCAAGGCAAGGCTGACCCGCGATGCTTGATCTCGGATGGACCGAATTGCTGCTGATCGGCATCGTGGCGCTGATCGTTGTCGGACCGCAGGAACTGCCGATGATGTTCCGCACGCTCGGCAAGTTCACGGCACGGCTGCGCGCCATGGCCCGCGACTTCACGCGCGCCATGGAAGACGCCGCCGACGAGGCCGGGGTCAAGGATATCGCCAAGGATCTCAAGAAAGCGACCAACCCGAAGGAAATGGGTATGGACGCGCTCAAGGATGCCGTCGATTTCGACGAGATCGACCCGTTTGGCGAGAATGACGACGCGGAGTCGAAACCGAAGTCGACAGCCAGCGCTCCCGAGACCCAACCGTTGAGCGAGGAGCGCGCCGAGGCCGCCCGCAAGATCCGCGAAAGCACGGCCGCAAAGGCCACCGCGCGCCTGGAGGCCGAAGCCGCCGCCCGCGCCGAGGCCGACACCCAATCCGCGCCCGAGCCCTCCCCGGCTCCGGACGCCGACCCCTCCAAGGCATGAGCGAGAGCCGCATGAGCGACCGCCCCGAAGACGATATCGAAGAAGAAATCGAAGACAGCTCCGCCCCGTTGATCGAGCATCTCGCGGAGTTGCGGACCCGTCTGATCCATTCGGTGCTGGCCTTTGTCGTGGCCATGATCGTCTGTTTCACGGTGGCCGAGCCGATCCTGAACTTCCTCGTCGAGCCGATCGCAGACATCCTGCGTGCGCGCGGCGAGAACCCGCAGCTGATCTTCACCGCGCCGCAGGAGAAATTCTTTGTCCTGATCCGGATCTCGATGATCTTCGGCCTGGCGATCTCCTTCCCCTATATCGGCTACCAGATGTGGCGCTTCGTGGCGCCCGGCCTCTACAAGTCGGAAAAGAACGCCTTCCTGCCGTTCCTGATCGCCTCTCCGGTACTCTTCATGATGGGTGCATCCTTCGCGCATTTCATCGTCACCCCGCTGGCGATGAACTTCTTCATCGGCTTCTCCGACGCGATCCCTGCGCTCACCGCCATGCTGACCGGCGAGAATATCCCGGCGGATGTCGAGAATGCCGAGCTGCGCACCGTCTTCCTTGGCTCCGTGCGCGAAAGCCTCGACCTCTCGCTCAAATTCATCATCGCCTTCGGCCTCTGCTTCCAGCTTCCGGTTCTGCTGACGCTGATGGGCAAGGCCGGGCTGGTGTCGGCCGAGGGCCTGCGCAATGTCCGCAAATGGGCCGTTGTCGGCATCCTCACCCTCGCCGCCCTCGTGACACCGCCTGACGTGGTGACCCAGGTCATCCTCTTCACCGTGGTCTACGCGCTTTACGAGGTGTCGATCTTCCTCGTCACCCGCGTCGAGAAGAAGCGCAATGCAGAGCTGCGCGAGATGGGCCTGATGGATGACGAGGAAGACGGGGACACAAAAGAAGGCAGCGCCTGATGGATTTCACGGCCGAGGAACTGGACCGCATCGCCGCCGCGCTGGAGCGCATGGCGCCGCCGCCCGCTGCCACGCCGGAGTTCGACAACGCCGAGGCCTTCGTCTGGCAGACCGCCCCGGACCGGCTTGCCCCGGTCGCCGAGGTCAATCGGGTCGATCTCTCGCTGTTGCTCGGCATCGAGCGCGCAAGGGACATCCTGCTGGAAAACACGCTGCAATTCGCCAAGGGGCTGCCGGCCAACAACGCGCTTCTCTGGGGCGCGCGCGGCATGGGCAAGTCCAGCCTTGTCAAGGCGGTCCATGCCGAGATCCAGGCGCGCGGCGAGGACCTCAAGATCGTCGAGCTCCAACGCGAAGACCTGCCGACAATCCAGCGTCTGCTGACGCTCCTGCGCACGGCCCCGAAGACGCGGTTCCTGCTCTTCTGCGACGACCTTTCCTTCAGCCACGACGACCAGCATTACAAGTCGCTGAAAGCCGTGCTTGATGGCGGCATCGAGGGGCGCCCCGAAAACGTACTCTTCTACGCAACCTCCAACCGCCGCCACCTGATGCCGCGCGACATGATCGAGAATGAGCGCAGCTCGGCGATCAACCCCTCCGAGGCGGTCGAGGAAAAAGTCTCGCTCTCGGACCGTTTTGGCCTCTGGCTCGGCTTCCACCCCTGCACGCAGGACGACTATCTCGCGATGATCCGCGGCTATTGCGACGCGTATGGGGTCGAGATCGACGACACCACGCTGCGCGCCGAGGCCATTGAATGGCAGGCCACGCGCGGCGCGCGCTCCGGACGGGTCGCCTGGCAGTTCTTCATTGATCTCGCGGGGCGGAGAGGCGTCAGCCTCTGAACGCCTCCCAGGCCGTCAACCACGCGGCGTCGATCGCATCGATCACCTCCAGGTCAAAGCCGTCCTGCTGTTTCCAGTAACGCCCATCCTCGACGAAATAGCCCGCATCCCGCTCCATCTGTTCTGCACGCGCAATCGCCTGCACCGGCAAGTCGCGCGCCGGCGCATGGCCCGCAAGCTCGGTCAGCCCCGCGCGCGGATAGACAAGCCGGCTCTCGCCGCCCGACAGGTTCACACAGGCCACGCCGCGACGGGCCGCCCCTAGAGCAAGCCGCGCCGCCTTGGCCTCCAGCGAGCGCAACGTCGGATCCGGCCGCAGCGGATCGGCCGTGCCGGTGCCATAGAAATGCGTTGGCCCGGTCGCGGGATAGACCATGTCGCAGCCCAGGAAGGCGAGCACGCGCGGGCGCAGCGCCTCCACGGCCCAGCAGCCGGCCGTGAAGGCCATCGTACCGCCGATATGAACCACGCCACCATGGGCGTTCATCGTCGGCACGTAGTCGCGAAAGGTGACCTCCGCCTGGGTCTCGGAATAGTCGGCCGGCCCGCGCTCGGCGGGGAAGTCCTTGGGATGAATGTGATGGGTCCAGTCCGGCCGCACCGCCCAGGCATTGTTGATCGCCACGATGGCGTCAAAGGGATGCGTCTCCCAGTCCCGCGCGGCGACGGCCCCCGGCCCGCTGCCAAGGATCAACACGATCTCCGGCTCATTTCGCATAGGTTCTCTCCGCCCCAAAATCTCTGATGGGAGGCAGGATAGGGCGCGCGCCCTGCCCGTCCAGCCGTTCCCCCGTCCTGTGTCGGATACGTTGCGTGAGCCACACGGCGCCGCCCGCAGAACGGGAGGCGTCTTGCACCGCGATTATTTCAGGTAGGGCGCGGGATCCACCGCCTCGACGCCGTCGCGGACTTCGAAATGCAGGTAAGGCGAAGAGGAGGACCGCACTTGGGCGATTGCCTGCCCGCGCGAGACACTCTGCCCCTTGCTGACCTTCAGACCGTCGATATTGGCATAGATCGTCATCAACCCGTCCGCATGGCGCAACACCATGATCGGGACATCCTCCGTATCTTCGGTGATCGCGGCGACCGTGCCGGCGGCCGCGGCCTTGACCGTGGAGCCGGCGGAGGCGCGGATATCGATCCCGTCATTGCGGCCCTTGTTGAAGTCACGAATGATGCTGCCCTGCACCGGGTAGACCATTGCCGCATTGCTTGCCGAGGCGCTGGTCGCCTCGCTGCCGAGATCGGGCGATTCCGGCAGACCGGAGATCGTCGAGGGGTCGTCGGCCGCCGCAAGGACTTCGGCGACCGGCTCGGTCCGCTCCTCGGGGAGCGGCGTCGAGGCCGAGGGAGGTGTCGGGGTCGGGCTGCCAACGCCGGGCTCGGTGGTGTTGGTGGCGGTCTCGACCGCGGCGGGCGCCGCGACCACGACCGGGATCATCAGATATTGCCCCTGGCGCACGCCAAGATCCGGGCCAAGCCCGTTCCACTCGCCGATGGAGCGCGCCGAGACACCGTAGAGGCGGGCGATGGAATAGGCGGTTTCACCGGCCTCGACCTTGTGGCGAACCGGTTCGGCCCCGGTTTGGGACAACGCATTGGCGCCTGCGGCCGACCCGCCAGCCCGGTTGATGGCATCGCCTGCAAGCGTCTCGATATCGACGGAGCCAGGGGATGTCAGCGCGCTGCCGGCTGCCTCGGGCACGCGGCTGGGCAGGGCAAGCACCTCGCCCGCGTTGAGCTGCGCCGCGGGCGGGATACCGTTATAGCGCGCCATCTCCGCCGGCGGCAGGCCGAGCCGCTCGGCCACGGTGGTCACGGTATCGCCCTGGCGGGCAATCGCGACCTGGTAATTCGGATAGGAAATCACGCCGCGGCTGTCTGGCTCGGGGCGTGCGGCCGTCTGGGACTGCACGGCGGCTGTCGTGTCGAAACCACGGCCGACATCGCGCATGTCGAGATCAAGGCCTGTCGTGTCACAGGCAGCCAGAAGACCAAGGCTCGCACAAAAGGTCAGGATAGGGCGCATCTGCTCTCATTCCTCGCTCGCGGGGCCCTCTTTTCGGAGCATCCCGGGATTTCCGACGGGCCACCCGCCCGCCGCCTCTACTCTCTACTCTCGCCCGAGCCCTTCCAGAAGCGGTACGAAACGAACCTGAAGCAGTTCGTCATATTCGAACCCCGTCTCGGTTCGCCTGACCTTGATCAGGCTCTGGACCGCATCCGACTGGCCCACGGGCAGGACCATGATACCGCCGATCCTCAGTTGCGCCAAGAGTGGGCCCGGCGGGTCTTCGGCGGCTGCGGTCACGATGATACGGTCGAAGGGGGCATGATCGGGCAGGCCATGGCTGCCATCGGCGGTGAAGGTGATGATATTGGTCAGGCCAAGCTCGTCGAAGACGTCCTGCGCCTGGGCGACGAGACGCCGAAAGCGATCAACCGTGTAGACCCGGCGGGCGAGCTGCGAAAGGATCGCGGCCTGGTAGCCGGAGCCGGTTCCCAGTTCGAGCACCTTGTCGCGCGGACCGACATCCAGCGCCTGGGTCATCAGCGCGACAACGGAGGGCTGGGAGATGGTCTGGCCGCAGATGATCGGCAGCGGCGTGTCCTCGTAGGCACGGTCGGCGAAGATCCCCTGCACGAAGAGACCCCGGTCGACCTTCTCCATCGCCGTGAGCACCGCCTTGTCGGTCACGCCCTTGGAACGGAGCGCGAAGAGCAGGCGCATCTTCTGTTCGGGAGTCCAGCTCATGCAATCGCGGCCCTCAGCGCGTCGAGCGCGTCATGCGCGGTCAGGTCGGCGCGCATTGGCGTCACCGAGATATAACCGTCGATATTGGCCTGCACATCGGTGCCGGGGCCGGTGGCAATGTCCTGGGGACCGCCCTGGACCCAGAGGAAGCGCCGACCGTTGGGGGCGCGGGTCGGCTGGACCGAAAAACGCGTGCCGGGACGGAAGCCCTGGGCGCAGACGGCGCGCCCCTTGACCTCGGCGGCCGGGAGCGCCGGGAAATTGATCGAGTAGAAGATGCGATAGCCGGCCCGGTCGGACCAGTCTCCCTTCTCCAGCAGGTCGCGCACGAGGGCCGCTCCGTGGACCGTCGCGGCCTCGTATTCGTCGTTCCGGCCGACATTGCCCGGCCCGTAGAATTGCGACAAAGCGATCGCGGGCAGGCCTTGCAGGGCGGCTTCCATGGCGCCGCCGATCGTGCCGGAATAGAGCGTGTTCTCGCCGGAATTGTTGCCGCGATTGACGCCCGACAGGACGAGATCCGGCCGGCAGTCCTTCATCACGTCATGGATCCCGGCCATGACGCAATCGGCCGGGCTGCCCTCCGCTGCGAAGCGGCGCTCGCCCATCTTCGCGATCATCGTCGGGTGGGTATAGCTGATGCAATGACCGACGCCGGATTGCTCGAAGGCAGGGGCCACGGTCCAGACTTCCCCATCCGGGCCGGCCACCTCCTGCGCTATGCCAAGGAGCACATCCAGCCCGGTCGCGTTGATACCGTCGTCATTTGTGATGAGAATGCGCATGAAGAGGCCTCTTTGTCTGTCTTCCGCTTTAGAGCGGGGTCGCCGGGGGGGCAAGCGCTGGCGGGCGGGAAATCTTCAACCGTTGCGTCTTGGGGAGGGGAGCGTGCCGCCGGGCGGGGCCCGAGCGGCGGTGGCGCCGCTGCGCGGCGTGGACCGGGCGGGCAGCGATCAGCGGAGATTGAGATCAAGGGAAAGGCTGTCCGGCCGCGCCCCGGATCAACCTTGTCCGGGAAAAAGCGTCAACGCTTCGGGGGCCGGAGCTGGTCTTTCATTGACAGCTGACCTGTTGACGAGAGCCGCCAGCCTACATTCGATCGAAATCCGGATGGGCACGGAATCGAGGCCAAGGGTCGCCGCGCCAGCGCCCGCTCGTCCCCGTCGGCTGACGCAGGCATGGCGGCTGATTAGCATCCATGAAACCGCAGAGAACGGTTGCACTTTCGGCGGCTGTGCCGCCCCGGCACACGCCTACGGCTCAGGGTGTACGGCCCAGGCGTTCCTCCAGCACCTCGAAGGGCACAGCCGGCTCGTTCTTGGCGCCGCGAATGACAAGCGAAGTCTTCACGCTGGCGACATTGTCCGCCGCGGTAAGCTGCTCTGTCAGGAAGGTCT
Source organism: Tropicimonas sp. TH_r6 (assembly GCF_033101155.1). NCBI lineage: Bacteria > Pseudomonadati > Pseudomonadota > Alphaproteobacteria > Rhodobacterales > Roseobacteraceae > Tropicimonas > Tropicimonas sp. TH_r6. Next base: position 264,290 of record NZ_JAWMPX010000003.1, read on the forward strand.
GGAAAGTCGACAGGTCCGGCGAAACGCATTTCAGGATGAAATCGATTTCGCCGTTGAGCATGTGGCATTCACGCACGAGCGGCCATTCCCGGCATTTCCCTTCGAAAGCAGAAAGATCAGCCTCGGCCTGACTCGACAGGCCGACCATGGCGAAGACCTGCACCTCGAACCCCAGCTCGCGCGGGTCGACATCGGCGTGATAGCCCCGAATGAAGCCCGTTTCCTCCAGCGTGCGCACGCGCCGCAGGCAGGGTGGCGCGGAAATGCCGACCCGCCGGGCAAGCTCGACATTGGTCATGCGACCGTCGGCCTGGAGCTCTGCCAGGATATGTCGGTCGATCGGATCAAGTTTGGAACCCGGCATACAGCCCTCCTGAATTTCGCAAACTTTAGCGATCCGAAGCAAAGGACGCAACATTGTTTCGCTTTCGCGCAACATTTGTCCGGTTTGTTCTAGTTGCATAGCTTGTCGCCTCAGGTTGCACGACTGGGGCTTCCGGTTGCGGCGAAGCCTGCCTATATCGGACCGGACGCCGCCACGGCACGCATTTTTTCGTATGGGAGTTTCCAATGTCCGGCACCCGCCACACCAAGGTCCTCATCGTCGGCTCCGGGCCGGCAGGCTACACGGCCGGCGTCTATGCCAGCCGCGCCATGCTGGAACCAATCCTCGTGCAAGGCATCCAGCCTGGCGGACAGCTGACCATCACCACCGAGGTCGAGAACTGGCCGGGCCACACGGAGGTGCAGGGTCCCGACCTGATGGTGCAGATGGAAGCGCATGCCCGCGCTGTCGGAACCGAGATCATCGGCGATCACATCAACTCCATCGACCTGTCGAAGCGCCCCTTCACGGCGATTGGCGATGGCGGCACGACCTATACGGCCGACGCCGTGATCCTGGCGACGGGCGCCCAGGCGAAGTGGATCGGGATGCCGGGAGAAGAGAAGTTCCAGGGCTTCGGCGTCTCGGCCTGCGCGACCTGCGACGGGTTCTTTTATCGCGGCAAGGAGGTGATCGTGATCGGCGGCGGCAATACGGCTGTCGAGGAAGCGCTGTTCCTGACCAATTTCGCCTCCAAGGTGACGCTGGTGCACCGCCGCGACGCCCTGCGCTCCGAGAAGATCCTGCAGGACCGCCTGTTCAAGAACGACAAGGTCGAGATCGCCTGGGACACGACGCCGGAGGAGATCGTCGGCTCCGAAAACCCGCTCAGCGTCGAAGGGCTCCGAGTCAAGAACGTCAAGACCGGCGAGTCGCGCACCATCCCCGCGGCCGGCGTCTTTGTCGCGATCGGCCACGCACCGGCGTCGGAGCTGGTGAAGGACCAGCTCGAAACCCATATGGGCGGCTACGTTGTGACCAAACCTGATTCCACCGCGACCTCCATCCCCGGCGTCTTCGCCGCGGGCGACCTGACCGACCATCTCTATCGCCAGGCGGTGACATCTGCTGGCATGGGCTGCATGGCCGCCCTGGAGGCTGAACGCTTCCTCGCCGAACAGGAGTAACTGAAAGCGGCCCCCGGATCTGCGATTCGGGGGCCGTTTTGAAATCACGCGTTGCTGCGTCAGGCCCTGCCTGTGGCGGGAAAAACCGGCCCGACCGTCAGCAGGATATTGGCGAATCTCCGCATCTCGCCGCTGGCGATCACCAACAGCGTGTCGGGCGATTTTGCCGCCGCATAGAACGCCCCGCGCTCGACGAATTCCATCGGCGTCTCCGCCGGCAGGATCCCGACATAGTCCCGATGCGCCGAGTTGTCGAAATCCTCCGGCCAGGCCATCATCGTCGCTTTTTCGACATTGATGAGCTTGCAGACGCCTTCGAGGATATCGGCGCTCGGAATCATTCCCGGAACGAAATTCAGGTAGACGATTTCGACGCCCGGCGGCGCGTTGGTGACGAACGCGTAATTCGCATCCGAAATCAGCAGCTGCGTCTTGTGCCCGGCCTTGGCCAGCGCGGCCAGAAGTTGCGGGTGAATCACGTCAGACTTGATCATGTGCCCTCCAAGGCAGGGGCGCCCTCAGACGCCACCTGCCGGCCTGTTTACATGCGATAGATGCCGCCATTCACGTCGATCGTCGCGCCGGAGATGAAACCGTCATATTCGGAGGCGAGGAAGGTGATGGTGCGGGCAACGTCTTCCGAGGTGCCGGCCCGGCCGAGCGGGATGCCCTTGACCGTCGCATCGGCGGATTCCTTCGTGGTGTGCTGGTTGTGGAACCGCGTACCGAGGATGAGGCCGGGAGCGACCGCATTGGCCCGGATGCCGAATTCGCCCAGTTCGGCGGCGAGCGACCGGGTCCATGTCAGGACCGCGCCCTTGGTCATGGAATAGGCCAGCGAGCCGGAATGTCCGCCCGACCGCCCGGCAAGCGAGGCCAGGTTGACGATGCTCGCGCCGTCCTCGGCCGCCTTCAGATGCGGCAGCGCGGCTTGGGTGACGTGGAGCATGGTCGTCATGTTGACGTCGATCACGGTCCGCCAGAAATCCTCCTCGATCTCGCCGAGCCATTTCCGGCCGATGATGCCGCCAACATTGTTGACCAGCACATCCATGCCGCCGAGGAACTCGACGCCATCGGCAACACATTGCGTCGCTTCGTCCTTGCTGGTGAGGTCCGCCTTGCCGAAAGCGGCCCGCTGCCCGAGGGATTTGGCCAGTTCCACCAGTTTCTCCGGCCCTTCGGACCCGCTGAAATAGTGAATATAGATATCACATCCGGCTTCGATCAGGCTTTTCGCCGTGTGATAGCCAATGCCCTGCTCGGCGCCGGTGATGAAGGCTTTCTTGCCTTTGAGAGTTCCCATGTGTCGTCTCCTCGGGATATCGGACGGCCTCGCGGCGAGGGCGGTGAATGGCACCGCCTACTTGTCCAGATTTGTAAAGATTCTGGGCCCTGTATGGGCAAACCGACCGGGTTTGCCCATCCCTCCCGGCCTTGGTGCGACAACCGGCGCCTGTCCGACGCATATGATCGGACCGTGCCCGACAACGCCTCGCCCTCTGATGATTTGACTGGCCGCAACCTCCGGTGCGCCCCATCCCGGTCCAAAATGCGCCCACTCGCGTCGGGAACGGCTCCACAGGATCAGTCCGAGGGCTTTTTTTCTTTCCCGGCGGCGTTGGATGTGCAATGTGTTCACGCGTGAACACATACTGAGTCGTCAATGCAGCCTGCGCTTGAAAACGCCCCTACGCCAGAGGAAGAGGACCTGCTCTTCCGGATGCTGCGCCAGCTCGACCTGGCGCCGGATGCCTCGCAGCGCAGCACGGCTCAGGCGCTCGGCATCTCGCTGGGCCGGTTGAACGCACAGCTGCGCGCGGCAACGCAGGCCGGACTCGTGAAAGTCACCGAACGCAACGGTCCCGACAAACGGCAGCGCTTCGCCTATTCCATCACCGCGCGGGGAGCAGCCGAGCAGCTGCACCTGCGCGACCGTTTCCTCTCACGCAAATTCGCAGAGTATGACGCTCTGCACGCGGAACTGACCGGCACATCCAGCGGTCTCAACCCCTTCCAGCACAGGACCAAGCATATGCAGAACAGCCACGCTCCCATTCCCGAACTCTACGTGTCGCACGAGAGCGCGCTCAAGCTGAAGGTCGAGGCGGCGGATCTCGCCTCCTGGGATCTGACCCCGCGCCAGATCTGCGACCTCGAACTGCTGATGAATGGCGGCTTCAACCCGCTCAAGGGCTTCCTCTCCGAGGAGGACTATGACGGCGTCGTCGAGAACATGCGTCTCGCCGATGGCTCGCTCTGGCCGATGCCGATCACGCTGGACGTCTCCGAAGCGTTTGCCGGCAATATCGAACCGGGCCAGGACATCGCCCTGCGCGACCAGGAAGGCGTGATCCTCGCCATCATGTCGGTCACCGATAGCTGGACCCCGAACAAGTCGCGCGAAGCCGAGAAGGTCTTTGGCGCCGATGACGATGCCCACCCGGCCGTGAACTACCTGCATAACGTGGCTGGCCCGGTCTATCTCGGCGGCCCGATCACCGGCATCCAGCAGCCGGTCCACTACGATTTCCGCGCCCGCCGCGACACGCCCAACGAGCTGCGCGCCTATTTCCGCAAGCTCGGCTGGCGCAAGATCGTCGCCTTCCAGACGCGCAACCCGCTGCACCGCGCCCACCAGGAGCTGACCTTCCGCGCCGCCAAGGAATGCCAGGCCAACCTGCTGATCCACCCCGTTGTCGGCATGACGAAGCCGGGCGATGTGGACCACTTCACCCGCGTGCGCTGCTACGAGGCCGTTCTGGACAAGTACCCGGCCGCGACCACCACGATGAGCCTGCTGCCGCTGGCCATGCGCATGGCCGGCCCGCGCGAGGCCGTCTGGCACGGGCTGATCCGCAAGAACCACGGTGTGACCCATTTCATCGTCGGCCGTGACCATGCCGGCCCGGGCTCCAACTCGGCTGGCGAAGACTTCTACGGCCCCTATGACGCGCAGGAGATGTTCCGCGCCCATGAGGAGGAAATGGGCATCGAAATGGTGCCGTTCAAACACATGGTCTATGTGCAGGAGCGCGCCCAATACGAGCCGATCGACGAGATCGAGGACAAGGACAACGTCACCATCCTCAACATCTCCGGCACCGAGCTGCGCCGCCGCCTGGCCGAGGGGCTGGAGATCCCGGACTGGTTCTCCTTCCCGGATGTCGTCAAGGAACTGCGCCGCACCAAGCCGCCGCGGTCCAAGCAGGGCTTCACCGTCTTCTTCACCGGTTTCTCCGGCTCCGGCAAGTCGACCATCGCCAACGCGATGATGGTCAAGCTGATGGAGATGGGCGGCCGTCCGACGACGCTGCTGGACGGCGATATCGTGCGCAAGAACCTGTCGAGCGAGCTGGGCTTCTCCAAGGAGCACCGCGACCTCAACATCCGTCGAATTGGCTATGTCGCCTCCGAGATCACCAAGAATGGCGGCATCGCCATCTGTGCGCCCATCGCACCCTATGCCACGACGCGCCGCGCGGTGCGTGAGGAAATCGAGCAGTTCGGCGCCTTCGTCGAAATCCATGTCGCCACCTCCATCGAGGAATGCGAGCGCCGCGACCGCAAGGGTCTCTACAAGCTGGCCCGCGAAGGCAAGATCAAGGAATTCACCGGCATCTCCGACCCCTATGACGTGCCGGTGAACCCTGAGCTGAGCCTCGACACCGAGACAGTCGATGTCGATTACTGCGCCCAGCAGGTCCTGCTGAAGCTGGAAAGCATGGGTCTGATCGCCGGCAACTGAAGCGCGCGACAGCTCTGAAAAGATCCAACCGCCCGCCGCTCACCGCGGCGGGCGGTCTCTTTTTTGTCGCAATGACAGGTCGCGGATCGCGGTGCCCCAAAACGGCCCGCAACGGCGCGCAGAAACCGCTCATCCAATTGATCAGGACAAATTGCGATGCAGATTTTCGTGACCCAAAGCGCGCTGAAGGGCGGTATCGAAGAGTATGATTACGATCTTCTGGACGATCTGACAGATCTCCGCCGCTTCCTGACCAACCGCTGGGGGCTGTCCGCGGAACTCCTGCCGATGCCAATTCGGGCTGCCGCCTCCTTCAACAGCTATCTCGGCCAGGTGCTGAATGGCGGTCACAGCCAGTTTGTCAGCAATCTCGGCGTGCAGGCCGCGCCGGTTCTGGCCGACGCGACCGAGCTATTGCGTTTCGCCGGACAGGCGTATTTGCCGCGATCGCGGAGGCCGCTGGCCGTTGGATCGCCCTGAACCCCGAGGAGGCCGCGCGGCAGACCGGATTCACCGGCGGCATATCGGAAGATCTGCGCGCGCTCGACGACCGGTTCCTTGCGCGTCATTCCTGGGCGTCTCCACTTGCTCCCGTCGCAGCCTTCCTGCGCCGCCAACCGACGCTGCAACACGCAGGCACGGACAAGGCCCTGACGGTGGAAGAGCTGCAAACGAAAGCCTTGATCGAGAGCTTCGCGCAGGACGAGACCATGCGCGCCCATCTCGCCCGCGCGGTGGCGGAAAAGGCCCGGGCGCTATTCGCCGATCCCGTGATCATTGGCGTTGCCCTGGCTGCGGGCCAAAGGAACACGGAGCGATTTGCCCGGTTTGTCCCCTCTCATCTCTCCGGCGGTGGGACGCCCAAATTCGTCCTGAGAGAGGCTGGCGGCGAGCAGGAGGCTGCGGATATCTGCCCGTACAGGCTGGACGAGAGGGGGCTGACGCCAACGCCGGACGCGAGCCATGTCACATCCGGACCCATCCACATATCCATGGAACAGATCGACCGCTGTCAGCGCCTGGCCCTGGAATTCCGCCTGCCCGAGTCAATCGGCTTGCGATGGTGGCACATGCGGCGGCCCTTCGGCCCCGATGCGTTCCAACTCTGCGAGCTTCCCCGATGGGAGCCGGGCAAGTTCTGGCTGCGATGGATGGAGCCCGACTGGGCGGCCAAGGGAAGCCCGGAGAAATCCACCTTCCTCTGCGCGGACCCCGGCAGGCCGGAAAGCCTGTCCCTGCAGGAGCTTGCACGGCTGGCATCAGAGGCGGGGACTCCCGCTTGGCGGACCGAATAACCCTCAGGCGCCGATTGCCCATCGTTCTTTCAGGGCTTGATGCCCGCGATGTCCCGCGCAAGAGTTTGCAACCAGAGCAGTTCGAAAGAGGCAGAGAGCGATGACGGAAATCCGGTTCAAACGAGTCGCGGGCAATGACGACCTGCCCCTGCCCGCCTATGCCACGCCCGGCGCGGCGGGGATGGACCTGCGGGCCTATCTGCCCGATGGCCCTGTCGAGTTTTCCCACGGCCAGTTGAAGATGATTTCGACCGGCTTCCATGTCGAGCTGCCCCCGGGCACTGAGATGCAGATCCGCCCCCGCTCCGGGCTGGCGCTGAAACACGGCTTCATCCTGCCCAACAGCCCCGGCACGGTCGATGAGGATTACCGCGGCGTGGTCATGATCGGCCTCTATTTTCTTGGAAACGACTCATTCGCGATCCAGCATGGCGACCGCATTGCCCAAGCCGTGATCGCCGATGTCCGGCGCTTTCCAAGTGTCGAGGTCTCGGAGCTTTCCGAGACCGGGCGCGGCGCTGGCGGCTTCGGCTCGACCGGGCTCAAATAGCCGTGCGAGACCGCGTCACTTCGGCGACAACAGCGCGTCCGCGATTCGCTCCGCGAGCCGCTGCGCAACCTCCCCCTTGCCGAGGCGCGGCCAGGGTTCGGCCCCTGCCTCGGAGATCAGCGTGACCTCATTCTCGGTGCCGCCCATGATCCCCGTTCCCTCGGAAACATCATTGGCCAGGATCCAGTCACAGCCCTTGCGCGCCCGCTTGGCCGTCGCATGTGCGATGACATTGTCGGTCTCGGCGGCAAAACCGACCACAAGTCCGGGCCGACCCGCCTCCATTCGGGAGACCTCCGCCAGAATGTCCGGGTTCTCGGCAAACTCCAACGCCGGGACATGCCCGGAACCGTCTTTCTTCATCTTGCGGTCGGCGGCATTGGTGACATGCCAATCCGCAACGGCCGCCGCAAAGACCGCCGCATCCGCCGGCAGCGCCGCCCGGACCGCGTCCCGCATGTCCCGCGCCGTCTCGACCGGCCGAAGTTCGCACCCTTGCGGCGACGCGACGCTGGCCGGGCCGGTCACGAAGGTCACCCGCGCACCAAGCGACAGCAACGCCTGCGCAATCGCGGTGCCCTGCCCCCCGCTGGAGCGGTTGGCGATATAGCGCACCGGGTCGATCGGCTCATGGGTCGGCCCGGAGGTGACCACGACATGCCTTCCTTTGAGCGGCCCGTCCGACAGTGCCGCCTCGATGGCGGCGACAATCTCCGGCACCTCGGCCATCCGCCCGAACCCGAACTCTCCGCAAGCCATCGGCCCCTCGTTTGGCCCGACGGACAACACGCCATCGCCTGTCAGGCACGCAAGATTGCGGCGTGTCGCCGGATGCTCCCACATGCGCACATTCATCGACGGCGCGATCAGGACGCTCTTGTCGGTTGCCATGAGCAGCGTCGAGGCCAGATCATTGGCGTGGCCATTGGCCATCTTTGCCATCAGGTCGGCCGTTGCCGGGGCGACCACGACAAGGTCCGCCGCGCGGCTGAGCTCGATATGCCCCATCTCCGCCTCATCCGTCAGATCGAACAGGTCTCGATAGACCTTCTGCGCGGCCAGCGCGGAAGCACTCAGGGGTGTAACGAATTGTTCCGCAGCCGGCGTCAGGACGGGCGTGACCGAATGCCCGCGCTCGCGCAACCGCCGGATGAGATCAAGCGATTTGAATGCGGCGATGCCGCCGCCAATGATCAGAAGAATTCGCTTGCCCGTCATGTCGGCCGCCTCCGCTGGAACCCGTCCCGATGTAGGTCGCCCTGCCCGTCGAGGCAAGCACCACGCGCCGAAGGCGCGCCCGGCCCCAAAGGCGATTTGTGCCGCAGGCACCTGTCGCCGAGGGGACGCCCGGCTCCCCCCTTGCGCTTCGATCAGCGCCTGACCGGCCCCGGCTCAGGCCCGTTCGTCCGAAAACGCGACAGGGCCGCCCTGCGCTTCCCAGGTCGAGAACCCTTCGCGCAGATGCGCCGCCTCGAAGCCCATCTCCTTCAACGTCAGCACCGAGAGGGCCGAGCGCCAGCCGGACGCGCAATGGAAGAGAAACGTCTTGTCCTGCCCGAAGACCTCCTTGAAATAAGGGCTGTCCGGGTCGACCCAGAATTCCAGCATCCCGCGCGGGCAGTGGAAGCTTCCCGGTATGAACCCCGACCGCTGCCGCTCGCGCACATCCCGCAGGTCCACGACCACCACATCGGGGTCATCGATCATGGCGATCGCATCCACGGTCTCGACCTCCTCTATCCGCGCCCGCGCTCGCGCCACCATCTCCTTCACGCCCGTCGTCACCCTGGCCATTTTCTTACCGCCTCAATTCTGATCATCCTGTCCCGACCAAATTGACCTCATTGCCCCCTTGCAGCAAGCTTTGCCGCGACCGACCCTGGCCGCCGCCGGGATCCGGACGAACAGGAGCAGTGCCGAGATGACAAGACCACCGGTTTCCCTGTGGGATGAAACGAGCATGGAGCCCGCGCTGACCAACCCGATGGACGGCGACGCGACCTGCGATCTGGCCATCGTCGGGGGCGGGTACTCTGGGCTCTCCACCGCGCTTCACGGCGCCGAAAAGGGGCTGGACTGCCATGTTCTGGAGGCCGAGAGCATTGGGTTTGGCGGCTCGGGACGCAATGTCGGGCTGGTCAATGCCGGCCTCTGGCTGCCCCCTCAGGAGGTCTGCGACAGTCTCGGGCAAACAGCCGGCACAGCCCTTGTCGAAAGGATGGGTCGCGCCCCGGACGACGTATTCGCCCTGATCGAGAAACACGCGATTCGTTGCGAGCCGACACGGAGCGGCACGATCCACGCCGCCCATTCCCCGCGCGGTCTCAAGGAGTTGGAGGCGCGCGCGGAGGCCTGGCACAGGCTGGGCGCGCCGGTCGACCTGCTTTCGGCGGCAGAGACCGCCGAGCTGACGGGCACATCCGCCTTCCATGGCGGGCTCCGCGACCGCCGCGCCGGCACGATCGACCCGATGGGCTATACGCGCGGGCTGGCCCGCGCCGCACTGGCCGCTGGCGCAAGACTCGCCACTGGCGCCCGCGTCGCGCATCTTGCGCGAGAGAACGGGCGCTGGAAACTCGTGACCCCGAACGGCACGCTGACCGCCCGCCATGTCGCGCTCTGCACCAATGCCTATTCGGATACGCTCTGGCCCGGCCTGCGCGAGGCGTATGTGCCAATTCGTTTCTTCCAGCTCGCAACCGAGCCGCTGGGCGACAGGGCCGCACACATCCTGCCCGAAGGGCAGGGCCTGTGGACCACGGCCCCCGTCATGGCCGCGCTGCGACGGGACGCAAGTGGCCGTCTCATCATTGGCGCTATGGGCTCCGTGCGCGGCGGCACGCGAGGGCTGTCACATCGCTGGGGCAGACATATGCTGAAACGCTTGTATCCAGAGCTCGGCGAATTTCGCTTCGAGAGCGCCTGGCATGGCGATATCGCGCTGACCGCGGATCACATATTCCGCATCCACCGTCTCGACGAAGGCCTCTTCGCCCCCACCTGTTATAACGGCCGCGGCATCACCACCGGAACGATCTTTGGACAAGCCCTGGCCGAGTTCCTGACCGGCGCGCCGGAATCCGCCCTCCCGGTCCCCTTCACCGAACCGACCTCCGCACTGGCCCGCTCCCTCAAGGCCGCCTTTTACGAATCCGCCTTCACGGCGCATCAACTCTATCAAAGCATCTGAAACCACCGGGGTGCCCCTCCCCTGAAACGCAGAAAGGAAGGCGCCGGGGGACGCCTTCCTCCTGTCGGGTCGAACAGGGCCGTGGTGCAAGACGGCCCCTTTCGTCCCGGCCTATCACGCGAGAACGCCGAGAAGCGATTGCATCTCGGAATAGAGCTCTTCGGCGCTGGAACTCGCCGAGAGGCTGCCGGTCTCCGTGGTGTCCTCCGCGTCGGAGACCAACCCTTCGAAGAGCGACGTGGTGTCAACCTCGGAAATCATGCCGCCTCCCATCGGCGGTCCACCGCGACCACCAGGTCCCCCCTTGCCGCCCATCTGGCTGGCCTCAGCCATGGAGTCGCGATGCGCGGTCAGTTCCGTTTCGGACAGGCTCCCGTTCCCGTCAGTGTCGACGCTGGACCAGTTATCCTCCGAGAGCGGGCTTTCCGAGATTTCGGAGGTCGAGAGGCTGCCATCCTCGTCGAGATCGAACTGGCTCAGCGTGTCGGTCTGGCCGGTTTCATCCGAGGGCGGCGGAGGGGGAGGTGGCGCGCCACGGCTCTGCATGGCGCTCATTCCGGTCATGGAGACCGAAGACATAGACATGTTCATCTTGATGGTCCTTTCAGGCGTTTCATGAACAACCGGACGATCGGGCAGAAGGTTTAACATACCGTGAGGATGTCTATTTTTTTGTTTTTTATCAAATATTTAAATAGACAAACAAACGCAGCGCCCGCATGCGGACGCCACGCTTGTTTCCAGTGTTCTGCCCACCAGCGACCGCAGGGCCACCCGCCGTCACCCGGTCAGATCACGCACCATCGGGACATGATCATAGAGACGCTCCGCCTGCGGATGCAGCTGGCTGAAAACGTCGAAAAGGGTGGAGGAGACAGCGATGCAGGCACAGGAGTCGCCATCCCCCCCGTCAGAGCTCCGAAGCTGTTCCGCCGATACCAAACCGGGAAGGTCCCAGTGGGTCGGATCGGGACGGAAAGGACGAACGTGAGTGGTGGTGCTTCGGAGCAATTCTGGATCCGCGCATCGCACCATCTCGTTGCCGGCGCGGCAATCCGTGCGAATACGCGGAAGATCTCGGCCCGGCTCTCCGGGAAAATGGTCGGCATAGGCCGCGATCTCGCGGGCATTTGGCAACCGCCAGTCGGAGAAACCGTGAAGGCGTGCCGCGTTCCGGAGAAAAACCCAATCAAGAGCCGCGAACCAGTCCATGCCGGCGCCAGTGGTCTCACCGCTCCACATCTGACCGGTCACGGAATCGATCCAACAGCCTTCTGCCCATCCATGACGGCGAACCGGTTGCAATGCCGCTCCTGCATGATTGATGAAACTGGTGTCCTGGAGGGTCAATTCGGGGTCCTTCTGGCCGACCGGACCGGTCCACAGACCGAGTCCTCTCATTTCGAGAAGCAGTCTGCAGTTCAAGTGTGGAGCGAATAGGTAGCGGCACCGCAAATCACTTTGCCACAGCAGAAGTCAATCCAACTAACTGTTATAAAACATTATTTTTTCGCCCACAGGACGCACAACCACGCTCTTCGCCAGGCCCTTCCTTCTTGCGACCAAGGGCCCCGAGTTCGTTCTTCCCTGTGGGCCTGCACTTTTCCTCCACAATCGGCCAGATCTCTCGGGAAGGCCGGCCGGGTGCGTCGCCGCGACAAGCCTCCGGCCCGACAAGGCCGGAACGCTGCGGAAGCTGCCAACACAAGGATCCTCCTGTGGTGCCACCTCGCACGCTGGTCTATAGGGTCGCGCGATGTCGCGACGATTCCCCCTTCTCCAGCGCCTGATGGCGGTCCTTCTCTGCATGTCCGCGGAGGCGGCCCTTGGCGAGACCGATGATCTGTTTTCCCTCTCCGGAAACTGGGTCGGCGACGGGGTGATCGCGGCCAGAACCGAAGCCGATCCGGAGCCGGGGCGTTGCAATCTGCGCATCACGCCCAATCCCGCCGGAGATCGCTCGGACGTGACCGGCAAATGCGCCATCGCTGGCGGCGCGTCCCGTGTATCGATGCGATTCGAACAGGGACCGGACCAGACAATCCGGGCAGGGATCTGGTCGGAGGCAACAGAACAGATCGTACAGTTTCGGGGCGAGATCGGCCCGGACGAGGCCTTTCTGGCGACCGATCGACCGATCTCCGTCGATGATCGGCTCTTTGACTCCGAGATCACCTTCTCGTTCGACTTGCCGCGGAGCTTTTCGCTGCACCAAACCCTGCGCGCCGTCGGTGAACCGCAGTGGCGCCCTGTCATTGAGCTGACTTTCCTGCGCGCGGGCGACTGAAGGGGACACGATCGGGGCCTTTCCGGCCTCCCGAGCGCCAATGGCCGCATTCTGGGCGCCAACGATGCCTGAGCCCCATTGACGCTTGAGGGAATCCCCCTCATATCCGCGCCATGACCGATCTTGATCACATCCGCAACTTCTCCATCGTCGCCCATATCGACCACGGCAAATCGACCCTTGCCGACCGGCTCATCCAGCTGACCGGCACGGTGGCCGAGAGGGACATGCAGGAGCAACTCCTCGACTCGATGGATATCGAGCGCGAACGCGGCATCACCATCAAGGCCAACTCGGTCCGGATCGAATATCCGGCCAAGGATGGGGAGACCTATATCCTCAACCTGATCGACACCCCGGGCCATGTCGATTTCGCCTATGAGGTCTCCCGCTCGATGCGTGCGGTCGAAGGCTCGCTCCTGGTAGTCGATGCCACCCAAGGCGTCGAGGCGCAGACGCTGGCCAATGTCTATACCGCCATCGAGGCCGATCACGAGATCGTCACGGTCCTCAACAAGATCGACCTGCCCGCCTCCGAGCCGGACCGCATCGCCACCCAGATCGAGGATGTCATTGGCATCGACGCCCATGATGCTTGCCTGATCTCCGCGAAGACCGGCGTCGGCATCCCGGACGTGCTGGAAGCCATCGTCACCCGCCTGCCCGCTCCCACCGGCGACCGGGACGCACCGCTCAAGGCGATGCTGGTGGACAGCTGGTACGACCCCTATCTCGGCGTCGTCGTGATGATCCGGGTCATGGACGGTGTTATTCGCAAGGGTGACCAGATCCTGATGATGCAGACCGGCGCCAAATACGGCGTCGACAAGCTCGCCGTGCTGCGCCCCAAGATGCAGGACATCCCCGAGCTCGGCCCTGGCGAAATCGGCATCCTCACCGCCTCGATCAAACAGGTCCGCGATACACGCGTCGGCGACACGATCACCCATCAGAAGCGACCCTGCGAAACCGCCCTGCCCGGCTTCAAACCGAGCCAGCCAGTGGTGTTCTGCGGCCTCTTCCCGGTCGACAATGCCGAATTCGAGGACCTGCGCACCGCGATCGAGAAACTGGCGCTGAACGACGCCTCCTTCACCTACGAGATGGAAACCTCCGCCGCGCTCGGCTTCGGCTTCCGCTGCGGCTTCCTCGGACTGCTGCACCTCGAAGTGATCCGGGACCGGATCGAGCGCGAATATGACATCGATCTGATCACCACCGCACCGTCGGTGATCTACCAGATCCACATGCGGGACGGCTCCCAGATCGAGCTGCACAACCCCGCTGACATGCCCGATCCCGCCACCATCGACCACATCGACGAGCCGCGCATCAAGGCAACGATCATGGTGCCGGACGAGTATCTCGGCGACGTGCTCAAACTCTGCCAGGACCGTCGCGGGATCCAGGAAAACCTGACCTATGCTGGCACCCGTGCGATGGTGGTCTACGACCTGCCCCTCAACGAGGTGGTCTTCGACTTCCACGACCGCCTGAAGTCGGTCACCAAGGGCTATGCCAGCTTCGACTACACGCTTGCCGGCTACCGGACAGACAATCTCGTCAAGATGTCCGTGCTGGTGAACGAAGAGCCGGTCGACGCGCTCTCGATGATGGTCCATCGCGATCGGGCGGAGATGCGCGGGCGGGCAATGTGCGAGAAGCTCAAGGAGCTGATCCCGCGCCACATGTTCAAGATTCCGATCCAGGCTGCGATTGGCGGCCGGGTCATCGCCCGCGAGACGCTCTCGGCGATGCGCAAGGACGTGACGGCAAAGTGTTATGGCGGGGACGCAACCCGGAAGAAGAAACTGCTGGAAAAGCAGAAGGCCGGCAAGAAGAAGATGCGCCAGTTCGGCAAGGTCGAGATTCCGCAGCAGGCCTTTATCAACGCGTTGAAAATGGACAACTAAACGTCGGGGCATTTGTCGCCCCGACGTCACCCCCGCTCGATACGCCTTGCACTGTCGCGCGCCAGATCCCTCACGACGAAGGGTCGAAGACGCGCAACATGAACGCTTTTACGTCCGTGCCCACCAGTCGACATGCGGGAGTACCGCAGAAGATCCATCCGGGCCGGCATGCGGTGCCGTGCAAACACCACAGACAGTGCCACGAACGGAGTCGAGCAGTTTCTCAACCCGGTCTAGGAAGCGGTTCCCGGCTTTCCGAAGGGTGACATCTGCAAGGAGATCCGCGCCGAGTTCGCCGCGTGACGGCGCGGCGACCCGATCTGCTTCGTCATGTTTCGGCCCAAGGTTGGACAGTTTCGCCCGTCGGGTCTCCGCCGGAACCAAATCGCGGCGGCTTACGGCCAATCTGTCCGCCTTGCCCGGGAAGTTGTTGTTCCAGCGGAAGGTTCTGCGCTACAAATGTCGCAGGGCCGCTCCCGAATGGCCTGCCGAAAAAAGATTTCCTGTTCACGAAAGGGCCTGCAATGCGCCTCGCCAAGACAATTTCTGCCATCGCCCTCGCCGGCGTCACCGCCGCCTGCGCGACCACCGGTGCCAATTACCAGCCGGTCATCGACGGCGCCGTTGGCCCGAACTATTCCAACGATCTCGCCCAGTGCCAGGCCCTCGCCTCGCAGCAAGGCGCATTCGACAGCAACACCGCCGCGACCGCTGCCACCGGCGCCGCTGTTGTCGGCGGCAGTACCGCCGTCTTCAACAACAAGGGCACCAATGTTCGCGATGCCGCCCTCGTTGGCGCCGCCGCAGGTGTTGCCGCAGGCGCCCTGCAACAGCAGTCCAACAAAGAGACCATTGTTCGCAACTGCATGCGCCAGCGTGGCTACAACGTCGTCGGCTGATCCAGCCTCACCGACACGGGACAGGGCGGCCCGCCGCCCTGTCCTCACGATTCCGTGAAGACGGGTGAAAGACGAATCCCCTGTAAAGCGGCCATACTCCTGTCACGCGTTTGAACAGGAGATATCCATGCGACTTATTCTTGCCGCTTCGGCCCTTGCCTTCGCCCTGCCGCTCTCGGCACTGGCCGCAGGCTCGGACAGCTCGTCCCCACCCACCCCAACGGACACCACAAAAACCTGCAAGGGCGGTATGGTTTTCGACGACAAGAGCGGAAAATGCGTCGCCCCCAAGGATTCCCGGCTCGATGATGATGACCGCTACGACGCGGTGCGCGAATTCGCCTATGCCGGCCAGTATCGTCACGCCCTCGCCGCGCTTGACGCCATGTCCGACCAGCAGGACGATCGGGTTTACACCTATCGCGGCTTCATCGCCCGCAAGAGCGGCGACGTGGAAGCCGGCATGACCTACTACCAAGCCGCCCTGCAGATCAATCCAGACAACCTCCTGGTGCGCTCCTATATGGGTCAGGCATTCGTCGAGATGGGTTTGCTCCCCGAGGCAAGCGCGCAGTTGACAGAGATCCGGCGCCGGGGCGGGCGCAGCTCCTGGCCGGAATTCGCCCTGCGCTCCGCCATCGAGCAGGGCAAGGGATTCTCCTACTGAGACAGGCTGGCGCCGCCGAACCGGTGGCGCCTCCCCATTGGGCAAGCGGCTTGATTCAAGTCAAGGACCATAAGGCGCATTCAAAATACAGCTTCCGGAGCTTTCAGGTAAACCGGAGACCCAAATGTTCCGCCTCGCTCTTCTTCTGTTTGTGGTTATCGGCGCCTCTGTCGCCGGGATCCTGATCGTCGCCGCGCTGGTCGCAGGCTTTGACACGCAGACGCCTATCGTCATTGCCGCCACCATGGGTTTCGCCGCCGCGATCCCCATTTCCTATATCGTCGCCGGCAAGCTCTCCTGATCTGAACGCGACCGGGCGGCCTCGATCACACTCGGATTGGAACTCGTGGCCGGGAATAACCGCGCCGACCGAACCATCGCTGGCGTGACATCGCCAGAACAAGATCGGTCGCCCCGCACGAGCGGTGTCAGGATAGTTGAAAAATGTCTCCATTTCTGGCAAGACTGTTCCATTCGCGCCGGAACCGCGCCAAGATGGTTCGGCGCATTCAACTGAGGCAGAGCTGATGAAATTCCTGACCAATACCGCCCTGGTCCTGGCCCTCGCGCTCCCGATGAGCATTGCGAGCACAGTGCCGGCGGATGCCGGTTCGACCATTGAACGCGCCTGTATGAAATCCAACCGTCGCGCGGCTTCCAAGCCGCTTTGCGGCTGCATCCAACGCGTTGCCGACCAGATGTTGACCCGCAGCGAGCAGCGCATGGCGGCAAAACTTTTCAAGGACCCGCACCGGGCTCAAGAGATGCGGCAGTCCGATCGCGAATCTCATGAAGTTTTCTGGAAAAAATACAAGGCGTTCGGCAAGAGCGCCGGCAACATCTGTCAGTAATCTGACCGCTGGCCGCGCCTGACACGGGGCGAAACGGGACCGGGTGGCCGCATCACATGCGTGCCGCCCTCATGCCGTTGTGCCGACCCTGCGATCACGTCGCCAGTCCCCCCGCCACCTCGTCAAGCAGGGCCTCCGTGGCCTCCTCGATCATCCGGAGTACGGCGTCAAAGCCCCCCTCGTAATAGGGGTCCGGCACATCGCGGCGCCCGGAACTTCCATAAGGGAGCAACAGGCGCACCGGTGTATCGTTTCCAGCGGGTCGGATCTGTTCGAGTTCCCGGCGATTCTCTTCGTCCATGGCGATGATCAGGTCGAACCGTTCGAAATCCGCCGGAACGCTCCGACGCGCCCGAAGCGCAGAGAGATCATACCCGGCCGCGCGCGCGGCGGCTTGCATTCGCCGGTCGGGCGGCTCGCCGATATGCCAGGCCCCCGTCCCCGCTCCGTCAACGACGACATCGATGCCGGCCTTCTCCGCCTGCACCCGCGCCACACCTTCGGCCGTGGGGGATCGGCAAATGTTTCCAAGGCAGACGAAGAGAATGCGGGGCGTTCGTTTTCTGGTCATGGGCCTTGCCTGAACGCGCGGTCGCGACGCGTCAACCGATAAGGAGTGACCGCGACGTAGAAGCCCTTGACGCCCCGCGCGCGCAGCGCCTTTCTGGGGGAGCCCGGCAGCGAGGTCTGTCGAGGCGCAAGGAGCCACGCATGAAGAAGATCGTCATCCTCACGGGGGCCGGCATCTCGGCCGAAAGCGGCCTTGGTACGTTTCGCGACAAGGACGGGGTCTGGTCGCAATATGACCTCGAAGAGGTGGCAACCCCTGAAGGATTTTTCCGAAACCCCGAAAAGGTCCATCATTTTTACAACATGCGCCGAGCCAATGCGATGGCCGCCCAGCCCAACGCTGCACATGACGCGCTGGCGCGACTGGAGCGCGACTGGCCCGGACAGGTGATCCTTGTGACGCAAAATATCGACGACCTGCATGAGCGGGCCGGCCACCAGCGAGTCATCCACATGCATGGGGAGTTGATGGAAGCCAAATGCGCCGCTTGCGATGCGCATTGGCCGGCGCCGGAGCGGATGCGGGCCAGTGATCCCTGCCCCGAATGCGGCGAGCTTTCGACCCGGCCGGATATCGTCTGGTTCGGCGAGATCCCCTATGACATGGACCTGATCGAAAAACACCTGACCCAATGCGATGTCTTTGCCTCGGTCGGCACGTCCGGGCAAGTCTACCCCGCGGCCGGCTTCGTGCTTCAGGCCAACGCGATGGGCGCTCACACCGTCGAGCTCAATCTCGAGCCCTCGGAGCTCAGTGGCATGTTCGAGGAGCGCCACGAGGGCCCCGCCAGCGAGATCGTGCCCGACTGGGTCGAGGCGCTGCTGTCGAGGCCCTGAGCCCGGGCGCGCAAGCGGCCGGTCGGTCCGCGAGGGCCGGCCGTGGCCGGCTTGAGCGGACCGACACACCGCTCCGGATCAGTGCGAGCTGTGATCCATCTTCATCTCGGCGTCCTGACGTTTCAGGTCGACGGGGATCTCGACAACCATCTCGCCGGCCTTCTCGAAGGTGAATGTGACGGAGAAGCTCTCGCCATCATTCATCGGCCCGGTCAGCCCCATGAACATGACATGATCACCGCCACGTTTGAGCATATGCATACCGCCGGCCGGCACCGGGAAGCCCTCTTCGACCTCAACCATCTGCATGATGCCGTCACCGGCATCAATATGCGTGTGCAGTTCGGCCTTTTTCGCAATACCCGATGCCACGGCAACAAGGCGGTCATCCTCCGTGCCTGTGTTGACGATCTGCATGAAAGCCGCACCGGCCTTGGCCGTCGGCATCGCCGCGCGTGCATAAGCGTCCCGGATTTCGATCTCGGCCATGGCCGGGGCGGCAAGGGAAAGGGCGGCGGCAGCCGCAAAAAGAATCTTGGGCGACATAAGTCGTCTCCATCTGTCTGATTTCTGTCGGTGAGTGATTTCGCTGGCAGTCCGGGCGCAACAACCCGGTCTCAGGCAGGCGGCGCCCGCGCTCCCCGGGTCAGGGGCGGGTGCGTGGCCGGGGCTTGCGCCACGCGGGGACGGTCCAGCCAGCCGAACGACAGATCTGCGGGCAAGACCGTCATCGGCGGCGGCTCAACCGCCGCAAGGAGCGACAGCGCGGCATCGGGACAGAGTCCATGCTTCTGGACCGGCCGGCCCTCTGCATCCACGGAGGTAGTGACGGCCCCGAGCCCGGTACACAGTACCATCTGCCCTGCCGCGGGCGCCTGTCCACGCGCAACGCCAAACCCTACGGTCGCGAGACCGAGAGTCAGTACAAGCAGAACGGAAATCAGGCGCGCGCGAGTCATTCCGGCAAATCTATCGGGACAGCCCCGTCTGTCAAAGCAGAAACTTGGCTCTTCGTCTCAGGTATTCCGGGTTGAAGAACCTGCCGGGAAGCCACGCCTCACAAACGACAAAGCCCCGCCGAAGTGGCAGGGCCCGGTCTATTTCGTGCGCGTGGATCGCCTCAGGCGGCCGTGGCGGCCTTGGCGATATCCTTCTTGATCTTCAGCGCCTTGTCCGACAGCTCGTCGTCCTTCGCCTTGGCGAGGAAAGCATCGAGCCCGCCACGGTGGTCCACCGAGCGCAGGGCAGAAGACGAAATCTTCAGCTTGAAGGAACGCCCCAGGGCGTCCGAGAGCAGCGTCACATCCTGCAGGTTGGGCAGGAAACGGCGCTTGGTCCTGTTTTTGGCGTGGCTGACGTTGTTGCCAACCATCGGGCCTTTACCGGTCAGTTCGCAGACACGCGACATGGGTTCTTCCTCGACATTCGAATGACAAAAGCAGCACAACCCGGTCACAGAAGATCGTCCGGGGTGCCGCGAATTCCGTTCGGGCGTTTAATTACATGCAGGCGCCCCTGTCAACCCGATTCCCCCCAGCTTTATCACCGCCCTGTCACGGACGCCGGGTTTCCGTCAGCCGAGCAAGATCCTCGGCCCGATCAACATCCGCCAGACACTCTGTCGCGACTTGGATCAACGACGCCTCCGGGAGCTTTGCCAGCAACCTTCCGGCGCCCCTGTCCCCTACCAGAGCAGCCAACCCTGCGAGGTCCGAGGCAGGAAAACAGGCCGGCGGCATCCGCACCGTTCCGTCCCACGTCGCCGCCGCGCGCGCCTCCGTACAGGCCGCGAGCACAGCTGTCATCACGTCGCTTCCAACGAATGGCATATCGGCCAGACAGACCAAAAGCCGCGTCGCCCCGAGCGCATGCGCGCGCGCCACGCCCTTGCGAAGACTGTCCGCCTGCCCTGCCTCGGCACCCGGTCCCGGCAGGCACTCATATCCGTCGAAGAGCCTCGCAACTTCCGGCGATCCCACCACGGCAAGCCGATGATCCAGTGCCACGCCCCGCATCGCGTCCGCAGCCCAGCCCGCCAACGGTCGCCCCCGAAACGGCGCCAGCAGCTTGTCAGCCGCTCCGAAACGCCGCGACTGCCCGGCCGCCAGGACCAGCCCGACCCGCATCAGCACACCGCCTTGCCGGCCTCGGCAAGGATCTCGGCCAGCACCGACACCGCCAATGTCCCGGCATCCCGCGCCGAGGGAATCAAGCCGACCGGACCGAAAAGCCGCCCGCGCGCCGCTTCGGAAACCCCCATCGCCTCCAACTCCAGCATCCGCGCATCCCGCGCCCGTTGGCTGCCCTGCGAGCCGATGTAAAAGGCGTTCGTTTCCAAAGCCCCTTTCAGGATCGGCGGTTCCCAGTCGTGGTCATGGAAGAAGAGGATCACCGCCGTCCACGGATCGACACCGAGATCCTCCGGCATCCGCTGCGCGACGAGATGGCGCGTCCCGCAGCCAAGCCCTGCCGCCTCCTCCAGCGTCTCCCGATCCGGCGAGAGCAACAGGTTCGGATATCCCGCCGATTGTACCAGCGCGGCAAAGGTGCTTGCCTCCGGCCCCTTGCCGAAGACGAGGAAGCGAATGTCAGGCACGTACCGCATCCGGAAGACATCTCCGTCGCGCCCGCTGTCGCCGTCTGGCAGGCATCGCATCGCACCGGTTTCTGTCTCGATCTCGAGCAGGCAAACCCGCCGCTCCCGCCGATCCCGCACGAGTTGCTCAAGGACCGCGCGGTCCGGGTTCGGCAGCAGGAGGATGTCGAGCCCGCCTCCGCAGGGAAGCTGGATGTCGAGAAAGGGCGAGCCGCGCCCGTAACGGATCTGCCGTGGCCGCCCTGCCTCCAATGTTTCCAGCGCATGCAGGGTGATATCGGCTTCGACGCAG
Organism: Tropicimonas sp. TH_r6; assembly: GCF_033101155.1. Classification (NCBI taxonomy): domain Bacteria; kingdom Pseudomonadati; phylum Pseudomonadota; class Alphaproteobacteria; order Rhodobacterales; family Roseobacteraceae; genus Tropicimonas; species Tropicimonas sp. TH_r6. The sequence goes on from NZ_JAWMPX010000003.1 coordinate 285,497, forward strand.
CCCGAGGAAAGTGTCCCCGCCCGGCGCCCATCCGCGAAGACGCACATCGCCGCCCCCACGGGCCGGTAGGACGGCCCTTCCACGCCAACGATCATCGCGAGCACGGCCGGCGCCTCGCTGGCCAGCAATTCGACAAGGGGGTCCTTCACCGGACCCATGGCTGGGCTGAGTGTCATCATGTCCTATCCGCAGTTTCGCATTATATTGGGGCGGGAAGAGGCGCGCGGCAAGTCGTGGACAGTGCCCGCCCCGCCCCCTAAGCTGCCCCGAATATCCGGCCGCCTTGGGGGGAGAGACGTGCAGGAACTGCCAGACTCGATCGACGACACCATCGCCCTGCTCGCGGGCCAGGACTATATCTGCGGCCGGGATCTGGGCACTTTGGCCTTCCTGTCGCTGCGCCTTGGAAAGCCGCTCTTTCTCGAAGGCGAGGCCGGGGTCGGCAAGACGGAGATCGCCAAGGCGCTCGCCGCCACTCTTGGCCGCCGCCTGATCCGCCTGCAATGCTTCGAAGGGCTGGACGCGGGATCGGCCATTTATGAGTGGAACTTTTCCGCCCAGATGATCGCCATCCGCACCGCCGAAGCCACGGGCAGCGCCGACCGCGCTGCACTGCAAAAGGAGCTGTTCTCCGAGGAGTTCCTCATCCGTCGTCCGCTGCTGGAAGCGATGGAGCCACATCCGGAAGGTCCCCCCGTGCTGCTGATTGACGAGGTCGATCGCACCGACGAGCCCTTTGAAGCCTTCCTGCTCGAAGCCCTCTCCGACTATCAGGTCACCATCCCCGAGCTCGGCACGATCCGCGCGCCCGAGCCGCCCATTGTCGTGTTGACCTCGAACCGGACCCGCGAGGTGCATGACGCCCTGAAGCGCCGCTGCCTCTATCACTGGGTCGACTATCCCGCCTTCGACCGCGAGATGGAGATCCTGCGTGCCCGCGTCCCGGAGGCGACCGAGACGCTTTCCGCAGAGATCGTCGCCTTCGTGCAGGGTCTGCGCGGCGAGGATCTGTTCAAGAATCCCGGCGTGGCCGAGAGCATCGACTGGGCGCGCTGCCTGATCGCGCTGGACAGTGTCTCGCTCAGCCCGGAGGTGATCTCGGACACGCTGGGTGGCTTGCTCAAATACCAGGACGACATCACCCGCATCGCCGGTGCCGAAGCCACTCGGCTGCTCGACGAGGCGAAGGCGCGGCTGGCAAACTGATGGCGCGGGCGCGGCAACTGGACGAGACGGAAGGACGGCTGGTCGAGAATATCGTCCATTTCGCCCGGGCGCTGCGCAAGGCGGGGGTGAAGCTCGGCACGGCCCAGGTCGAGGACGCGGTGCGCGCGGTCGAGGCGGCAGGGTTCTCGCGCAAGCAGGATTACTACCACATCCTGCGCGCGACGCTGGTCAACCGTGCCGCCGATCTTCAGATTTTCCACCAGATTTTCGCGATGTTCTGGCGCGACCCGGAATTCCTCGAACACTTGATCCACCTGCTCTCGCCCGCGCTCCACCGCGAAGAGGAAGAAAAGGCGCGCAAACCAGCCGAACGCCGTGCCTCCGATGCGTTGGGCGATACCCCCGCTCCCCCACAGCAGGTGAAGGAACGGCAGGAAATCCAGATCGATGCGCAATTCTCCTGGTCGGCCAGCGAAACCTTGCGAGCGATGGATTTCGAGCAGATGAGTGCAGCGGAACTGGCCGAGGCGACCCGCGCGCTGCGCGACCTGCGCCTGCCCCTGCCGCCGCTGCGAAGCCGCCGCCTCGCGCCATCCTCGCACGGACACCAGCCCGATCTTCGCGCCACGCTCCGCGCTTCGATGCGCCGGGGCGGCGAGATCGGGCATCTGGCCCTGCGCAAGCCAAAGACCCGCGCGCCGGACCTCGTCGTGCTGTGCGACATCTCCGGCTCGATGTCTGTCTATTCCCGCTTGCTGCTGCATTTCCTGCACAACGTCGCGCTGGCGCAGGATGGCAACTGGCGCCACCTGCACGCCTTCACCTTCGGCACCCGCCTGACCAACATAACCCGCGCCTTGCATCGCAAGGACCCCGATCTCGCCCTCGACGCCGTCAGCCGCGAGGCACAGGACTGGCAGGGTGGAACACGGATCGGCGATGCCCTGGAGCGGTTCAACAAGCGCTGGTCGCGCCGCCTGCTCGGCCAGGGCGCCGTGGTGCTGCTGATCAGCGATGGGCTGGAACGGGGCGACCTGGATCACCTCCGCTCGCAGGCTGAACGCCTCTCGCTCTCCTGCAAGCGCCTGATCTGGCTCAACCCGCTCTTGCGCTATGACGGCTTCGCGCCAAAGGCCGGCGGGATCCGCACGCTGCTGCCTTACACCGACAGCTTCCACGCCTGCCACTCACTCGACAGCCTCGCCGATATCGGCCGCGCCCTGTCCCAGGCAGCCCAGCGCCCCGCCTGATCTTCGTGCACCCACCGCGGGCGCAGCCCGCGGCCACGCCCGACGGGAGGAGCGCATCTGTGATGCGTCGACGACGGGAGGGACGCCCCGGGACGAGCGGCACCAAAAAAGCAACCTACAACCCGGGCGAGCCAGGGCGATGGTTACGCCGCCTGCATGACCTGAGGGGAATGCGATCGCTGAGGCCGACGGATGATTGGCACGACCTTCGTCAGGTGACATTGCGGCGGCGTCGAAGGATCGCGCGGCCCGCCAAAGCGCCCCTTTCATTCCGTCCGACTCGATGGCGGGCAGGGTGCTCCCCGGACTCGGCTCGGACGCTATCGCGCCTCCCCTCTCCGGGCGTGGCGCGCCTTCGGCGCGTGGGTCAGTGGAAAAGTCTGCGCCGTCGCCACTCTGCGGCGCAGCATTTGAATTGCTGCAAATGCAAATGATATGAAGGACTTACATCAATGAAAACTCTTGCTTTGCCATGATGTCACTCTAAGCTTCGGCCTGCGAACAGGATGGGGGAGCGCGCTCAGGCCATGGATATGACCGGAGAACACAGGATTGCCGCCAGCCGGGAGGTTGTCTGGGCGGCACTCAACGATCCGGAGGTGCTACGTGCGTGCATTCCGGGCTGCGAGACGCTCGAACAGACCGCCGACACCACGATGCAAGCCGAGGTCGTCCAGAAGATCGGACCCGTCAAGGCACGCTTCAAGGGCGAGGTCGAGCTGGTCAATGTCGTGCCGCCCGAGAGCTACACGATCCAGGGCGAGGGCAAGGGCGGCGTGGCCGGCTTTGCCAGGGGCGCGGCAGATGTCGCGTTGTCGGAGGAGGACGGCGAGACGCTGCTCTCCTACTCGGTCCATGCGCAGGTTGGCGGCAAGCTGGCGCAACTTGGCAGCCGCCTGATCAATTCGACCTCGAAGAAACTCGCGAACAAGTTTTTTGACAATTTCAGCGCCCATCTGAACGGCCCGGAGGAGATGGCCGAAGAGACCTGAAAGGGCGCAACCAGAACAAGCGACGGGCGCAAAGCCCGAGAGCCAGGGGAGGACATGAATGGCCAATGTTGAAATGAAGGTGAATGGCAGGGCGGTGCGCCGCGACGTGCCGGACGCCACGCTTCTGTCGGAATTCCTGCGCGAGGAGCTTCGGCTCACGGGCACGCATGTCGGCTGTGATACCAGCCAGTGCGGCGCCTGCGTGGTGCATATCGATGGCAAGGCAGTCAAGAGCTGCACGGCACTGGCCGCTTCCTGCGCCGGCAGCGAGGTGACCACGGTCGAGGGGCTGGCCAATGGCGAACTGCACCCGATGCAAGCCGCCTTCAAGGACAATCACGGGCTGCAATGCGGCTTCTGCACCCCCGGCATGATCATGTCCGGCATCGACATGGTGACCCGCTACAAGGCAGCTGGACGCGAGCTGACAGAAGAGGCGATCCGCCACGAGCTGGAAGGCAATATCTGCCGCTGCACCGGCTACCACAATATCGTGAAATCCATCCAGGACGCCGCCACCAAGATGTGAGCGACATCGCCTCCGGGGACGCGCCCCGTCGAGGCAACTGGAAGAAAGGGAGACCTACATGAGCGACGGAATCGGCGCGCGCGTGAAGCGCAAGGAAGACAAGCGATTCATCACCGGAAAGGGCAAGTATACCGACGACCTCCGGGTCGAGAACCAGGCCTATGCGGCCTTCGTCCGTAGCCCGCATGCACATGCAAAGCTTCTCGGGCTCGACGCCAGTGCAGCCAAGGCCATGGAGGGCGTGATTGCGGTGCTGGACGGCGAGGAACTGAATGCGGACGGCATCGGCAACATCATCACCGGCTGGGCGATCACCTCCAAGGACGGCGAGCCGATGAAATGCGGCGCATGGTCGGCCCTCGCGGTCGGCAAGGTGCGCTATGTCGGCGATGCAATCGCCATCGTGGTTGCCGAAACCCAGGCCCAGGCGCGGGTTGCGGCCGAAGCCGTCGTGGTCGAGTACGAAGAACTGCCCGCCTCTGTCTCGACCGATGGCACGCTTTCCGCCGGTGCGCCGCAAGTGCATGACAACGTTCCAGGCAACCTGATCTATGATTGGGAGATCGGTGATGAAGCCAAGACGGATGCCGCCTTCGCAAACGCGGCACATGTTACCGAGCTGGACCTGATCAACAACCGCCTGTCGCCCAACGCGATGGAGCCGCGCTCCGCAATTTCAGTCTATGACGAGGCGGAGGAGCATTACACGCTCTACACCACCAGCCAGAACCCACACGTCGCGCGGCTGCTGCTCTCGGCCTTTTACAATGTCGCACCCGAGCACAAGCTGCGGGTTATCGCGCCGGATGTCGGCGGTGGCTTCGGCTCCAAGATCTACGTCTATCCCGAGGAGTTGAGCTGCCTCTGGGCCGCGATGAAGACCGGTCGGTCCATCAAATGGACGTCGGATCGTTCGGAGGCCTTCCTCACAGACGCGCATGGCCGCGACAACGTCACCAACATCAAGATGGCGTTCGACGACGGCAATCGCATCACCGGGCTCAAGATCCACAATACCGCCAACCTGGGCGCCTATGTCTCGCTCTTCGCGACGGTGACGCCAACCTACCTGCACGGGACCAATTACTCCGGCGTCTATGACATCCCGGCGATCTACGGCAACGTGAAGGCGGTGCACACCAACACGACGCCCGTTGATGCCTATCGTGGTGCCGGTCGCCCCGAAGCAACCTACATGCTGGAGCGCGTGGTCGAGACCGCCGCGCGCGAACTTGGCGTCGATCCCGGCGAATTGCGCCGCATCAACTATATCAAGGACTTCCCCTATCAGACGCAGGTGATCCTCAACTACGACACCGGCGATTACGTGGCGACGCTCGACATGGCCCGTACGGCTGCCGACGTCGCGGGCTTCCCGGCACGTAAGGCCGAAGCGGCGGCACGCGGCAAGCTCCGCGGTCTCGGCTATGCCTCTTTCGTGGAAGCCAGCGGCATCGCGCCCTCCGCAGCGGTTGGATCGCTCGGCGCCGGTGTGGGGCTCTGGGAATCCGCCGAGGTCCGGGTCAACCCGGTCGGCACGATCGAAATCCTGACCGGCAGCCACAGCCACGGCCAGAGCCACGAAACCACCTTTGCCCAGCTTGCATCCGACCGTTTTGGCATCCCGATCGACAACGTCCAGATCGTGCATGGCGACACCGACAAGGTGCAGTTCGGCATGGGCACCTACGGTTCGCGTTCCGGTCCGGTGGGCATGTCGGCGGTCATGCGAGCACTCGACAAGGTCGAGGCAAAGGTTCGCAAGATCGCCGCGCACACGCTGGAAGCCAGCGAGGATGACCTCGTGATCGAAAACGGCGAGGTCAAGGTCGCGGGCACGGACAAGTCGATGGCATGGCACGAGGTCGGACTCGCCGCCTATACCGGGCACAACCTGCCGCCCGAGATGGAACCCGGCCTCAAGGAAGGCGCTTTCTTCGACCCGGTCAACTTCGCCTTCCCGGCCGGCACGTTCATCTGCGAAGTCGAGGTCGACCCGGAGACAGGCACGACAGAGATCGTCCAGTTCGTCGCCGCGGACGATTTCGGCACGATCATCAACCCGATGGTCGTCGAGGGGCAGGTCCATGGCGGTGTCGTTCAGGGGATCGGCCAGGCCATGCTCGAGGGCGTGGTGTATGACGCGGATGGCCAGCTCCTGACCGGCTCCTACATGGACTACGCGATGCCGCGGGCCAAGGACGTGCCGAGCTTCGTGGTCGAACATGGCTGCACACCGACCCCCAACAATCCGCTGGGTATCAAGGGATGCGGCGAGGCAGGCGCGATCGGCTCACCGCCGGCCGTGATCAATGCCATCACCGATGCCATTGGCAACAACGCCTTGGAGATGCCCGCGACACCCTTGGCTGTCTGGCGCGCGATCCAGGCTGCCAAAGCCGACGTTGCGGCGGAATAAGGGAGAAGACGCAAATGTATCCGACAAAATATCACAAGCCCGACTCCCTTGAAGCCGCGCTGGCGCTGCTCTCTTCCTCGGAAGAGGCCAAGGTGCTGGCGGGGGGCCACACGCTGCTGCCGACGATGAAGAACCATCTCGCCGCACCGTCTGACGTGGTCGATATCCGGGGAATCGCCAATCTCCACGGCATCTGCGAGGACGGCGACAGCATCGTTATCGGCGCCACCACAACCCACGCGGAGGTCGCTGGTTCTGAACTGGTGCTCGCCGCCTGCCCGGCACTGGCCTGTCTCGCGGCGGGGATCGGCGATCCGGCGGTGCGCCATGCCGGCACAATCGGTGGGAGTCTCGCCAATAACGACCCGGCAGCCGACTACCCCGCTGCCGCGCTCGGCCTCGGCGCCACCATCGTCACCACGCAGCGCGAGCTCGCGGCGGCGGATTTTTTCGACGGTATGTTCGCCACCGTGCTGGAGGAGGACGAGATTGTCACGGCGATCCGTTTCCCGAAAGCCGAGGCGGCGGCCTATGCGAAATTCCCCAACCCGGCCTCGCGCTACGCAATGGTCGGTGTCTTCGTGGCGAAACGCTCCGACGGCGTGCGTGTCGCGATCACCGGCGCGGGGGAGGACGGCGTGTTCCGCCATGACGGGCTCGAAGCGGCGCTTTCGGCGAATTTCGCGCCCGAGGCGGTCACTGGGGTCGCGATCTCGCCAGACGGGTTGCTGTCGGACCTGCATGGCGACGGAGAATACCGGGCCAACCTGATCTCGGTGATGGCGAAGCGGGCGGTCCAGGCGGTGGCCTGACCTTCCAGAATCGGCCCGCACCACCTTGGCAAAACAAAAAAAGGCCGCCCCGAGGGGCGGCCTTGACCGTTTTCTCGAGCGTTGATTACTCGATGATCTTGGAGACGACGCCGGCGCCGACGGTGCGGCCGCCTTCACGGATGGCGAAGCGCAGCTTCTCTTCCATCGCGATCGGGCAGATCAGCTCAACCTCGAACTTCAGGTTGTCGCCCGGCATCACCATCTCGGTGCCCTCCGGCAGCGTCACCATCCCGGTCACATCCGTCGTGCGGAAGTAGAACTGCGGACGGTAGTTGGCGAAGAACGGCGTGTGACGGCCACCCTCTTCCTTGGTCAGGATGTAGGCCTCGGCTTCGAACTTCGTGTGCGGGGTCACGGAGCCGGGCTTGCAGAGAACCTGGCCACGCTCGACGCCTTCACGGTCGACACCGCGCAGCAGCGCGCCGATGTTGTCGCCGGCTTCACCACGATCCAGCAGCTTGCGGAACATTTCCACGCCCGTGCAGGTCGTCTTGGAGGTGTCGCGGATGCCGACGATTTCGATCTCGTCGCCAACATTGATCACGCCACGCTCGACACGACCGGTCACAACCGTGCCGCGACCGGAGATCGAGAACACGTCCTCGATCGGCATCAGGAACGGCTGATCAACCGGACGATCCGGGGTCGGGATGTACTCGTCGACAGCGGCCATCAGCTTCTTGATCGATTCTTCGCCGATCTCCGGATCACGGCCCTCCATCGCCGCCAGAGCGGAGCCGGCAATGATCGGAATGTCATCGCCCGGGAATTCGTAGTCCGAGAGCAGCTCGCGGATTTCCATTTCGACAAGCTCGAGCAGTTCCTCGTCGTCGACCTGGTCAACCTTGTTCATGTAGACGACCAGCGCCGGAACGCCGACCTGGCGGGCCAGCAGGATGTGCTCGCGGGTCTGGGGCATCGGGCCATCGGCGGCCGAGCAGACCAGGATCGCGCCGTCCATCTGGGCAGCACCGGTGATCATGTTCTTGACGTAGTCGGCGTGGCCGGGGCAGTCGACATGGGCGTAGTGACGCGCGTCGGTCTCGTACTCGACATGGGCGGTCGAGATCGTGATGCCTCGGGCCTTCTCTTCGGGCGCGCCGTCGATCTGGTCATACGCCTTGAAATCACCGAAATACTTGGTGATTGCCGCCGTCAACGTCGTCTTGCCGTGGTCAACGTGACCAATCGTGCCGACGTTTACATGCGGCTTGTTACGCTCAAACTTTTCCTTTGCCATGTCTCGTGGCGCCTCGTCTTTGGGGGGCAACCTGCGGCCCGTTTACACCGCGCGCGATTTATGGCGTCTGGCGCGAAAAATCAAGCGAATTCGCTTGTTTCCGCGCCTGCGCGACCCGTTTCTCTACTCGGTCGTGGCCTCGCTTCCGGGACGCTTGGCAAACCACTCTTCGTTCTCGCGCATCCACTTCTCGACCTGGAGCGCAACGTTGGCGGCGAGGTTCGCAACCTGCTCATCCTTGTTCTTGGTGATGCCGGAGCCAATGAAGAGATCGGGGCTGGCGGATTCGAAGACCGTGAACTGGCGCGGTTCCTGGTTGATCTTGCCACCCTTGGCATTGTCCCAGACGGTCGCTTCGACCACCACGACCGATTTCGGCGCGAGCACCAGCGGCACACCGGGCACGGCGACCGAATAGCCAAGGACCGCAATACCGAGATGGTACAACTGGCTGCCGTCATAACGGCCGAGGCGCGCGTCGATCGCCTCTTTCATAGCCTCTTCCCAGACATCGGCCGGCACGTCGCGGGAGGGCTGCACTTTCTGCACCTCGTCGGCGACGACGATGTTGTGTACGAGCTTGAACTCGCCCAACGGCTCGACGGATTGTTGCGAGACGGGCGTCTGGCTGCTGCATGCGGCGAGGGCGGCAAGGCTGGCCAGTGCGAAGAGGCGTCGGGACTGTCTGAAGGTCGGGCGGATCATCGTGCAGCTCGTCATTGTTTGGAACGGTTCCCCCGGCTTAACCGAGCCTTGCAGTCGGCGCAATTGCGGGGCGGCGTCCAAGATGCCTTTCCCTTGCCTGTTCACGAAGATATGTCTGCAACGCAACATGGAGTTCGTGACGATGACCACGCCCGAAGGAACCGAATTCGTGGGCCGGCTGCGGCTCGGCGTCAATATCGACCACGTGGCGACCGTGCGCAATGCGCGCGGCGGCGACGTGCCAGACCCGTTGCGCGCCGCGCGCATTGCCGAGGCGGCGGGCTGCGACGGCATAACCGCGCACCTGCGCGAGGACCGGCGCCATATCGGCGACGCCGATATCGAGGCGCTGTCGGAACAGCTCACCGTGCCGCTCAATTTCGAGATGGCGGCGACCGACGAAATGCAGGCCATTGCGCTGCATCACAAACCGCATGCGGTTTGCATCGTGCCCGAAAAACGCGAGGAACGGACCACCGAGGGTGGGCTCGAGGTCGCGCAGGACGAGAACAGGCTGGCCCATTTCATCGCCCCCCTGCGCGATGCCGGCATTCGGGTCTCCATCTTCATCGCCGCCGACCCGCGTCAGATCGAGGCCGCGCATCGGATCGGCGCGGCCGTGGTCGAACTGCATACCGGGGCCTATTGCGACGCCCATGCCGAGGGCCGTTTTGACGAACGGGACGCCGAGTTGGACCGGCTGCGCGAGATGTCGAGCTTCGCCCATTCGCTTGGCCTGGAGGTGCATGCCGGTCACGGGTTGACCTATGACACGGTGCAGCCTGTCGCGGCGTTCCCGGAAATGGTCGAACTGAATATCGGGCATTTCCTCGTCGGCGAGGCGATCTTCGTCGGGCTGGACGCGTCGATTCGCCGGATGCGGGAGCTTATGGACGAGGCACGGGCATGATCCGCCATTGCGTCATGTTGCGGCTCCCGGACGGATTCGACCGGACCGCGCTTGATGCGATCGTGCTGGGGCTCGCCGAATTGGTCGACGACCTGCCGGGCGCAGATGGGTTCAAGTGTGGGCCGAACAGGGATTTCGAGAGCAAGACAGCCGATTTCCCCTTCGGCTTCACGATCGACTTCGACAGCCCGGACGCGCTGTCGCACTATGCCGGCCATCCCGATCATGTCGCCCTGGGCGCACGGCTCGTGGCCATGTGTGAGGACGGAGCCGAGGGAATCGCGGTTTTCGACCTCGAGGTCGCTGGAGACGCCGAATGATCCTCGGGATCGGAACCGACCTGGCGAATATCGAGCGCATTGCCGGCACGCTGGAGCGTTTCGGCGACCGTTTCCGCAACCGCGTCTTCACCGAGACCGAGCAGCGCAAGGCCGAACGCCGGCGCGACACGGTCGGCACCTACGCCAAGCGGTGGGCGGCCAAGGAAGCCTGCTCCAAGGCGCTCGGCACCGGACTACGCATGGGGATCGCCTGGAAGGACATGGCGGTCTCTAACCTCGAGACAGGCCAGCCCGTGATGCATGTCACCGGCTGGGCCGCGCAAAGGCTCGCGGAGATGACCCCGCCGGGCCATGAGGCGATCATCCACGTCACCCTGACGGACGATCACCCCTGGGCGCAGGCCTTCGTCGTCATCGAGGCCCGCCCGGTCGCTACCCCGCCAGACCCCGGCGGCGCTTGACACCCCGGCCAGCGCCGATCATGTAGCCGCCAGACAAGAGACAGAGGATGAGCATGGAAGACGCCAAGGACGGGATCGTCGAGACGATCAAGACAATTGTCTATGCCCTGCTGATCGCCGGGGTGTTTCGCACTCTCTTCTTCCAGCCCTTCTGGATTCCCTCGGGGTCGATGAAGGACACATTGCTGATCGGCGATTTCCTCTTCGTCAACAAGATGGCCTATGGCTATTCGCGCTATTCCTGCCCGTTCTCGATCTGCCCCATCGAGGGCCGCATCCTCGCCTCCGAACCGGAGCGCGGCGATGTCGTCGTTTTCCGCCATCCCGTCAACGGCGCCGATTTCATCAAGCGCCTGATCGGCCTTCCCGGCGACCGGATCCAGATGAAAAACGGCATCCTGCACATCAACGGCACGCCGCTGAAGACCGAACCGGACGGGCTCTTCACCGAGCCGATGGCACCGCAGGGTCCGCAACAGCTTATGCCGCGCTGCGCCAATGGCCCGGTCGGAGAAGGCGGCACCTGCGAGAAAGAGAAGTTTATCGAGACGCTGCCCGAAGGCCGCTCCCATTCGATCCTGAATGTCGGCAACGGGCCGACCGACAACACGCCGCTCTTCTCCGTCCCCGAAGGCCATTACTTCTTCATGGGCGACAACCGTGACAACTCCACCGACAGCCGGGTCAACCAGCTTGCCCGCGGCGTCGGCATGGTCCCCGCCGAAAACCTGATCGGCCGCGCGGACCGGATCGTGTTCTCTTCGGCAGGCAAGTCGCTCTTCTATATCTGGACCTGGCGCCCGGACCGCTTGTTCAAGGGAATCGAGTGAAGCTATCCGCCGAAGCCCGCGCCCTGCAGGACCGCCTGGGCCATGTGTTCCGCAAGCCGGAACTGCTTGCGCGCGCGCTGACCCATCCGTCGATCGCTTCCGAGACCCGTCCGTCCAACCAGCGGCTGGAATTTCTCGGCGACAGGGTGTTGAACCTCGTGATAGCCGAGGCGCTTTTCCTACATGACCGCCTGGCCGATGAAGGCCAGCTCGCGCCGCGCTACAATGTGCTGGTGCGCAAGGAGACCTGCGCCGATGTCGCCCGCCAGATCGACCTCGGCGCGGCGCTGAAGCTCGGGCGCTCGGAGATGATGTCCGGCGGACGGCGCAAGAACGCACTGTTGGGTGACGCGATGGAGGCGGTGCTGGCGGCGATCTATCTCGATGGCGGGCTGGAGGCAGCAAAACCGATCCTGCTGCGCCTCTGGGGGGACCGGATCGAAGCCGCCGAAGCCCTGGCCCGCGATTCGAAGACAGCGCTGCAGGAATGGGCGCAGGCCCGCGGCATGAAACCGCCAAGCTATGTCCAGACCGGCCGCTCAGGGCCGGATCACGCGCCAAATTTCACCATCGCGGTCAAACTGGAAGATGGGCGCAGCGAAACCGCAACGGCCGGCTCCAAACGACAAGCCGAACAGCTGGCGGCCACAGCTCTGCTGGCACGGCTTGAAAGCGGCGAAAGCTGAGGTCTCACGACTCCGGCACGGCTGCTGCTTGTCTGTTTTCCCCCGACACCAACACTGTCCCCGTTCATTTGAGGGGACCGAAAGGCACGCAAGGCCGAACCATCTAGGGTCCGCCTATTGAAACGGCCCCATCCGGGAATAGCGCCGCTCCGGACGACCGACCGAGCCATAGACGAGATCGGGACGAACAAAGCGCACCGAGACGAGGTATTCGAGATACCGCCGCGCGGTCGAACGGCTGACGCCGATCCGAGCCCCAACCTCCTCGGCGCTGAAGCTGGGTGCCGTCCCGTCCTCGACAAAGACGGCGCGCACAGTTTCCAGCGTCAGCATGTCGACCCCCTTGGGCAGGCGACGGCTGGCGTGATCCGGGCCGGTCTCGGCGGAGACGGGCGGATGCAGGATCCCGTCCACCTCGTCCTGTTCGAGCGTGGACCGGTCCTCGACCCGCGCCCGATAGCGCCGGTAATTGGCGAGGCAATCGGCAAAACGACCGGAGGTGAGCGGCTTGATGATGAAGTCGAAGACACCGTTGCGCATCGCCGTCTTGAGCGCCTTCACCTCGCGGGCGGCGGTGATCAGGATCACATCCGTCTCCAACCCCTGGGCGCGGATCTCCTTCAGCAGGCCGAAGCTCTCCCCCTCGGGGAAGTAGAGATCGAGCAGCACGAGATCCGGTTCGAGCAGGGTGATCATCTCGCTGGCATCCGCCAGCGTGCTGGCGATGCCGACGACGGCAAACCCGTCCACGCGCTCGGTGAAACGGCGGTGCAGCTCGCCTATCTTTTCGTCATCCTCGACAATCAGCACCGAGATATCGCTCATTCCGCAGCTTCCTTCGCAGGCTCGACCGGTAGCTCCTTCGGGAGTGCCACCGTGAAGAGCGCGCCGCCGGCCTCTCCACTGCCGACGGTCACATAGCCTCCCAGCTTTTCGACGGCACGGCGCACCAGATAGAGCCCCAGCCCGCGTCGGTCTCCCCCTTTTGAGGACACACCCCGCTCGAAGATCGCCTCGGAGCGTTCCGGCGCGATGCCCGGTCCGTGGTCCTCGACTTCGAAGAGCACCTCGTCGCCGAGATCCGTGAAGGAGAGCAGCACCTCGCGCTGCCCCTCGGGCATGTCGAGCATCGCTTCGAAGGCATTTTCGAGCAGGTTGCCGAGCACCGTGACGAGTTGTTCCTGGTCGATCCGCTCGGGCAGGTCGATCATCTGGCTGTCCGGCGCGATCTCCAGTGTCACCTTGAGCTCGCGCGCCCGCGCGTATTTGCCGAGGATAATACCGGCCACGACCGGGTGCGGCACCGCGCGGTGCAGGAAATCGACCATCGCCTGATAGCCAGAGGTCTCGTCGCAGACGAAATCCTGTGCTTCCTGGTAGGCGCCGATTTCCAGAAGGCCGGCGATCGTGTGCAGCTTGTTGGAATGCTCGTGGCTCTGCGCCCGCAGGAATTCGCCATATTCCCGGACCCGGGCCAGCTCCTGCGCGATGCGCTGCATCTCGTCCTTCGGCCGGAAGGTCGCCACAGCACCGAGCAACCGGTCCTTGGTTCGGATCGCCGTGGCATTGACGACCATGTCCCGCCCGCCAATCGTGCGTTCCTCGTATTCGAGGGGCTGGCCGGTTGCGAGTACCTCGTCGAGGCCGAGATCCGGGAAGGCGCCCTTTGCGGGTGTGCCGACGATCTCGCCGGGTTTCTCCGCGCCGGCTGCGGTCAGCGCGGCGCGATTGGCCACCCGCACGATCCCGGCATCATCTGTCGAGACGACCCCGGCCCGGATCGCTTCGAGAATGGCCTCGCGCTGCAGGAAGAGCTGGGTGATCTCTTCCGGTTCCAACCCGAGCGTCCGCTTCTTGAAATGGCGCGCGACATAGATCGCCCAGAACACGCCGAGCCCCATCAGGACCGAGAGATAGAGCAGGGGGCGCTGCAGGTAGCGCTGCAACAGCCCCTGCACGTCTTCCTTGAGATAGCCAACGCTGACGAAGCCGATCACATTGCGAAAACCGAAGCGGATCGGCGCCATGCCGCGAATGGCCGGTCCGAGCGTGCCCGTGGCTTCGGAGACATAGGCGCGCCCCTCCTTCAGGACCGCCCCGGTATCGCCGCCGACAAAACTCTTGCCGATGCGCTCGGGCACGGGATGCGAATAGCGGATGCCGTCACTGTCGCCGACAACGATATACTCCGCACCGGTCTTCTTGCGCAGTTCCTCGGCAAGCTCCTGAATGGCGCCGCTCTGGTCCTTCCGGGCAAGGCGAGCGCGGATCTCTGGCATCTCGGCCACGGCAAGCGCGGTTTGCAGGGCCCGTTCGCCGATCTGCTCGCGCACGATGCCGGAGACGGCGTCCGAGATCACGGCCCAGGTCAGGGCGAATTGCAGCAACACGATCGCCGCGATCATGACGACGAGATGGCCCTGGAGCGTCAGCCCCCGCGGTCGGGCGACGGCGAGTGATCCCCGCATGGAACTCTCCTCCTTCTTGGCCGAAAGCACCGTCGAAGACGGGGCGGAACTGGCGCCGCCTCCCGTGTCGGACAGCCCTGTCCCGGTGTTTCCAGCGGTGCTACGCCATGTGACCGCCCCTGAACATGTGCCTTGCCGTCGCGTTAGCTGCGGGTGCGCGGACAGACCGTGCCGCGCACCCGCCGTCCTGAAACGAAAACGCCCCCGACCGGACACTCCGGATCGAGGGCGGATCAGGCGGGCAAGAGATCCGGACGCGCGGGGGGAGCGCCCCGCCAATCGTTCCAAGGCGACGGCGGCGGAGGCCGGCGCGCGGTCCCGCCTCCAAGCCACTCCGGCGCCTCGCTTACCAGGCGTTGTAGGCCAGGTATTTGCCGGACATCTCGACCTTGACGCGGTCTCCCTTGGGGTTCTCGACACGGGTGACGCTCATGTCGAAATCGATGGCCGACATGATCCCGTCGCCAAATTTTTCGTGGATCAGCGCCTTCAGCGTCGGGCCGTAGACGCCGACGATCTCGTAGAAGCGATAGATGCAGGGATCGGTCGGGACGGTTTGTTCCCAGACTTTTGTCGGGCTCTCCTGCAGAAGCGCGCTTGCCTCGGGCGGCAGGGCGAGGGCTGTGACCAGTGCATCGGCCTTCTCTGCCGGCATGGCGTTCATCCCCATCGCC
The DNA here is from genome assembly GCF_033101155.1 of Tropicimonas sp. TH_r6. Taxonomy (NCBI): domain Bacteria; kingdom Pseudomonadati; phylum Pseudomonadota; class Alphaproteobacteria; order Rhodobacterales; family Roseobacteraceae; genus Tropicimonas; species Tropicimonas sp. TH_r6. The sequence continues at coordinate 300,942 of NZ_JAWMPX010000003.1, forward strand.
GCCGAATGGGTCCAGACCGGCGACATGCCGATGGTTTCGGCGATGCCCTCCCAGCTCAACCCGGCTTTCTTCTTGGCCGAGAGGATCATCGCGGTGACATCCTCACGGTCCATCTCCGCTATCATCATGTCCATGTCGTTTCCTTTCCTGTTGGGTCTGTTGTCTATCGAGTGAGAAGGAGCGCAAGGCAGGCCGCGGCCAGCAGCCCCGAGACCCCTTGCCAGAAGCGCACCGGGTGGCGTTCGGCCAGTGGCCGCTGGCGCGGGGCAGAGCCGCCGGGCGCGCGCAGGGCGGCTTCGAGTTCCGACAACGCGTCGAAGCGGCGGGTCGGGTCCGGATGAGTCGCGCGGCGCAGGGCATCGTCGACCCAGACGGGGATGTTGTTGAGCCCGTCGCAGGCCGAGCGGTATTTCAGCCGCGCCACGTCGCGCCGGTTGCGCACCCGCCCGACCTCGGCGCCATAGGGCAGCCGTCCGGTCAACATCTCGTAGGCAATCACGCCGAGCGAAAACTGGTCGGAGCGCGGGCCGACCGGATCTCCGGAGAAGTATTCCGGCGCAGCGTATTGCAGCGTCCCGAGGATCTCCTCGCCGGTCTCGCGCAGCGCCTCCTGTACACCGGCAACACGCGTTGCGCCGAAATCGATGATCTTCACCGTTCCATCATTGTCGATCATCACATTCTCGGGGCGCAGATCCTGATGCAGCATCTGCTTGCGGTGGAAGGCGCGCAGGCCACGGATCACCTGGCCGATGATATCGCGACTCTCGGCCAGGGTCGGCGCGTCGCGGTCATGCATCCACTGGCGCAGCGTCTGGCCGTCGACGAACTCGTTGAGCACATAAAGGCCGGAACGGGTCTCGGGCGCTTCCGCCGCTTTCAGCACATGCGGCGAGTCCAGCCGCCGGGCGATCCATTCCTCCATGAGGAAACGGCGCAGCCAGGCAGGGTCTTCCTTCGCATCTGTGGCCGGGATCTTGAGCGTGACCCGTCTCCCGTTCGGGGCCGCCGCGAGGAAGATGTGGCTGCGATGATTGGCATGGATCTGGCGCAGGATGCGGAACCCGTCGATCCGGTCGCCAATACGCGGCAGGGGTGGCACCGGCAGGGCGGTGCTTTCGGCGAGAATGTCCGAGGCGTCCGCATTCGGAAGGCTCTCCACGCGAACGATCTGCACGGAGAGGTTGTCGTCGCTGCCAGCGTCCAGCGCCTCCTGCACGATGGTTTCGGCAGCCGCGTCGAGCGTTTCCGCCGAACGAATGGCCGCGACCACGCCGCGCGGCTGCCAGTGCTCATGCACCCCGTCCGTGGTCAGCAGGAACACGTCGCCGGGCACAAGGCCGAGGCGGGCATAGTCGATCTCGACGGCAGGCTCCACGCCCATGGCGCGGCCCAGATAGGTCTCGACGGAGGACAGGGTAACGCGATGATCCTCGGTCAGCGGCTCCAGCGCGCCACCGGAAACACGCCAGATCCGGCTGTCTCCGACATGCAGCAGATGCGCGTTTCGTCCCTTCAGGATCAGCGCGGAGAGGGTGCAGACATGGCCGCGATCTATATCGCCGATCCGGGCGGCCCGGTTCAGCCCGTGCAGCCAGGAATTGGTGGCGGCGATGACGCGTGAGGCGGCGATTTTCACCGTCCAGGCGTCGGAGGTGCAGTAATAGTCGGTCAGCAGGCTCTTCACCGCGATCTCGGCCGCCTCGCGGCTGACCGGGCTGGTGGAGATGCCGTCGGCGATGGCGAGCGTAACGCCCTTGAGCAGAAGCGCGTTGCCCTCGGGCACGCGCGCGTCGCTGAAATCCTGGTTGGTTTCCTTGCGACCGGCGGTGGAATACTGGCCGATTGAAACCGTCAGGTTCGTGATGGTGGCGCTGTCCCTGGGCACATCGGATCTCCAGAAGCATGGAAACCCCGCGCAAGGGCGGGGTTTCCGGCGTTTGAGGGGATTACTCGGCGGGCATGCCCACGGAGTCGTCGCTCTCGACCTTGCGCGGCGGCGAGGTCTTGTAATGCGTCGAGTAGATCATCGCGCCGACAAAGGTCAGACCGCCCACGAGGTTGCCGATCACGGTCGGGATCTCGTTCCAGAACAGGTAGTCCATCACGGTGAACTCGCCGCCGAGCAGCAGGCCCGAGGGGAAGAGGAACATGTTCACGATGGAATGCTCGAAGCCGAGATAGAAAAAGATCAGGATCGGCATCCACATGGCCATGATCTTGCCGGAGACGGAGGTCGACATCATAGCCGCGACAACGCCGGTGGAGACCATCCAGTTGCACATCACGGCGCGGATGAAGAGCGTGAGCATGCCCGAGGCGCCGGCCTCGGCATAGCCGACGGTTCGGGCCTCGCCGATCACGCCGATCTTCTGGCCGACCGCGTTGGGCTCATGGCTGAATCCGGTGGTGAAGATGATCGCCATGAAGATCGCGACGGTAAAGGCGCCGCCGAAATTCCCGACAAAGACAAGGCCCCAGTTGCGCAGCATCGCCTTGAGATCGATGCCCGGGCGCTTGTCCCAATAGGCGAGCGGAACGAGGGTAAACACACCGGTCAGCAGGTCGAACCCCAGCAGGTAGAGCGTGCAGAACCCGACCGGGAAGAGCAGCGCGCCGATCAGGAAGTTGCCGGTATTCACCGCGACGGTGACGGCAAAGGCGGCGGCAAGCGCCAGGATCGCGCCGGCCATGTAGGACCGGATCAGGGTATCCTTGGTCGACATGAGGGCTTTCTGTTCGCCGGCATCGACCATCTTGGTCGCGAATTCGGCAGGGGAGACGTAGGCCATTGCACTATCCTATGTTTTTTCAGCACCGCCCGATGCGGGCCACAGCCCGCCCGTTCAGCACGGGTTTTTGGGGTGTCGAGAGCGTTGATGGGTTGCAGGGAGCGACCGGCATGAGGCCGCGCGATATCGGTGCCGCGCGCGGGTTTGCGCGACAGTGAAACCTCTGGAACATTGCTACTTGCGTATGGCGGGTTTTCGTCTGGGCAGGAGCCGTCCGAAGCACATACGCGTCGTCGCAGCCTCTTCGCTGCATGCCCGTGCGGGCAATTCGGGAAACGGGCCGCGTGTGGCCCTTCCTGGCGAATTGTCGTCCGGACGCCATTGCCCGGATCACGCCCCAAGTAGGAGCGGCCCTCGCTATCCTGTCAATGCTGCAGTGCCGCACAGATCGAGTTGGCGAAAGTAATGGCGCAGTTTCCAAGCGCTTGCTGATTTTGGCAGCAACCTTTGGCTCGAAACCGGCCAAAATCCGGGAATTATGCCCAAAAGTATAAATTTCATACCGATTTTAGGCCGATTCGCGGCTGATTCGACCGTGAGAATCCGGCGCTCCTTCGGAATGGCTGGGCAGAAACCAGGAATTTGCCCAAAAATGCGACCAGTCCCCGCTGTCTTCTTTCTGCAAGTGCGAAATACCCTGTGTCAGGCTTGACCGGTGGCCAGCCGAGCCGCTAGCCCGAAGAAGACAGGTCCGGCCACGCGCCGGATCACGCGCCATCCGGGCAACGAGGTCCGGAAGAGCCATAGGGCTGAAACGGCGTGATCTTCTCGGGCAACGATGCCCCTCCCCACCAGATTCCGGCCCGCCGCCTTCTTCGCGGACGAGCCGCCACCGGCGCACCGCGCCGATCGTCAATCCCTCGGCGCTGCGCAAACCCGCGCCCGAGGCCCGAATGGAGAGGTCGCCCGATGTCTCAGCCCCAGCCCGGCTTCAGCGCCGAACAGCAAGACTATCTCGTCAACGTGCTCACCCGTCTCAACCTTCACCGCGCCTTCCAGGGCAGAGATGGGAGCGACGCTGCGCCGGAAACCGTCCATGGCACACCGCTGGAAGATCTGTGCAAGGAAGAGCTCGCCAAGCACGAGTTGCACCCGCTCGACATGTGGCGCCAGCTCGAGCAATGGGAGGCGGAGGGACATCTCGCTGCCGGGCTCGACCAGTTCCTGTTGCGGCATCTCGGCTTTTTCAATGTCGAGCCGAACAGCCCGGGCTACATGATGCGCCTGCGCATGCCCGCCAATATCCTGCGCGGCGAGCAGATGAGGGTGCTCGGCGATATCGCCGAACACTATGCCGGCGGCTATTCCCATGTCACCACTCGCGGCAGCCTGCAGCTGCGAGAGATCCAGCCCGGCAGCGTGATCCCGATCATCGAGGCGCTTCAGGAGGTGGGGCTGACCGCGCAGGGAACGGGCGCCGATTCCGCGCGCAACCTGACCGCCTCGCCCACCGCCGGTTTCGATCCGGTCGAGCTGATCGATCTCAAGGGCTATGCGAAACGGCTCTCGACACGCATCCTGCACACCCGCGAACTTCAGGGCATCCCGCGCAAGTTCAACGTCTCCTTCGACAATGCCGGCTCGATCTCCTGTGTCTCCGACACCAATGATATCGGCTTCCTCGCCATCGATGTGCAGGAGAACGACGCGGGCGTCCCGCCCGGCATCTGGTGCCGCATCCATCTTGGCGGCATCACCGGGCACAAGGACTTCGCCCGCGATACCGGGTTGGTCTGCCGTCCTGAAGAGACGGTCGATGTGGCCGAGGCGATACTGCGGGTCTTCGTCGAACATGGGAACCGGACAAATCGCGGCAATGCGCGGCTGAAATACCTGCTCGACGGCAAGGGGTTCGACTGGTTCTGCGCCCGGACGCAGGAGAAGCTGGACAGTTTCGGCACCGGCGTGACGCTCACCCCGCTGTCGCCCGTTCATGACGCGCCGCGCCCGGCGATCAACCGACAGGGCCATATCGGCGTGCATCCGCAAAAGCAGGCGGGGCTAAACTATGTCGGCGTCGCGCTGGAGCTTGGTCGGATGTCGCCCGAACAGATGCGCGGTTTGGGCCGGATCGCGCAACGTCTTGGCACCAACGACATCCGGCTGACCGTCTGGCAGAACCCGCTGATCGCCGGCGTGGCCGATGCGGATGTCGAAACTGTCTGCGCAGAGATCGAGGCGCTCGGGCTCACCACCCGCGCCAACGCCTTCGCCGCCGGTGCCGTCGCCTGCACCGGCAAATGGGGCTGCAAGCTCGCGGCCGCCTATACCAAGCAGGACGCGACCGCTTTGGTGCGGCACCTGGAGAGCCGCTTCACGCTGGATCAACCGATCAACATACATTTCACAGGCTGCGCCAATTCCTGCGCTCAGCATTATATCGGCGATATCGGCCTGGCTGGTGCTGCCGCACCCGATGGCGGCGAGGGGTATATGATCGTGGTCGGAGGCGGCTCGGATGGCGATCAAGGGCTGGCGCGGCCGTTATGTGGGCCGGTGGCCGCCGACGCGGTGCCGGAGTTGCTGGAGCATGTGATGGCCGAGTATCTGCGCCTGCGTGCGCCCGGCCAGAGCTTTCTCGACTTCACCCGCAGCCTCGATGATGACGCGTTGCGCGCCCTGCTGCCACCTGCCGCGGCCGCCGCCGCTGCCTGACCCAGACCTCCGGAGACGCCCGATCATGACCGCCCAGGACCCCAATATTCTTCAAAATCTTGCGCTGGCCATCGGCCAGACCCAGAGCCCGGCATCGCCCGAGTTCATCCCCGAGGATGCGCCCTTCGACCCTGCCCAGCGACACTGGCTCAACGGGTTGCTGACCGGATTGCATGCCATCGCCGCCTCGGCAACGACGGGCGGCGACGCGGAATCGGGGACCGCACTGTGCGTGCTCTACGGTTCGCAATCGGGCAATTGCGAGTCGCTTTCCAAGGACTTGCGCAAATTCGCTAGAACACAGGGCTTCGAAGCCAGCGTCGCCGCGCTTGATGATATCGAGCTGTCGGACCTCGCGTCCGTCAGTCACCTGCTCATCCTCGCCGCGACTTTCGGTGAGGGCGAGCCAACGGACAACTCGGCGAGGTTCCATTCCGCGTTGATGGCCGAGGGCGCCCCTGCCCTGCCCACGAGCCTGAATTTCAGCGTTTGCGGGCTGGGCGACAGCTCCTATGCGGAATTCAACAAGGCCGCGCGCGATATCGATTCCCGTCTGGAAGAGCTGGGCGCAACCCGTGCCGCCCCGCTCACCGCCTGCGATCTCGATTTCGAGGAGGACTATGCCAACTGGAAAGCCGCCGCCTTCGAGAGCGACGCGTTCCGGTCGGCTGCTGGCTCGGCCGCCGCGCCCGAACCGGTCGAGATTGGCCCCGCCTTCGACAAGAACACGCCTTTCATGGCCTCGCTCATGGTTTCGCAACGCCTGAGCGGGGCCGGATCTGCCAAATGCGTCAATCATGTCGAGCTGTCGCTGGCCGGTGGAGGCGAGGATCTAAACTATTCGGTGGGCGATGCACTCGGCGTCTGGCCTGTGAACGATCCCGCCGAGGTCGCCGAAATCCTCGCAGTCTCTGGCCTCTCGGGTCGCGAGACGGTTCAGCTCAAATCCGGCCCGGCACAGCTGCGCCCGGCGCTGCTGACCCGGCTCGACCTGACCACGGTCACGCCCAAGACTGTGGAACGCTGGGGCCTTGCGGAAAATTCCTGCGACGCTCAGGTCATCGACCTTCTGCGCCGGGGCAATTTGCTGCTCGATGCCCAGGGGCTCGCAGACGGGCTGCGCCCGTTGCAGCCCCGGCTCTACTCGATCTCTTCGAGTCCGGCCGCGCATCCCGGCGAAGTCCACCTGACGGTGGGAGAAGTGCGCTACGAAAAGAACGACACGCCCCGGCAAGGCGTGGCCTCCACCTATCTCGGCGAGCGGCTTGCCCAGGGTGGCATGGTCGGCGTCTATGTCCAGCGCTCGGCGCATTTCCACCTGCCCGACGACGACACCCGGCCACTTATCATGATCGGTCCCGGCACCGGCATCGCCCCGTTCCGCGCCTTCCTCGAAGACCGCGCCGCGCGTGGCTCGACAGGGAAAAACTGGTTGTTCTTCGGCGACCAGCACGAAGCCTGCGATTACCTCTACCGGGACCAGATCGAAGACTGGAGGGACAGCGGGGTTTTGACCCGCACGAGCCTCGCATGGTCCCGGGACGGGACCGACAAGGTCTATGTCCAGACCCTTCTGGAACGGGACGGCGCAGACATCTATCGTTGGCTGGAAGATGGCGCCGCGATCTATATCTGCGGCGATGCAGCCCGCATGGCCGCAGATGTGGAGCAAGCGCTTCTGCGTGTGATTGCGGAACATGGCGGCTTGTCGCCCTCCGAAGCGGCGGCCTATCTTGAGCGCCTTTCGGGAGATCACAGATACCAAAGGGATGTCTACTGACGCTGGACCACTTCCACCCGAGCACCGAGACATTGCCCGATGTCGAAACAGACCCGTCCAATGTCCGGCAGGCATTGTGAAGAGACGCGCCGCGGTGGACGCACTGCTGGACCTTTCCGGCGCAGCGAAAGATCCATTGCAACACCCAGGCGCAGTCTCAACCGGCAGACTATGCATCGACAGGATCATCGAGATGCAGGAATATCCGATGAAGGCGGATCTATCGCGAATCTCTGGCTTCAGGATCGGCGGCTTCCGCAGACACGCCTAGTGAACTTCGGTTCGAGAAAACGGCGCGGGTCGGGGAGACGACTTCTTCGGATAGACGGCCTCGCCCCCCGGTTGTCGCACCTCAGTGGCCAGTGCCCCGAAACATCACGATGACGGTCCCGAATATCAGCTTCAGATCGGCCTCGAAGCACAGGCCACGGACATAAAGGTCGTCATATTCCGCACGCTCGGCAAAGGTGCTCTCGTTGCGCGCGCTCACCTGCCAGGGGCCGGTCAG